>NZ_JAPUEW010000100.1:0-138769 GCF_027492335.1 Klebsiella sp. | reverse complement strand
CCCGGCGGCCTGTAAGCCGTTGTTCCGTGTCAGTGGTGGCGCATTATAGGGAGTTCTGAGAAGTTGACAAGCCCTGTTTTCAAAAAACCTTTCAACCGTCTCTTTTTTGCGCAAAACACCCTTAGAGCGGCAGTTTTTCCAGCGATTCGAAGCCATAGCGCTGCAGAACGGGTAAAAGTTGTTCAGTTTCTGCCGTCAACGCCATGCAGTACGCAATATTCGCATCACTAGATTTTGCATCCGGCGCTTCATGCTCCAGCAGCCAGGCCGTTCGACGCGCAATGGCCGCACCGGAGTCGATCATTCTCGTCCCCTCAGGCAGAACTTGTTGCAACTCGTCATGTAATAGAGGGAAATGCGTACAGCCCAGCACAACAGTATCTGGAGGTTCCTGCATCCTCAGCCAGGGCCGCAGGATACGACGCAGCTCATCCAGCGGGACTGGCTCACCATGCAGTTTAGCTTCCGCCAGTTCCACCAACTCCGCCGACCCCAGCATCTCGATCCGACACTCATTAGCAAAGCGGGCAATAAGTTCGCGTGTATAAGGACGCTTTACCGTCCCGCGCGTTGCCAGCAGACCCACAATACCATTCGCCGTCAAGCGTGCTGCCGGTTTTATTGCCGGGACAACACCAACGACAGGAAATGCGAATTTATCGCGCAGTGCGGGGAGGGAAACGGTACTTGCGGTATTACAGGCAATAACGGCCAGCGCCAGCGGGTAATGCTGCTGAACAGCGGTCACGATCTCAAGGACTCGTTCAACAATAAACTCTTCGCTTTTCTCACCGTATGGAAAAGCGACGTTATCGAAAGCGTAGATGTAATGGAGTTCCGGCAGGAGATGCCGAATCTCATTATATACCGACAACCCACCGACGCCGGAATCAAACACCAGCACGGTGGGACGTGGTTTAGAAGGTGTAGCTGCCAGACAAGGTGTATTCCCGTCCTGCAGTTGGGTAGCCATATGCTGTCTCGTAATCTTTATCGAACAGGTTGGCTATTTTACCACGAACTGTCAGGTGTGAGGTGACCGGATATGACAATCCGACATCCCATAGGCTTACGCCACCCAGTTTAACGCGACTAGAGGAGCTTGTTGTCTCATCATAGTCGTTGTCATAGCGCTGACCCAGATATTGGTAAGCGATATTCCAGCCGAGGTCATAAACCTGCCCGGTGACTTCATACTTCACCTGCTGTTTCGCTCGGCGAGCAAGAACCTGGTTGGTTTCATCGTCACGAGGATCAGTATATTGCAGCGTCAGGTGATGCTCTACCGGGCCAGTCGTGATGTTCCCTGTCCACTCCAGACCTTTAATGGTGGCCGACTTCACGTTGATATACTGGTTGACGTTGTTCGCGCTTTTATAATCAATCAGGTTTTGAATTTCATAATGGTATGCTGAGATTTTCCAATCCAGTGGCCCCGTAATCCCATCAATTCCCGCTTCCCACTGTTTAGACTCTTCCGGTTTTAGATCTGGGTTTGCTGCAATACCTGAATAATATTGCGATGCATAACGCGTCGCGCCGAATTGCTGCCCTAAAGATGGCGCCAGGAAGCTGGTACCATAAGAAAGCGTTGCGCGATAACCATCAACAAATTCCCAGCCCACCGCAGTTTGCCACGTGCCGTGCCAGCCAAACTGCTCATCGTGATCTTCACGACCCGAGGCTTCCAGCGTGACGGTATCGATCTGTTGCTGCCCGGTCAAATAAAGCCCTGTGGTGTCGCGTTTGTAGATATCAGATTTCGTCGTACTGCTGGAAGTCAGCTTTTCCTGTTTCCAGTCAACACCACCGCTCACTGAACCATGTCCTACTTCAAAGTTGTTACCCCACTGAATATAACGCTGTTCCATGTCATCCAGCGTAGCATCACCCGCATAGCGGCCAAGGTTGCTACTGTAGTTATAATTTTTAAGGTGCTGATAGTTCGCAATTAGCTGAGAGGAATAGATGCCCGAGTTATAACGCAGTCCAGTGTCCCAGGATTGGTTATAGTTCCGACCCTCGTCGTTACCAGCAGGAGAACCATACATCGTATCCTGATCATAATCGTTGTTAGTCGTGTATCCATAACCACGGAAGAAACCCGAAAAACTCTCGTCAAACTTGTGCTGTACGGCACCCCAGAACAGTTTGTTGCTATAACCATCGCGGTCGCTATCGCCGCTGTAAGGGGAATCTGGTTTGACGTTAAAGCCCTTGGTCGTCTGATAGGCACCTGCCGCCGTCACCATCGTGTCGCCAAAACGTTTATTTACCGCTCCATCATAAGTCTGGTAGCCATTCGACCCCATCCCGGCATTGATCTGCGCGTGTTCATCGTCACTCATGGTAATGATGTTGACCACACCGCCAATCGCCCCGGAACCGTAAACAGCAGAACGCGGCCCGCGGATGTATTCGATACGCTGCACCAGGGATACCGGAATCTGGCCAATGTCAATGGCGTTACCAATACCTGCCCGCGCCATTGGGATCCCATCAATCAGCACCAGCACATGACGTGCTTCCGTGCCGCGAACGTAGAGGGAAGAACTGCTCCCCATCCCGCCGGTCTGCGAAATATCCACCCCCGGCAGGCGACGCATCACATCATTAAGATCTTTTGACTGCCAGCGCTGAATATCTTCCCGCGTAACAACATCCGTTGGCGCAAGGACCGTATTGACCGGCTGTTGAAAACGGTTTGCCGTCACCACTAACGTATCTGAATTGCTGTCTTGCGCCCAAGCGGAAAATGCCGTGACGGAGAGGGCCGTCATCAGCGAAGCCTTTTTAATCATTTTAAAAGCATCCGTAATATACAAAGGATGCCGCCGGCTACTATCAGTAGTACGCGATGATAGAAACCAAATGCGACGTGTTCCGGCAGGTCTTCGGGCTTGGGGTGTGTTATGGATGAAGACTTCCCGCTAAACCACCGCAGTGTCTGCATAATGCGCTCATCCCACTGTTCCTTACCGCTGCGCGTCAGCTCCAGATTTACACTGGATTCCCTATTAACACATAGGACCGGTAACATGATGCTATAATTAGAAACATATAGATGTCCAGACTTCTATCGTTATATTTCTGAATATCATCAGAGCTGGACATCCCCGACACTTTCCCTACAATCCCCGCGTAATTATTTTATTCAGGATGCATCATGACCCCCGAACACCTTCCTACCGAACAATATGAAGCGCAGCTGGCAGAAAAAGTCGTCCGTTTGCAGAAAATGATGGCCCCTTTTGCCGCCCCGGTTCCGGAAGTGTTTCGTTCACCGGTCAGCCACTATCGTATGCGCGCAGAATTCCGCATCTGGCACGATGGCGATGACCTGTACCACATCATGTTTGATCAACAGACCAAATCCCGAATTCGCGTCGATACCTTTCCGGCGGCCAGCGAACTGATTAATCAGCTGATGACCTCCGTAGTTGAGGGCGTGCGCGACAATCCGTTGCTACGCCATAAGCTGTTCCAGGTCGATTATCTGACCACGATGAGCAATCAGGCCATCGTGTCGCTGCTGTACCATAAAAAGCTCGACGACGAGTGGCGTCAGCAAGCAGAAATCTTCCGCGATGCGCTACGCGCGCAAAATCTGAACGTGCATCTGATTGGTCGCGCGACTAAGACCAAAATCGAGCTGGATCAGGACTATATAGATGAGCGTCTGCCGGTCGGCGGGCGTGAAATGGTCTATCGCCAGGTTGAGAATAGCTTCACCCAACCAAACGCGGCAATGAACATTCAGATGCTGGAATGGGCGGTCGAATCAACTAAAGGTGCAACCGGTGATTTGCTTGAGCTGTATTGCGGTAACGGCAACTTTTCTCTAGCGCTGGCGCGGAATTTCGAACGCGTGCTGGCAACGGAGATTGCCAAACCGTCCGTGGCGGCGGCGCAATACAACATTGCGGCTAACCATATTGATAACGTGCAGATTATCCGTATGGCGGCAGAAGAGTTCACCCAGGCGATGAACGGCGTGCGGGAGTTTAACCGTCTGCAAGGTATTGATCTGAAAAGCTATCAGTGTGAGACGATTTTTGTCGATCCACCGCGCAGCGGGCTGGATAGTGAAACGGAGAAAATGGTGCAGGCCTATCCGCGGATTCTGTATATCTCCTGCAATCCAGAAACCTTATGCAAGAACCTGGAAACGCTCTGTGAGACGCACGAAGTCACGCGCCTGGCGCTGTTCGATCAGTTTCCATATACCCATCATATGGAATGCGGCGTACTGTTAACGAAGAAGTAGATGTCTGTAACCCGGCAACATCATGGTTGCCGGGAAAATTCAGCAGAATTACTCTGCAGCCGCGTTCTTGCGGTTACGCATCTTATAGCCAATCCAGAACACCATAATCACCGACAACACCGCCGGGAAGAAGTTAGAACCGATGTCCGGATATTCCGCACGCACCACAGTGCTATAAAGCAGCACGCCAAGAATGAAACACGCGGCGGCCAGCCCCGGTAACCCCACGGGCATACTGCGGTTTTGATAGCGCTGATGCAGACAGTAAACCGTCAGCACTAACGATAAAATCGGGAAAACAGAAAATGAGACTACTGAGCTGAACAGCGCAGCGAAGGTTCCATTAATGGATAACCCTGCGATCAGCGCCAGCAGCAGCGTACCTTTATCTTGAACTGAGTGTTTCATTGCTCGTCCTTCACGTTATTCGGAATGATTTGATTTTTTTCTTGTTCACGGCGATACCAATAATACGCGCCTTTCGAGATCATTCTGAGCTGGAGTACCAGTCGCTCTTCAAGCTGTCGACGCAATTCCGGGCTTACATCCAGAGCCTCGGCGCCAGCACTAAATACGATGGTGACCATAGCTTCAGCCTGCGCTTCAGTAAAGGCGCGCGGCATGTGGTTTTCGATTTCTAAATAGTCAGCAAGTTCCGCGATAAAATGCTGAATTTCGCGGGCGACTGCGGCACGAAACGCGGCGGACGTACCGGAGCGCTCACGCAACAGCAGACGGAAGGCATTTGGGTTATTGCCGATAAACTCCATAAAGGTAGAAACAGAAGTGCGAATCACACTGCCGCCTTTAGCAATACGCTGTCGCGCCTGGCGCATCAGCTGGCGTAGCATAAGCCCGCTTTCATCTACCATCGTCAGACCGAGTTCATCGACGTCACGAAAATGTCGATAGAAGGACGTCGGGGCAATCCCCGCTTCCCGCGCAACTTCACGCAGGCTCAAGCTGGCAAAACTCCGTTCAGCACTTAGCTGGCTAAATGCGGCTTCCACCAGCGAACGCCGGGTTTTTTCTTTTTGTTGCGCTCTTACGCCCATCACGTTGTCTGAATCCTTCCAAAGGCCCTGTCGGCACTATACCAGAGATTAGAACTAATCGGTTTACACTGGATTGTGAATGATTGTTTACGAGCTGTTTCTGCTTTTATGACGCAAAAAAGCACAACGATAATTGGGTTAAAGCTCACCGAATGTTATCATCGTGTTTATTTTATGTATAAAACAGGTGAGTAATGCCATGTCACACTCTTGGGATTATGATGCAATTGTGATTGGTTCAGGCCCTGGCGGAGAAGGTGCTGCTATGGGGCTGGTGAAACAGGGAGCACGCGTTGCCGTCATTGAGCGCTACCATAACGTCGGCGGCGGTTGTACCCACTGGGGCACCATCCCATCGAAAGCCCTCCGCCATGCCGTTAGCCGTATTATCGAATTTAACCAGAACCCTCTCTACAGCGACCATTCCCGTCTTCTTCGTTCTTCCTTCGCCGACATTCTGAACCATGCCGACAGCGTCATTAACCAGCAAACCCATATGCGTCAGGGTTTCTATGAGCGCAACCACTGTGAAATCCTGCAGGGCAATGCGCACTTTGTCGATGAACACACGCTTGCGCTTGAATGCCACGACGGCACCGTCGAGACAGTCACGGCGGAAAAATTCGTCATTGCCTGCGGTTCACGTCCCTACCACCCTGCGGATGTCGATTTCTCACACCCGCGCGTTTATGACAGCGACTCGATCCTCAGCCTGCACCATGAACCACGGCATGTGATCATCTATGGCGCCGGAGTGATCGGCTGCGAATATGCATCGATCTTCCGCGGTATGGAAGTCAAAGTCGATCTGATCAACACCCGCGATCGCCTGCTGGCGTTTCTCGATCAAGAGATGTCCGACTCGCTCTCCTATCACTTCTGGAACAGCGGCGTGGTGATTCGTCACAATGAAGAGTACGAGAAAATTGAAGGTGTTGACGACGGCGTCATCATGCATCTGAAATCCGGCAAAAAGTTGAAAGCGGACTGCCTGTTATATGCCAACGGCCGCACCGGGAATACCGACTCGCTGGCGCTGGAAAACATCGGCCTGCAAACCGATAGCCGCGGTCAGCTGAAGGTCAACAGTATGTATCAAACCGCCCTGCCGCATATTTATGCCGTAGGTGATGTGATTGGCTATCCGAGCCTGGCATCCGCCGCTTACGATCAGGGGCGTATCGCTGCCCAGGCGCTGGTCAAAGGTGAAGCCTCCGCGCATTTAATTGAAGATATCCCTACCGGGATTTACACCATTCCGGAAATCAGCTCCGTCGGCAAAACCGAACAGCAGCTCACGTCCATGAAGGTGCCTTATGAGGTGGGACGCGCGCAGTTCAAACATCTGGCACGGGCGCAAATTGTCGGCATGAGCGTTGGGACGCTAAAGATCCTGTTTCATCGCGAGACGAAAGAGATCCTCGGCATTCATTGCTTTGGCGAGCGCGCGGCCGAAATTATTCACATCGGCCAGGCGATTATGGAGCAGAAAGGTGGTGGTAACACCATTGAGTACTTCGTTAACACCACCTTTAACTACCCGACAATGGCAGAAGCCTATCGGGTAGCCGCGTTGAATGGCTTAAACCGCCTGTTTTAACGCTGTATCGAAATGGCCATCCATCTTACCGCGGATGGCCTCCGCCAGATGTTCATAGCGGCTACGCAGCGGCGAACCAGGACGATAAACCAGCCCGACGGTACGCCGTGGTTCCGGCTTAATGCACGGCACATAGACGACACCATCGCGTTTTCTCTCCTGCGGCACGGCAAGGGCAGGCAGCAGGGTTATACCGCTACCGGCAGCTACCATGTTACGCAGCGTTTCGAGACTGGTCGCCCGAAAATGGGTATCTTCATCAGCACCAGCTTCAAAACAAAAACCCATCGCCTGATCGCGCAGACAGTGGCCATCTTCCAGCATCAGCAGCTTTTCCCCAGCCAGTTCCGACATCGGCACACGGTCACGGTTCGCCCATGGGTGATCTTCGTAGATAGCCAGCAGCATCGGCTCATCAAATAGCGGTACCTCAATAAAGGCTTCGCTCTCTTTGACCAATGCCAGAATCGCGCAGTCAAGCTTACCGCTGTCGAGTTGCGCTAGCAGCTGATGGGTTTGCGCTTCATGCAGATACATTTCCAGCTTTGGAAAGGTCTGGTGCAGCATCGGGATAATCAGTGGCAACAGATAAGGCCCAATTGTCGGGATCAGGCCAATATGCAGTGGCCCGGACATGGACTCTCCCTGTTGGCTTGCCATTTCCTTGAGCACTTTGACTTCGCGTAACACAGTACGCGCCTGGTCCACCAGCAACAGCCCGGCCTGGGTGAACAGAACCTTACGACTGGTGCGCTCCAGCAACATGACGCCAAGCTCATCCTCCAGCTTACGGATTTGTCCGCTGAGAGTGGGTTGGCTAACGTGGCAGGAGTCTGCCGCACGCCGGAAGTGGCGATGTTCGGCTAGCGCTACCAGGTATTCAAGATCGCGAATATTCATTATTCATCCTCCATTGCCACGATAGTCCATGGCGATAGATAGAATAGCAATGAACGATTATCCCTATCAAGTTTTCTGTTCAATAATAAACCCACAAACGAGGCAAACCTCTGAAAATCATTGAACTGCCTCATAGATTCTCTCTACCCGGATAACTAAAGCCAACGTGAACTTTTGCGGACCTTGTGTCCGCTTTTTTTTGCATAAAAAAGCCCGGGGGTTACCCGAGCTTCGTTTACTCACCGCCTCAACATCAGCGTGGCTGACATTTAAATCAAACGCTGTTTGGCATCAGCAATAGCCTGAGCAACCTGTAGCGGTGAGACACCACCTTTAGCCGCTCGCTTATCAAGGCACGATTGCAACGACAGTATCGGATAGACGTCATCGGCGATCACGCTGCTAAATTTCTGCAAATCGACCAGAGACAAATCTTCCAGCGGTTTACCCTGAGCAATGGCTTCTACCACCGCTTCACCGACAATATGGTGTGCTTCACGGAACGGTACACCTTTGGCGACCAGATAATCCGCCAGCTCGGTCGCGTTCGCATAACCCTGCTGCGCGGCTTCTTCACAACGCGGGCGTTTCATCTGAATACCATCAAGTACCAGCGCCGCCATATGCAGGCAGTCCAGCCAGGTATCCAGCGCATCGAACAGCCCTTCTTTGTCTTCCTGCATATCTTTGTTATATGCCAGCGGCAGACCTTTCAGGGTCATCATCATGCCGGTCAGCGCGCCCTGCACGCGACCGCATTTACCGCGGATCAGCTCCAACGCGTCCGGGTTTTTCTTTTGCGGCATTAACGATGAGCCAGAAGTGACGCGATCGGACAGCTCGACAAATCCCGCTTCGCCGGTATTGAAGAAAATCAGGTCTTCGGCAAAGCGCGACAAGTGCACCATACCAATTGAAGCATCGGACAACAGCTCCAGCACGTGATCGCGGTCAGAGACGCTATCCAGGCTGTTACGAGTGGCTGAAGCAAAGCCCAGCCAGCCAGCCAGCTGTTCACGATCGATTTCATAGGCCGTACCCGCCAACGCGCCGCACCCCAGCGGGCTGACGTCCAGACGCTTCAACGCATCCTGCAGACGGCTTTCGTCACGCGCCAGCATTTCGACGTAGGCCAGACACCAGTGAGCGAAAGTCACCGGTTGCGCACGCTGCAGGTGGGTATAACCCGGCATCACCGCATCCTGGTTGTTCAGTGCCGTTTCCACCAGCGCGCTTTGCAGCTGACGATTCGCCGACAGTAGTTCCACCACGGTATCTTTACACCACAGCTTCAAGTCGGTGGCGACCTGGTCGTTACGGCTGCGCCCGGTGTGTAGCTTTTTGCCCAACTGACCGACCTTGTCGATCAGCTTGCCTTCAACCCAGCTGTGAATATCTTCCGCATCGCTTTCGAGGATCTGCTGCGGATTGGCCCGCACTTCTTCCAACAGAATATTCAGCGCCTCTTCCAGTTGCAGCTGTTCATCAGCGGTCAATACGCCAACCGTCACTAGCGCTTTGGACCAGGCTACAGAGCCAACGATATCCTGCTCCGCCAGGCGGTAATCAAAGCGCAAAGAGTCGTTGAACTGTTTGAACCGCTGATCCGCTGCCTGAGTAAAACGCCCGCCCCAAAGTGCCATAACATGCTTCCTTTATTCGTTAGTTCCGCCGGATTAACCGGCCTACAGTCTTGTAGGCCCGGCAAGCAAAACGCCGCCAGGCATAAAATATTAAGCCAGAATGCGTGTACCGATCGATGTTCCGTTAAACAGCGCTGGCAGCTGTTCAGCATGACGCCAGGAGGCGATATCCACCGGGCGACCTAACGTGCGTGCCGCATCCAGAGCCGCATTCACTTTGACGATCATCCCGTCGGTGATAATGCCCTGCTCAATCAGCTGTTCTGCCTTCGCCGCAGTCATCTCGGCAATGCGCTGACCTTTGCCGTCGAGAATACCGCTCACATCAGACAGCAGAATCAGGTCTGCGCCAAGCGTTGCCGCCAGCGCGGTAGCCGCCTGGTCAGCATTCACGTTCATCAGTTGGCCTTCATCAGTCACGCCGATAGAGCTGACAACCGGCAAATAGCCGCCCGCCAGCAGTGTGTTAATTAGCGCCGGAGAGCCCGGCTGAGCGAAGCCGACATGGCCGAGTTCTTTATCAAGCTGAGTCACTTTAACGCTATCGCCATCGCCAAGAAACAGCCCTACAGAAGGCAGGCCGTGCTTTTTCGCCCACGCCAGCAGCGTCTTATTGGCAGTCCCCGCCAGCGCACCGGTGATAATGTCGATTTGATCCGCAGGGGTCACTCGCAGACCGTTTTTCTTGTTCACTGGCAGATTAAGCTGCTTCATCAGTTCATCCACCACGCAGCCGCCGCCGTGGACAATAATCAGCGGACGCTGATGCGTCTCGCGATAATTCACCAGCGCGGTAAACAGGCGCTCCAACGCTTCTTCGCTATCCAGCAGGACGCCGCCGAGTTTGATAATTAAAGGATTCATCATCACACCTTAAATAAGAGACTGCGTCTCAGCGAAGCCGAAACGGATATTTGCACACTGTACGGCCTGTGCTGCCGCGCCTTTCAGCAGGTTATCTTCCGCCGCCACAACGATGATGTGTTCATCCTGGACAGCAAAACCGATATCACAGAATGGCAGACCCACGACATTTTTCAATGCGGGCATGCCCTTATCATATAAACGCACCAGCGGTTTTTTCGCATAGGCCTGCTGGAACGCTGCTGCGACCTGCTCTTTGCTCACGCCAGGCTTCAGGCGGCAGGTGATGGTTTCCAGAATCCCACGCTTAAAGTTGCCCAGATGCGGGGTAAAAATAACGTCCGCCCCCAGATGAGTGGATATTTCAGGGTGATGGCGGTGGTTGAAGACGCCATAGGGCTGCAGGCTGACTTCACAGAAGTTGTTGCCGATGGAAGCCTTACGCCCGGCACCGCTCACGCCGCTGGTCGCATTGATCACCGGCCACTGATTAAGATCCAACAGGTCCGCGTCGATCAGCGGTTTCAACGACAGCTGAGCCGCCGTCGGGTAGCAACCCGGCACCGCAATCAGATTCGCCTCTTTCAGCTTATCGACACTCCACTCGGCCAGGCCGTAAACCGCCTGCTCCAGCAGCTCAGGGTGCTGGTGAGTGAAACCATAATATTTTTCGTAGAAAGCGCCATCGTTAACGCGGAACGCCCCGGAAAGATCGAACACCACGCAACCTGCCGCGAGAAACTGCGGCGCCAGGTCATGGCTCACTTCGTGGGCGGTAGCGAGAAAAACGATATCGACCCCAGCGCTAAACTCGCTAATATCGGACATTGCCTGCAGCGGCAGGTCAACAATCCCTTTTAGCTGCGGATGCAAATCGGAAACTAATTTTCCCGCATCATTGCTTTGCGCGGAGACCGTCAAAGCGGTTATGGTCATATGAGGATGGCGATTTACATAGGCCACTAGCTCTGCGCCGGCATAACCGCTGGCGCCCACAATCAGCGTGTTCAACATTGGGGCTCTTCACCTTCTTGCTTACGTATATTTGCTCTGGAAGACCGTTGCCTTCCCCACCCTGTTAAGCCGCAAGAACATCATCCCTACATTAAATAGGTTTTCTTAGGCTCAGTGATAATGTATTTTTATTCATAAATAATGCATGAATATTGATACTATCATGACCCGAGGTGTGTCAACAATGAAAAACAATTTACCGCCCTTTATCGAGATTTACCGCGCATTGATCGCCACACCTTCCATCAGCGCAACCGAAGAGGCGCTGGATCAAAGCAATGAGTCTTTAATCAATTTACTGGCAGGCTGGTTCCGCGATATTGGCTTTAACGTTGAAGTTCAACCGGTGCCGGGTACACGCAATAAATTCAATCTGCTGGCCAGTACCGGCAACGGTGCTGGCGGCCTGCTGCTAGCCGGGCATACTGATACCGTCCCGTTTGATGATGGTCGCTGGACTCGCGACCCCTTCACCCTGACCGAGCACGACAACAAACTTTACGGCCTTGGCACTGCGGATATGAAAGGCTTCTTCGCTTTTATTCTCGATGCTTTGCGCGATGTTGACGTCGCTAAGCTGAAAAAGCCGCTCTATATTCTGGCAACAGCCGATGAAGAGACCAGCATGGCCGGTGCCCGCTACTTCGCCGAAACCACCCAGCTGCGACCGGATTGCGCCATTATCGGCGAACCTACGTCACTGCAGCCGGTGCGGGCGCACAAAGGCCACATGTCCAACGCGGTTCGCGTCCAGGGGCAATCCGGCCATTCCAGCGACCCGGCACGCGGCGTCAACGCCATTGAGCTGATGCACGATGCCATTGGTCGCATCATGCAGCTGCGCGACGACTTAAAAGAGCGTTATCACTACGCTGCGTTTACTGTCCCGTACCCCACACTTAACCTTGGAGCCATTCACGGCGGCGATGCCTCAAACCGCATCTGCGCCTGCTGTGAACTGCATATGGATATTCGCCCGCTGCCCGGAATGACGCTCAACGATCTCAATGGATTGCTGAACGAAGCGCTGGCCCCGGTGAGCGAACGTTGGCCTGGACGGCTGACCGTTTCCGAGCTGCATCCGCCGATCCCGGGCTATGAATGCCCACCGGACCATAAACTGGTTGAGGTGGTGGAGAAACTGCTCGGCGCACAAACCGAAGTGGTGAACTACTGTACGGAAGCGCCATTTATTCAGACCCTCTGCCCAACGCTGGTATTAGGCCCAGGCTCTATCAATCAGGCCCACCAGCCGGATGAGTACCTGGAAACGCGCTTTATTAAGCCGACCCGAGAGCTTATCACTCAGGTGGTCCACCATTTCTGCTGGCATTAAAAACGCGCATTCTTCCGCTCTTTTTCATCGGAGCGGGAGAGTGACAATTATCACATTTTCATAAGCAACACTTATCAAGCGACCTCTGAGTTAAATTTCGCAAATTGCCGCTATTTATTCGTTTGCTGAAGCGATTTCGCAACAATTGACGTGGGGGTTTTTACGTGGCTTTATAAAAGACGGTTGCTTATCCACTGCTCAAATTATCGAGCGCCGGATATAACAAAATAAAATGAGATGGGGTGTCTGGGGTAACATGAACGAACAATATTCCGCTTTGCGTAGTAATGTCAGTATGCTCGGTAAGGTGCTGGGCGACACCATCAAGGATGCGCTGGGAGAAAACATTCTTGATCGTGTCGAAACTATCCGTAAGTTGTCCAAATCTTCTCGCGCAGGCAATGAAGCCAACCGCCAGGAGCTGCTCACCACGCTGCAAAACTTGTCCAACGACGAGCTGCTGCCAGTGGCGCGCGCCTTCAGCCAGTTTCTGAACCTGGCGAATACCGCTGAGCAATACCACAGCATTTCGCCAAAGGGCGAAGCGGCTAGCAATCCGGAAGTGATTGCTCGTACCCTGAGAAAGCTCAAAGACCAACCCAATCTCAACGAAGACATTATTAAAAAAGCGGTGGAGTCCCTGTCTCTGGAGCTGGTTTTAACCGCTCACCCAACCGAGATCACCCGCCGTACCCTGATCCACAAAATGGGTGAAATTAACAACTGTCTGAAACAGCTTGATAACAACGATATTGCTGACTATGAACGCCATCAGTTCATGCGCCGCCTGCGCCAGCTGATTGCCCAGTCGTGGCATACCGATGAAATCCGTAAGCACCGCCCCTCCCCGGTTGATGAAGCCAAATGGGGCTTCGCGGTCGTTGAAAATAGCCTGTGGGAAGGCGTGCCGAACTACCTGCGCGAACTGAACGAACAGCTGGAAGCCAACCTCAACTATCGGTTACCGGTCGATTTTGTCCCGGTTCGTTTTACCTCCTGGATGGGGGGAGACCGCGACGGCAACCCAAACGTGACCGCCGATATTACCCGCCACGTCCTGCTGCTTAGCCGCTGGAAAGCAACCGATCTGTTCCTGAAAGATATCCAGCTGCTGATTTCCGAGCTGTCGATGGTCGAGTGCACTGATGAGCTGCGTGAACTGGCAGGCGCGGAAGGCGCACAGGAACCCTATCGTTACCTGATGAAAAAGCTGCGTACGCAGTTGATGGAAACCCAGGCCTGGCTGGAAGCACGCCTGAAAGGGCAGAGACTCCCGAAACCAGCAGGTCTGCTCACGCAAAATGAACAGCTGTGGGAACCGCTTTACGCCTGCTATCAATCACTACAAGCCTGCGGCATGGGCATCATCGCCAACGGCGAGCTGCTGGATACTCTACGTCGCGTAAAAGCCTTTGGCGTCCCGCTGGTGCGTATCGATATCCGCCAGGAAAGTACCCGTCATACCGAAGCCCTGGGCGAGATGACCCGCTACCTCGGCATCGGCGATTATGAAAGCTGGTCGGAAGCTGACAAACAGGCCTTCCTGATCCGCGAACTGAACTCCAAACGTCCTCTGCTACCACGCCAGTGGGAGCCGAGTGAAGAAACCCGTGAAGTGCTCGAGACCTGCAAAGTGATCGCCGAAGCGCCGCGCGGTTCCATTGCCGCCTACGTGATTTCGATGGCGAAAACGCCGTCTGACGTGCTGGCGGTACATCTGCTGCTCAAAGAGGCCGGTATCGGCTTCGCGCTGCCGGTCGCCCCGCTATTCGAAACCCTGGATGACCTGAACAACGCCGACGACGTCATGACCCAGTTGCTGAATATCGACTGGTATCGCGGCTTTATTCAGGGCAAGCAGATGGTCATGATTGGCTACTCTGACTCGGCAAAAGATGCGGGCGTAATGGCCGCATCCTGGGCGCAGTATCAGGCGCAGGATGCCTTAATCAAGACCTGTGAGAAAGCCGGTATTGAGCTCACGCTGTTCCATGGTCGCGGCGGTTCTATCGGTCGTGGCGGCGCTCCGGCTCATGCGGCTCTGCTCTCTCAGCCTCCAGGAAGCCTGAAAGGTGGCCTGCGCGTCACTGAACAGGGCGAGATGATCCGCTTCAAATATGGCCTACCGGAAATCACCATCAGCAGCTTGTCGCTCTACACCAGTGCGATTCTGGAAGCCAACCTGCTGCCGCCGCCGGAGCCAAAACCACAATGGCGCGATATCATGGCCGAGCTGTCCGACGTCTCCTGCGAGATGTACCGCGGCTACGTACGTGAAAATAAAGACTTTGTTCCTTACTTCCGCTCCGCAACACCGGAGCAGGAATTGGGCAAACTGCCGCTGGGATCGCGTCCGGCGAAACGTCGCCCGACCGGCGGCGTTGAGTCACTGCGTGCGATCCCGTGGATCTTCGCATGGACGCAAAACCGCCTGATGCTGCCCGCCTGGCTGGGTGCCGGTGCGGCGCTGCAAAAAGTCGTCGAAGGCGGCAAGCAGAGCGAGCTGGAAAGCATGTGTCGCGACTGGCCGTTCTTCTCTACTCGCCTCGGCATGCTGGAGATGGTCTATTCGAAAGCGGACCTGTGGTTGGCAGAATATTACGATCAGCGCCTGGTAAAACCTGAGCTGTGGAAGTTAGGTACAGAACTGCGCGAACTGCTGTCTGCTGATATCGATGTGGTGCTGGCAATTGCCAACGACTCCCACCTGATGGCCGATCTGCCGTGGATCGCTGAGTCAATCCAGTTGCGTAACATCTATACTGACCCGCTGAACGTACTCCAGGCCGAACTGCTGCATCGTTCACGTCTGGCGGAAGAGAAAGGTGAAAAACCGGATCCTCGAGTTGAGCAAGCGCTGATGGTCACTATTGCAGGCGTTGCGGCAGGTATGCGCAACACCGGCTAATTTGCCGGACGCGGTATCCCCGGAGGCGGCGCGCTGCGCCTGTCCGGGCTACCAGCCCGCAAACGGTAGTGAACCTGTAGCCCGGTCAGCGCAGCGCCACCGGGAAAAACTGTAGCTCCGGTAAGCATCACGTTTACCGGAGCTATTTTTATTAATGGTGCAGCATCTCGTCAACAATCTGCTCTTTATGCAGCGCATAAGGATAATAGGTTGGCCAGTTATCCATCTCTTTCAGCAACGCTTCCTGCGACTCATTGCCCATAAAGATATGGAAATGCTGAGACTTACGCGGCGCGATAGTGTGGTCGCTGAACTGAACAAATTTCGGCGCTTTTGAATCCGCCTGTGAGCATTCGAACAGGTAGCGCACACCTTTCTTACCGGATGCGTAAGTCAGAATTTTATAGCCAGAATACGTGTATTTGCAGGCATTGACGGTTTTCCCAACGTGAAACTCCATCACATTATCTTCGATACCAATCTGGTCCACATCGGTGGCATATCCCTTCTTATAATATTCCCGATATTCGGCCACACTTTTACCCGCTTTTTTGGCCTTCTGTTCGAGCACAGGATCCAAATCGCCGTTCAGCAGATAGGAGTTAACCGACTGCCAGATACCATCCCAATCGCTTAACGCTCTGTCTTTTACATCCTGATCGGCAAAAATACCTTCACTCGCCTTTTGCTCCGCCTCAGTTAATGCAGGCCCATGGCTATGGTGGCCGTGGGCAAAGGCCTGGCTGCCTGCCAGTAACATGCTGATACCAAGCGCAAGGGCGGTAATCTTTTTGGTCATTACTCTCTCCTGAGTTAACGTTTGCAATGATATGTTACGATATAACATATCAATTAAATCTTACAATACCCTTCGCAGAAAAACCGCTCGGCTTTTCCCTCTGTCAATTTGTTAGGTATGATGAAAAGAGAGCGCGCGATGCGGAGCAAGAATGGATATCGACATCAATCAGGCCATTGATTCTTTTATTAAAGACCCGGCAGTAATCGGGAAGGTCCGCTTTTCCACAGAAGGCAGACCGGCTTCAGAGAAAGCCGTGAGCGTCGATTTTCCGCGCCTCGAAATCATGCTTGAAGGGCAGGTCCGCGATCCAGCGGTTAAGGCCGACCCAGCCCAACTCACGCCACACGATGTGTTGTACATTCCTGCTGGTGGATGGAATGACCCACAATGGCTGATGCCCTCGACTCTGTTAACCATCTTATTTGGTAAGCAGCAGTTGGAATTCGTCCTGCGCAGCTGGGACGGCAGCGCGCTTAACGTGCTGGATAAACAGCAAGTTCCCCGCCGTGGCCCTCGAGTGGGATCTTTTCTGCTCCAGGCGCTCAATGAAATGCAGATGCAGCCGCAGGAGCAGCATACGGCCCGCTGTATTGTCATCAGCCTGCTCAGCCACTGCGCCGATCTGCTGGGGAGCCAGGTGCAAACCTCCTCACGCAGCCAGGCGCTTTTTGAAGCGATTCGTAAATATATCGATGCCCGCTTTGCCGACCCTTTAACCCGGGAGTCGGTGGCGCAGGAGTTTTATCTCTCACCAAACTATCTTTCACATTTGTTTCAGAAATGCGGGCCAATGGGTTTTAACGAATACCTGAACCACATTCGCCTGGAGCAGGCCAGAATGTTGTTAAAAGGCCACGATATGAAGGTCAAAGATATCGCCCACGCCTGCGGTTTCGCCGACAGCAACTACTTCTGCCGCCTGTTTCGCAAGAACACCGAACGCTCACCATCAGAGTATCGCCGCCAGTATCATAGCCAGCTCACGGAAAAAACATCGCCTGCAAAAAACTAGATTTTTGTGTGTTAAGCCTGACTTTTGTACGTTATTTTTTGCTTGAATTGCCCCACAACACGGGATAAACGTGATCTAAATCACCCTTAATAGCAATGCGTACATTTATCCAGTATTTGGCAAATTTGTCATCTGGCGACCCTTCATGTGAAAGCCGTATTCTTACCTCAACGACACTATCGAATTAAGCATTGAGGAAAGTACTATGGAACTCTATCTGGACACCGCAAACGTAGCCGAAGTTGAACGCCTGGCACGTATCTACCCGCTGGCTGGCGTTACCACCAACCCAAGCATTATCGCCGCTGGCAAAGCCTCGGTTTGGGACGTACTACCGCGCTTGCAAAAAGCCGTCGGTCCGGAAGGTATTTTGTTCGCTCAGACTATGAGCCGCGACGCTCAGGGGATGGTTGAAGAAGCCAAACGTCTGAGCAACGCCGTTCCCGGCATCGTGGTCAAAATCCCGGTGACCGCTGAAGGCCTTGCCGCTATCAAGCTACTGAAAAAAGAAGGTATCACTACCCTGGGTACCGCCGTCTACAGCGCCTCTCAGGGCCTACTGGCCGCGCTGGCGGGTGCCAAATATGTTGCCCCTTATGTGAACCGCGTCGACGCCCAGGGCGGTGACGGCATTCGCACGGTGCAGGAGCTGCAATCCCTACTGGAAATGCACGCGCCGGAAAGCAAAGTGCTGGCCGCCAGCTTCAAAACCCCGCGCCAGGCGCTGGATTGCCTGTTAGCCGGTTGCGAAGCTATCACCCTTCCGTTAGACGTAGCGCAACAAATGCTCGGCACCCCTGCGGTAGAGTCAGCTATTGAGAAGTTTGAGCAGGACTGGAATAACGCTTTTGGAACTCTGAACCTGTAACCCGATCGGCGAGCCGCCCAGGGGGGTGGCATCACGGTCATCCAGGAGGAATAGAAATGGATCGCATTATTCAATCACCCGGTAAGTATATTCAGGGCGCAGACGCAATCGCTCGCCTTGGAGGGTACCTCAAACCGCTGGCTGAACGCTGGCTTATCGTTGGCGATAAATTCGTACTTGGCTTTGCCGAAGAAAAATTGCGTAAAAGCCTGGCGGATGCCGGCCTGGTGGCCGAAATCGCGCCGTTTGGCGGCGAATGCTCGCATAATGAAATCAATCGGTTACGCGATATTGCAGGCTCAGCTCAGTGTACCGCCGTGCTGGGAATTGGCGGCGGTAAGACGCTGGATACCGCGAAAGCATTAGCGCACTTTATGAATTTGCCGGTAGTTATTGCTCCGACGATTGCCTCCACCGATGCTCCGTGTAGCGCGCTCTCGGTTATCTATACCGATGACGGTGAATTTGATAGCTACCTGATGCTGCCGCGTAACCCGAATATGGTCATTGTCGATACGCAAATCGTTGCCGGAGCTCCGGCACGCCTGCTGGCAGCGGGCATCGGCGACGCGCTGGCGACCTGGTTTGAAGCGCGTGCATGCTCGCGTAGCGGCGCAACCACCATGGCGGGCGGTAAATGCACCCAGGCGGCGCTGGCGCTGGCCGAACTGTGCTACAACACGCTGATTGAAGAAGGTGAAAAAGCGATGCTGGCGGCGGAGCAGCATGTCGTCACTCCGGCACTGGAACGCGTCGTTGAAGCCAATACCTACCTGAGCGGCGTCGGCTTTGAAAGCGGCGGCCTGGCGGCAGCACATGCTATCCACAACGGTCTGACCGCCATTCCGGACGCTCACCACTACTATCACGGTGAGAAAGTGGCTTTCGGCACGCTCACGCAGCTGGTACTGGAAAATGCCCCGGTGGAAGAAATTGAAACCGTGGCGGCGCTGTGCCACAGCGTTGGGTTGCCTATCACCCTGGCGCAGCTGGACATTAAAGCCGATATCCCAGGCAAAATGCGTACAGTAGCGCAAGCCGCCTGTGCAGAAGGCGAAACTATCCACAATATGCCTGGCGGTGCGACGCCGGATCAGGTCTATGCAGCTCTGCTGGTCGCCGACCAGTACGGCCAACGCTTCCTGCAAGAGTGGGAATAACCTCCTGCCCACACCCGCTTCCGGCGGGTGTGTTCTTTTATGTTCTTTTTCCGCCCCATTGCCAGCCAAAACGATGTGCTTTATAGTGCGATTTTCTTCTGGGTGAGTCGTAAATATGCAATCATCAGATCGAAGAATGAGCATTTATGCCATTCTGCAACAGGACAAAAAAGTCGTCGTTAATGAGCTTGCCGAGAAATTCGGCGTCACCAAAATGACCATCCGCCGCGACCTTTCTTTCTTTGAAAAACAAGGTATTGTCAAAACCACCTACGGCGGAGCCTATCTCACCAGCGGAGCCAGCGTAGAGCCCAGCTTTCAGCTGAAATCGATACAAATGGTTGATGATAAGCATCTGATTGGCCAAAAAGCCGCCGAACTGGTCGAAGATGGCGACACGATTATTATCGACTGCGGGACCACGCCGCTGGCCCTCGCTCAGTTTATTTTCGATAAAAAAATCATGGTGATAACCAACTCCGTTCCGGTAGTTAATCTGCTGAAAGGGAGAAAAAACATTAAGCTGATCGTGGCGCCCGGCGAGTATGAAGACGATACCCAGGGGATGATCTCTTTTAGCACCGCTGACTTCTATAGCAATATCCACGCCGATAAGGTTTTCCTCAGTACCCAGGGCATTAACGAACTGGGTGAATTGACGGTCCCCAAAATGACCGATGCTCACGTAAAACAAGCGCTGATGCGGGCCGGACGGCAAAAAATCCTGCTGGCGGATAAAAGTAAATTCGGTCAAACCTTCCTCGCAGGCCACGCTCGTCTGGCAGACCTTGATCTCGTTATCAGCCAAACTGGCCTCCCTGCTGACATCCTTACGCAACTCAATAAACAAAACGTAGAACTTCTGCTGGCTGATAGCAGTCTCTGACTTTCAGACGTCTGACAACAGGCGTCTGTGTTTTTTCACATTCTCAAAATGTTCTTTTAGTATCCTTTAAAGCATAAAGAAACAAAAAAGATCATATTTAAGTTGACAAAAGCACACCTCAGGCGTGGAATAGGGATACCCACTCCAGAATTGAGGTCTTTATGAACGGATTACTAAGCTTCAAACCCACCAACAACGATTGTGATTTCGAGCGTATCGCCAAAAAGCAAGATCAGATGTTCCACCGCGTAGCAACCATTTGCCCGGAACGTGCTGAGATCATCACCGAATCCTTTAAACGTTCCGAAGGCAAATCGATTGTCATTCGCCGGGCGTTGGCGATGGCCGATATTCTGGAAAAGATGACCATCTATATCGAGCCGGACATGCTGATCGTCGGTAACCAGGCAAGCGCCAACTTTGCCGCGCCGGTATTCCCGGAATACTCCTTCAACTGGGTGATTGACGAACTGGACGAGTTCGACAAACGCTCAGGCGACAGCTTCCAGGTGTCTGAAGAAACCAAAGCTCGCTTGCGCGTACTTCAGGATTACTGGCAGGGCAAAACGCACCAGGATGAAGTGCTGACCAACCTGCCGCAGATTAACCGCCTGGCGGAAAAACAGGGCGTCCTACACCGCGGCGGCATCAGTATGTCCGGCGACGGTCACATCATTCCTAACCATGACTTCGTGCTGGAAGTCGGCTACGGCGGCATGCGCGATATCGCAAAACAGAACCTGGCCGAAGATAAAGACCTGACTGAAGAGCAGACCGATTTCTACCAGGCCGTCATCATCACCATGGATGCGGCGCTGAATTACTGCAAACGTTTCTCGCAGCTTGCTAAAGAAGAAGCCGCAAAAACCGCCGACGCTAAACGCCGCGACGAACTGCTGGCGATGAGCGAAATGTTTGCTCACCTGATGGAAGGCAAAGCGCAGAATTTCTACGAAGCCGTAGAAACCGTTTATCTGACTCACCTGTTGATGATGATCGAAAGTAACGGTCACTCCTTCTCCTTTGGTCGCTTTGACCAGTACGTCTGGCCGTTCTACGAAGCGGATATCAACTCCGGCAAAATCAGCAAAGAGAAGGCGCTGGAGATCCTGACCCACTTCTTCATCATGACCAACAGCCTGAACAAAGTTCGCCCATGGGGTCACACTCAGTACAGCGGCGGCTACCCGCTCTATTCCAACCTGATGGTTGGCGGCATGAAGCCGGACGGCACCGACGGCACCAACGACCTTTCTTATTTATCGCTGGAAGCCATGGCATTGACCGGCCTGCCGGAGCCAAACCTGAGCGTACGCTTCTCCAAAGATACTCCGCACTCACTGATGCAGGATTCAGCAAAACTGATCCGTAAAGGCTTCGGTATGCCGTCCATCTTCTGTGACGAAGTGGTTATCCCGGCGATGATGACCCTCGGTCTGAGCGAAGAAGTCGCGCGTGAATATGCCTCAATGGGCTGCGTGGAAACCGCCATTCCGGGCCGCTGGGGCCACCGCGCCACCGGTATGACCTACGTAAACTTCGGCAAAATCCTTGAGCTGGTGATGAACAACGGCTGCGATCCAGCAACCGGCGTACAACTGATTAAAGTAAACGGCAAAGAAGGCCGTGAGATTAACTACGAGTCATATGACGAAGTGTGGGCCGCGTGGAACCAGCTGCTAGAGTTCTACTCCGACCTGGCAGTGGACTGTGACCTGGTCTGCGACCGCGCGCTGAAATATCACGATGCCGACGCCTTTGCCTCTGCGACCATCAACTGTTCGCTGGAGCGCGGTAAGACGTTGAAAAACGGCGGCGCAGAGTATGACTTCGTCAGCTCCTCCAACATCGGCCCTTCCGTGGTGGGCGATAGCCTGGCTGCGGTGAGAAAACTGGTCTTTGATGACAAAGTGCTGACGCTCAAGCAGCTGCGCGACGCCATGGACTGCAACTTTGAAGGTATCGAAGGCGCCCGCGTGCGTAAGCTGTGCCGCAACGCGCCCAAGTTTGGTAACGATATCGACTACGTTGACTACATCGTCGCTGACGTATTCGAGTCCTATCTGAAGCTGCTGCCAAAATACAAAACCGACCGTTATGGCAAAGGTCCTAAGGGCTGTGGATACACCATGTCCACCTCCAACATCACCTCTTACGTGCCGAATGGTTTTGACGTTGGTGCGACCCCGGATGGCCGTCTGGCGACCCTGCCGCTGAACGAAGGCGCATCACCGTGCCTTGGTGCAGATAAAGAAGGCCCGACGGCGGTGATCAACTCCGTGGCGAAGCTGCCAAACCAGAAAATTGCTGGCGGCCAGTTGTTGAATATGAAATTCACACCGAGCGCGCTGGAAGGTGACGACAACCTGGAGAAATTCACCCACTTCATGGAAGCTAGCCGCGAGAAGAATATCTTCCACAACCAGTTCAACATCATCGACTCGAATATTCTGCGCGCTGCCAAAGAGCACCCGGAAGATTATCCGAACCTGATGGTCCGCGTGGCCGGTTACTGCGCCCTGTTCTCGACGCTGATGCCGGAAGCTCAGGACGCGATTATCGCCCGTACAGAACTGGCCTGGTAAAAAGCCAGGGTATATATGGAGGTAATATGAGAACTGGCCTGATTTCCCGTATTCAACGCTACTCGACCAAGGATGGTCCGGGGATACGCAGTACCGTATTTATGCAGCAATGTAATTTACGCTGCCAGTGGTGTGCGAATCCGGAAACCATCAGGCCAGGTTTTAACGTTTTCTGGTTTAAAGAGCGCTGCCGCCAGTGCGGCACCTGCGCTCAGGCCGCAGTTAATAACACCATCACCATGGCGAAGCCGGGTAATGGCGTGAATATCGATCGGAAAAACTGCACCAACCTGTTGGATATGGTCGATATGTGCCCCTATGACGGCTACGAAAAAGTGGGAAAAGAGATGACTTCCCGCGAGCTGGCCGATCTGCTGCTGCGCGATAAGTCGTTTTACGATTCCAGCCACGGCGGCGTGACTTTTTCCGGCGGTGAACCGGCTCTACAGGCCGAATTCGTCAGGGAAACCGCCCTGCTGTTAAAAGAAGCTGGCGTACATGTTTGTCTTGATACCGCAGGGCATATCCGTTGGGAGAAATTACGTCCGCTGATTGAAACGGTCGATTTGGTCTCTTACGACTTTAAAGCCTTTAATCCCGAAACCCATCTCGCCTGCACCGGCGTGGATAACCGCCTGATCCTTGAAAATGCCAAAGCAATCGCGGCAATGGGCACACCGATGCTTGCCCGGATGGTCATCGTTCCAACGCGCAATGATGACGCGGAAGATATCCGTAAACGCCTCGATTTTATCCGCAAGCTTGGCAGTGCCGTGCTGCAGGTCGATATCCTTGAATATCATATCTATGGCGTTGGGAAGTATCAAAAACTTGGCATGCCCTATCTTCTCAACAATATTCCGGCATGCCCGCGAGAAATGACGGAACAAATAAAATACTACGCCGAAGAAATTGGTCTAAAAGCAACTATAGGCGGATAAAGGATGAACATGTTAAATTTTATCATTACTGAAACCTACAAAGAAATGAGTGAGCTATCGGCAAATAGAATAGCTATTGCGCTAGCGAAAAAACCGGACTTAGTCATGGCTCTGCCGACCGGAGGAACGCCTGTTGGTCTTCTGGAAGAGATGTCCCGAATGGCAAAAAGTGGTGAAGTTAATTTCTCCCAGTCCAAATCATTTAACATTGATGAATATATTCCGCTAAAAAAAGACAATCCACAGAGCTATTATTGGTTTTTAGAACATTACTTTTATCAACACGCTAATATTCCATCTGAAAACACCTTTGTACCAAACGTGCTGGCCGATGATTTAACCGCAGAATGCGCACGCTATGAGCATGAAATACAGTCACACGGCGATTTTGACATCACCATTCTGGGAATTGGTCACGACGGGCATATCGGCTTTAACGAGCCTCATGCTACTCATAGCCCCGTCTGCCATATTATCGATCTCAATGAAGAGACGATCGAAGCAAATTCTCGCTTTTTCTCGCGCAAAGAAGATGTCCCGCTGCAGGCCATAACCCTCGGCATGGGGACTATCCTGAGAAGTAAAGAGATTGTCCTGATTGCTAACGGAAAATCGAAGGCGGCAGTGATGAAACAGCTTCACGACTGCATCCGCATCGATCCGTTATTCCCTGCATCATTCTTACTGATGCATCCTGACGTCACCATTATTTGCGACCGCGAGGCGGCATCGCTTATCAACGCGTAAGGTGGGCATATGAAAATCCAGAGTAAACGCGTCTGGCTGGCCGGTGGATTCTATCCGGCGCAGTTAACGCTGGAAAATGGCCTGATCAGCGACATTACGCTGGGGCTGAGCGCAAATGCCGATCGCGACTACGGTTCCCTACGCATCATTCCGGGCCTTATCGATACCCACGCCCACGGAGCCTGGAACTACGATACTAACGAAAACGACCCCGAAGGGCTGCGGCGCTGGACATCACGTCTGCCGGAAGAGGGCGTTACCGCATTTTGCCCCACTACGGTCACCGATGAAGACACAACCTTACTGGCCGCGCTGGAAAATATCTCCCGCGTGATGGATGAAGGCTACCAGGGCGCGGAAATTCTCGGCATCCACCTGGAAGGACCGTTTCTTAGCCAGCTATATCGCGGCGCGCAGCCGGAAAAACAGATTCGTCCCGCCAGCGTCAGTGAGTTTCAGGCTTTTGAGCGTGCCGCCCACGGGCGCATTATCGCCATCAGCCTCGCGCCGGAAGAAGATACCGGATTTGCCCTAACGCGCTACTGCGCGCAAAAAGGGATCGTGGTCAATATGGGCCATTCGGATGCCTCCTTCGAGCAGGCAGTGGAAGCCGTTGCCAATGGTGCAAAAAATGTGACCCACGTGTTTAACGGAATGGCGAAATATGTCAACCGCGAGCCCGGTCTGTTAGGCGCCGTGCTGCGCCTCGACGGCCTGTATGGAGAAGTGATTGCTGACGGCATTTTCGTCAGCCTGGTCTCCGCGTCCCATCTGTATCGCATAAAAAATGATGATGACGTCATTATGATCAGCGATTCAATGAAAGCAAAAGGTTGTCCACCCGGTCGCTATATGTTCGGCGGAGAGCCGATGATTTTATGCGAAGATGGTGCAACGCGACGGGAAAACGGCGTGCTGGTCGGCAGTACGTTAAAACTTAATCGCGGACTCTATAATATGGTCGAAGGCGCGATGGTACCTTTTGGCGCGGCATTAAAATCCTGCACAATTAATCCAGCCCGACTTTTAGGGTTAGATAATCACAAAGGTAAATTACAGCGCGGTTTTGATGCCGATATCGTCGTATTAGAAGATAATTACCAGGTCAATACAACTTATTGCAAAGGAGTCATCGCCTATTCCGTAAATTAAGAATAGTTTTATCGATCTGGCATCACATAATTAAGCGGTTATTGAAAAATAACCGCCAATTTTTTATTGCCAAAATTTAATTAAAAATGAGCCTGCTAAAGAATTTAATAAAATGCGACAGAGCTAACATTAAGCCTTGATAAATTCCCTTAAAAATAAAACCACAAAAATAATATAGCTATTAATGCCGTAATACCCATCGCCGGGTCAGTCAGTATAAACAATCTATTGATTGTTGCTGGCTTCAGGAACTTTATTTCTAAGGGAACGACTATGAATATATTGGGTTATCTCCAGAAGGTTGGCCGCGCGCTAATGGTGCCGGTCGCTACATTGCCCGCCGCAGCGATTTTAATGGGTATCGGGTATTGGATTGATCCCAATGGTTGGGGAAGTTCTAACGCCCTCGCGGCGTTATGCATTCAATCCGGGGCCGCCATTATCGATAATATGGGCGTACTTTTTGCTGTAGGTGTCGCTTATGGTATGTCAAAAGATAAAGACGGTGCGGCTGCGCTGGCGGGTTTCGTTGGTTTTCTCGTCTTAACCACGCTGTGTTCGCCAGCCGCCGTCGCAATGATCCAGAAGATTCCAGCAGATCAGGTCCCTGCAGCCTTCGGTAAGATTAAAAACCAGTTTATCGGTATTATGGTCGGTATCATCGCCGCCGAACTTTATAACCGCTTCAGCAGCGTCGAACTGCCCAAAGCACTCTCCTTCTTCAGCGGTCGCCGTCTGGTGCCCATAGTCACCTCCTTCGCCATGATCGTCGTAGCCTTTGCCCTGATGTTTATCTGGCCGGTGGTATTTAGCGGTCTGGTGAGCTTTGGCGAGCATATCCAGAAACTTGGATCGGTCGGTGCCGGGATCTATGCCTTCTTCAACCGCCTGCTGATTCCGGTCGGTTTACACCACGCGCTCAACTCGGTGTTTTGGTTTGATGTCGCTGGAATTAACGATATTCCCAACTTCCTCGGCGGCGCACAGTCGCTTGCCTCAGGCAAAGCGGTACTCGGTATCACTGGCCGATACCAGGCAGGTTTCTTCCCCATTATGATGTTCGGCCTGCCGGGCGCGGCGCTGGCTATTTATCAATGCGCGCGGGCGGAAAACAAAGCCAAAGTGCTGGGTATTATGATGGCTGGTGCCTTTGCCGCCTTCTTTACTGGCATCACCGAACCGCTGGAGTTTTCCTTCATGTTCGTTGCGCCGGTGCTGTACCTGATTCACGCCTTCCTGACAGGCCTCTCAGTATTCATCGCGGCCTGCATGCACTGGATTGCGGGTTTTGGCTTTAGCGCTGGTTTAGTCGATATGGTGCTCGCCTCCCGCAACCCGCTCGCCACGCAATGGTATCTGCTGATCCCAATGGGCCTGGTGTTCTTTGTTATCTACTACCTGGTCTTCCGCTTCACCATCATCAAATTTAATCTGATGACGCCGGGCCGCGAACTGGCTGTAGACGGAAGTGGCGCCGATGGCGAAGACCTGAATATTAGCGCAAACAAAGAGCAAAGCGCTGCAGCGCTGGCCCGCCAGTATATTGCGGCTATCGGCGGGTCTGATAACCTGACCAACATTGATGCCTGCATCACTCGCCTGCGTTTAGGCGTTAAAGATGCTGCTCTGGTGAACGACGCGCTGGCAAGACGTTTAGGTGCCAGCGGCGTAATTCGTCTGAACAACACGAATGTGCAGATTATCGTCGGATTTGTGGCAGAGAAAATCGCCAATGAGATGAAAACTACTGGTCACGTCGACGCTGCAGAAGCTCTGCCGGTCGCCGCGGCACCTACCGCATCCAAACCACGTACGACAACCGCCACCACGGTTATCGCCGAACTGCTCTCCCCGGTCAGCGGCGAAGTTGTCGCTTTAGAACAGGTGCCAGACGAAGCTTTTGCCAGCAAAGCGGTCGGTGACGGTATCGCCATCAGACCGACCAGCCCTATCGTCTTCTCTCCTGCCGCGGGCACAATAGTCAAAATCTTCAACACCAATCACGCGTTCTGCCTAGAAACCGAAAAGGGTGCGGAAATTGTGGTTCACATGGGACTGGATACCGTCGCGCTGGATGGTCAGGGGTTTAAGCGGTTAATTGAAGAAGGCGCAGAAGTCGTCGCAGGACAGCCTATCCTTGAGATGGATCTTGAGTTTCTCAATGCGAATGTACGTTCGATGATTAGCCCGGTGGTGTGTAGCAACGTTGAAGACTTCGCCTGTCTGGAAATCAAGGCACAAGGCCAGGTTATTGCCGGGCAAACTCTGCTCTATGAGATTAGGGGATAAACTTACAGACAAAATGAGACTGATGACAAACTTGGTTTAGATAGGGTGCCGTATTCTTGTCGGGTGGCGGCTGACGCCTTACCCGACCTACAAAACCATCAATATCATCAGGTTATGCACTCCCCGTAAGCCCGGTAAGGCGCTAGCCGCCACCGGGCAATGCCTGAGACGCACACTTTGTTAGCAATCTGAGACACTTTGTACCTGAGCTTCGCGTTTTTTCAGGCTAATAATGGTCAGCGCCAGCACGATAAGCACGATACCTGCGCCCTCCACCAGACCCGGGTTTTCCCCTAACAGCCACCAGGAAAAAAGTACACCGCAGACCGGCACCGCCAGGGTGCTCAACCCCGCGACGCTGGCGGGCAAATTACGCAATACAAACAGCCATAGACACCAGGCCAGCGCTGTCGCCAGAATGGCGCTATATCCCAACGCCCAAAACACGCCGGGTTGCCAGTCAATACTGCGCTGCGGCACCAGCCACGCCACCGCGCTCATCACCAGCGCGCCATACAACATCTGCCAGGTCGTCAACGCCAGCAAATCAACATGCGGATAGCGGACATACATCCGCTTTACCACAATCGCACTGGCTCCCCAGCTCATCCCGGAGAGGATCGCCAGTAGCGCGCTTTTCATTGATGAAAAATCAAGTTGCCACGGTTGCAGCACCAGCAATAAGCCGCATGCTGCCACCCCAATCGCAGCATACTGCAACCGCCGCATGCGTTCGCCTAAAAACAGCGCCGCCATAATCACCACCCAAAACGGCATGGTATAGCTCAGAATTGCGACCTTTCCGGCCCCACCGCTGACCAGCGCCCACTGCGCCAGCCCCACCATACCGCAGGTCTGCAACAGGGCAATCGCCAGCGTATAGCCAAACGGTGTTGGCCGCATCCCACGCCCGCGCAGGAGCAAAACGATAAGCAGCAAAGCGGCACCCGAAATACAGCGTAGCGCGGTAAAATCGAACGCGCCGATATAGAGCGTCACCTGCTTCATCGCAATCCAGCTGTAGCTCCAGATAAGCGTCAGAATAATCAGGCCGCCGAAGGCCCGCAGGCTGCTGTTCCCTGCCATAGTTATCATCTATCCGTTATGAAGATTTTGCGGGCACTATACTCGCTTTACTGACGGGGCGATAAACCAAAAGCGGCGACGAAGGGTGTTTTCGTCGCCGCAGAGCAGAGAAAGCGGGGATAAATCTAAATCTTACTTACGCCGGGCGCACGCCCAGGGTGTGGCAAATCGCGTAGCTCATTTCCGCGCGGTTCAGCGTATAGAAGTGGAAATCCTTGACCCCTTCGCGACTTAAAATCTTCACCATGTCCATGGCGATGTTCGCGCCCACCAGCTGACGGGTTTCGGCGTCATTGTCCAGACCTTCGAACATTTTCGACATCCACGTCGGGATCCGCACGTTGGTCATATCGGCAAACTTTTTCGCCTGTTTAAAGTTCGAGACCGGCAGAATACCCGGGATAATTTCCACGTCAATTCCCGCAGAGACGCAGCGGTCGCGAAAACGCAGATAGCTTTCGACATCAAAGAAGAACTGGGTGATTGCGCGGTTTGCACCCGCATCCACTTTACGTTTCAGGTTGAGCAGGTCAGCCTGGGCGCTTTTGGCTTCCGGGTGGACTTCCGGATAGGCCGCAACGGAAATATCAAAGTCACCCACCTCTTTGAGTAAAGTGACCAGATCGGCTGCGTACATATCCGGCTTACCGCTGCCCGGCGGCAGGTCGCCACGCAGAGCAACGATATGGCGGATTCCACTATCCCAGTAATCCTGGGCAATGGCGCGCAGCTCATCGCGGCTGGCATCAATACAGGTCAGGTGCGGCGCGGCTTCCAGACCGGTACGATCCTTAATGCCTTTGATAATACTATGGGTACGGTCACGTTCACCGGAATTGGCGCCGTAGGTAACGGAGACAAACTTCGGCTTCAGGCTGCTCAGGCGATCGATGGATTTCCACAGGGTTTGCTCCATTTCACTGGTGCGCGGCGGAAAGAATTCAAAGGACACATTAATCTGACCCTGCACTTCCGCCAGGCTCTGATTCAGGGCTTCCCGCTGATTGGCGTGAAAAAAGCTCATACCTTACCTCATCAATCGCATTTTATTGTTTGTTGTGTTCGCGAACTTCTATACGTTTAGACGTCCAGATGTAAAAATGACGGAAAAGAGCGCAGGCGTCAATAGAAAAATCTGCGTAAAGAGTGAGGAATATTCAGGCAAGTTGAAAAAAGCTCATCTGTTTTCGAGCCGCTTTACCTACCCCTGTCAACCGGCAGCAGCAAACTCTCAGCAAATTAGGATTTTTTTATCCGCACAATTTTGAAGCACTTCAAATAATCACAATTTCCCCCGATCCGATGATGAAAATGAGGTTGCGATGTAATCGGCCTTGTCTCACGATAAGTATAACGTTCTACTACAACGTTCTACTTAATAAAAATAACGCAACATTGCGTCTTCATCGGGGGAATCAGCATGGGTCTGATATCTGGGTTCATAAAGTCATTATCAAAATTGTCGATGATTGGCCGGGCATTAATGCTGCCAATTTCACTTCTGCCCGCAGCGGGCTTACTGCTGGCTTTCGGCGATAAATTCCATTTACCGCTGATGATGAACGCAGGCGGGGTTATCTTTGATAACCTCCCGATGCTGTTCGCTATCGGTTCTGCGGTTGGTCTGGCATCGGAATCCGGTATCGCCGCGCTTTCCGCCGCCGTTTCCGTTTTCGTCACCAATATCACCATCGGTACCGTGCTGAGCATTACGCCGGAGATGGCGTCCCAGGGCGGAAAATATGCCATGGTGGTCGGCATCCCAACGCTGCAAATGGGGGTCTTTGGCGGGTTAATTTGCGGCATCCTTGCCGCCTGGTGCTACAACCGCTTCCACTCGTTGCAACTGCCTGAGTTCCTGGGTTTCTTTTCCGGCAAACATTTTGTGGCAATCGCCACCGCCTTCCTGTCATTTATCCTCGGCCTGCTGCTGCCGTATATTTGGGAGCATATCCAGTCGGGCATCGATGCATTATCGGTGGTTATCAACGGCGATAACCAGGCGGCGTCAACCTTTATCTTTGGTCTTGTTGAACGTGCGCTCATCCCGCTCGGCCTGCACCATATCTGGTATCCCTCCTTCTGGTACTCTTTCGGCGACTTCACGACCCAGAGCGGCCAAATGATTCACGGCGACCAGACCATCTGGTTCAAAATGCTGGAAGAAGGCGTGAAATCGTTCAGTTCCGATAGCTATCAAAACGCGGGTAAATTCATGCAGGGCGAATTCCCGCTGATGCTGTTCGCGCTGCCAGCAGCCTGCCTGGCGATGTACCACGAAGCGCATACCAAAAATAAGAAAATCGCGGCCGGTATTCTCTTTTCCGCCGCCCTGACCTGCTTCCTGACAGGTATTACCGAACCGGTTGAATTCACCTTTATTTTCGTCGCACCGATTTTGTATGTGTTCAACGCCATCATGGCGGGCCTGTCCTATATGGCCATGTACCTGCTGCACGCGCATATCGCCAAGTCGTTTTCCGCAGGGCTTATCGACTACATCTCCTTTGGCATCCTGCCATCGTTGAATGGCTACCAGACCAACTTCCTGAGCGCAGTGTTTGTTGGCGTGCCGATGGCGTTGATTTATTATTTCACCTTCCGTTTCGTCATCCGTCGTTTTGATGTTAAAACACCGGGCAGAACTGAAGTGACCGTGACCGCTGATGACAAAACCGATGCCGAGCTGGCAACGGAGATCATCAACCTGCTCGGCGGCGCGAAAAATATTGATTCTGTCGGTTCCTGTATCACCCGACTTCGCCTGGAAGTTGCCCAGCGAGATGCTGTCGATAAAGATGGCCTGAATGGAATTGGTGCACGCGGGGTGGTATTTGTCGGCGATAATGGCATCCAGGTTATTTTTGGTGCCAGAGCGCAATTTATCGCACAAACCATGTCGGGGATGATTGGCAAATAATCAGAAGGTGTTATGGTGTGGAAGATCGCCCGTCCCTGGCAGGCGATCTTCTTCTATCTGACTGTCATAAAAGAGTTTTCAGGGAGAGATTTTGAAGAAAGTCAGCATCATTGATGTCGCTAAAATGGCGGGCGTTTCCGTTTCTACGGTATCGCTGGTACTTCGTCAAAAAGGGAAGATTTCCGAAGCCACCATTGAAAAAGTCAATGCTGTTATCAACGAACTGGGCTACGTCCATAACGTTGCCGCTGCGAACCTGCGTTCAAATACCTCCAATCTTATCGGCCTGATATTGCGCGACTTTAGCGACAGCTTCTCCATCAAAGTCATGGCCAGCATCGTGCAGGAACTGGAAACACAAGGCTATATGGTTTTCCTCGGCCAGCCACGCGACGATGGCGAATATCTTGAACGCTGCTTACTCTCTTTCAAACAGCAGGGCGTTGCGGGCGTGATTTATCTGGCCTCCGGCTCCGCTACATTGCCCGCCCCGCTGCTTCAATATCCACTTCCGCTGGTTATCGTTTCACAGACGCCGCTGGTGGAAAACTGCAACCAGGTAGTTCGCGATAATCGTCAGGCGGCAAGCCTTGCCACGCGCTATTTAATCGAGCGCGGCCACCGCTATATTGCCTATATCGGCGGTCAGGAAAACGATCTTATTCGTCAGCAGCGCCTGCTTGGTTTTCGCTCCGTGCTGGAGAAATACGGCATGACGATGCGCGATGAATTCATTCCCGCATGCAGTAACGATACTCAGGCCGTCAGCGTTGCTACCCGCCAGCTACTGGAGAAAAACAACGCTATCACCGCGTTACTCTGCCACTCTCCGGACGCCATGATCGGCTGCCTCAGCGGGATTAATCAGGTAGGGAGAACCGTTGGTAAAGACGTCTTCCTTACCCAGCAGGTCGCGCTAGTCGGCTTTGAAGACATGATGCACGTCAATCTGACCTCCCCGTCATTTACCTACGTCTCTTCCGCTAGCGAAGAGACCGGACGCCAGGCGGCAACGCTGATAACGCGCAAGATCAAAGAGCCTGCGCTGCAAACGCAGAGTATTACCCTTTCCGGGCAGCTGGTGACCAGAGAGTCAGCCTGACACTAAGTGGTTCTCCAGCAAAGGAAGCCATTCTTGAACGGATTTATCATTGTGCGGCGCGTATATAACACCGATGCTTAACAGCATTCGTCCCCCTTCATCCAGCGGGCAAAAAACCACCCCCTGACGCTGAATGGCGGAAAATGATGCCGGCAGCAGGATCATCCCTTCTCCACGCGCAATCCGTGCCAGCAGGACGTCATGCTCGGCAGGTTCCTCCACGTATGCGGGCGCATATCCTGCACGGTCAAAAATACGTCGCGTATAGTCAAAAAAATCTGGATTGCGTTCGCGCTTAAACCAAAAAAGCGGCCGATGGTTGAGCGTGCTTAGCGTAAGATTTGCCGCACTGGCCTCTGGCCAGGATGCGGGTAATGCTGCAATTAGCGGCTCGTGATACGGCAAAGGGTGCAGACTCAGCCCTTCGGTATTCAGCGGCAGCGCCACCAGCGCCGCATCGAGTTTGCCTTTGCGCACCAGTTGGGCCAATGCTGGTGATGATTGCCGGGTGACATGCAAAGTGCTCGAATAATCACTCAGTGCAGACTCTACTGCGGCAAAAATACCCTGCTCAAAAGCCGTCGTCAGCCCCAGACGCAGAGGATGTTGCGAATATTCAGAAAGCTGGCTCAGCGCGGCCAGCGTGCGGTCCTGAACCTCCAGCAGCGGCCGAATGATGTCCAGCACCCGTCTCCCCTCGTCGGTAAGAATCAGGCCTTTGGTGTGACGCAAAAACAACGTCACCCCCAGCTGCGTTTCCAGATGGCGGATATGACGGCTTAGCGGCGGCTGCGAAATAAATAGCCGCTGCGCCGCCCGACTGATGTTGTTCTCCTGTGCGACGACGGCAAAGTAGCGCAGCAGGCGAATGTCCAGAGTATGTAAAGATGGATTTGTCATACTGAAAAGGTATCACGAAAAGGGTATTACTCAAGCCCGGCAAACTCCCCTAACCTTCCTCACAACGCATAATCACCATGAGGAAAAAGTTATGACCAGCGTTCGTTTTACCACCGGACAGGAAATGCTGCAGCGCGTGGATGGCAAAGGCGGCGATGCCGTCATCAATAGCCTGAAAGATATCGCTCCCGATTTTGCCCGCTATCTGATTGAGTTCCCCTTCGGCGATATTTACGCCAGACCGGGGCTTGATTTACGTAGTCGGGAAATCGCCACCATCGCGGCGCTAACGGCCCTCGGCAACGCCGCCCCGCAGCTAAAAGTGCATATCGCCGCGGGACTCAATGTCGGCCTGACGCAAGAAGAAATTACGGAAGTCATCATGCAGATGGCGGTCTATGCCGGGTTCCCGGCGGCCCTGAACGGCCTGTTTGCCGCCAAAGAGGTCTTCGCGGCGCACTGATTATTTCAGGCCAGGCTAACCGCCCGGCCTGAGGTTCTTATTTCTTCACATCGATGACGCGCATGCCGTTAAGCTGTTCATCCGTTATCTTATTCCCGGCCTTAAAGTAGTCTACTACCGCATTTGAAACGTAGTAGCCGCCGGAAGTGTTACGCGCCTGCCCTTGGGTAAACGCGGCAAACCCATCACCGCCATCGGCAAGGAAGCTATTGGTGGCAATATGATAAACCGCCGCATCTTCAACGGGTTTGCCGTTCAGCATAAATGACACGACACGCTGGCCCAGCGGTTTGCTGCTGTCATACTGCATCTCCAGGCCTTTGGAGACCTGCAGCACGCCGTTGCTCAGCCCTGCACCGTGTTCCATCAGGCTGCGCAACCGCTTGCCGCTCAGATCCATGGTGACCAGCTCGTTCGGGAACGGGAAAGTACTGATAACAGCTCCCATGCTCACCGCCCCGGCAGGGATTTCATTACGGATACCGCCCGAGTTGGTTAACGCCACCTGCGTCTCCTTACCTGCCGCCAGCATCAATGCATCTGCGGCAAGATTGCCCAGCGGCGAAGAGACGCCATAAGCGCGGGTCAGTTCAACAGGCGATTGAGTAATAACCTGCTGCACCACCTGATCCAGTTTCTTATTCCAGCCATCAATGACCTGCTTCGTTTGCGGGTCGGCCTGCCACTCATCGGCATAAATAGTTTTCAGCTCGAAGCTCTTCACCGCAAACTGATGCGGCTTCTCCTGATAATCCAGTACCAGTTTCCCCACGTCGATGCCGCCGCTATCGGTGGATAGAATCAGCGTATTACCCACTTTAATCGGCTCCGGCGTGCCAACATGGGCGTGGCCGGTAATCAAAACGTCCAGCCCTTTGACCTGGCCTGCGGTCTGAATATCTTTATCCAACGCGCGACGCACATCGGTTCCTCCCTGGCTCGACTGACGCGCCGGAACGCCTTCATGAATCAGGGCAACGGTCAGATCCACTTTGCCCTTAAGCTCATCAATATAATGCTGTAGCCATTTCACCTCATCGCGCGCTTCAATACCGACCCGCGTCGCGGCGGAAACCGTATCGTCAAAAGCAAACACGCCGTGCAGGCCAATCACGCCGATTTTCACGCCATCTTTTTCGATAATAGTATACGGCTTATCCCAGAACGCTTTATCGCTGTTCTGGTAGAAAATATTGCCCTGCACAATCGGGAATTTCGCCTGGCTAAGCTGGAGCAACGTATTGTCCCAGCCGTGATCAAACTCATGATTACCGATGGTTACCGCGTCGTAGGGCATGGTGTTCATAATATCGATGACCGCTTTGCCCTTGGTCAGGCTGCTGATATAGGGGCCGGTAAAATAATCACCGGCATCAAAAAACCAGGTCGCATTATTTTTCGCTTTTTCCTGTTTCACCATCGTCGTGATATTCGCCCAGCCGCCGATATCCCGCTTACCGTCGGCAATCCACGGCACTTTATAGGGTTCGACATGGGCATGAAGATCGTTGGTGTAAATGATGGTGACATCTTTGGCGCATGCCCAGAAAGGCAAGGTCAGCAGGATAACGGCGCTCATTGTTTTTAATTTCATCGGAGTTCCTTTCAGAGAGGTAAAGAACCGCTAAGTTACGTTCTGAAAGACTTTTTTATGTGAGAGCATTCACATTTGTATGCAACTTGAGCAAGGCAAAATTAACGACCTGCAAAAATCGTTGGTATTGGCCTGTAAATGGATAACCTTTTTACCCTTAACGCCTGCAAAACCTACGGCTGTCGCAATTTAGGCTTACCGTCTGCGGCCGACTATCATTCCCCGGACTATCGGCTGGGCTATCCCGCGCTGCACTGTTCAGCCTGCGGCAGCTATCCGCCCTTATTTAATGATGAGGAGTTCCGGCCCTGGCTGGCCGCTTATCTGACCGATTACGCCCGTCGCGAGGGCTATTTTTGCCCGGCCTGTTACCAGCGGGACATTATTCGCTACGGCTACAATCCGAAGGGAACCCAGCGCCTTCAGTGCCGCCGCTGCGAAAAAGTCTGGACGCCGAAACTCCCGCGCCCCGCCACGATTGCACTTCCGCAGCATATTTGCAGCGTGCCGCTGATCGTGCCATTTCAGGGGACTCATGAAGGGCAAAAGCTCTATGTTTTGCTGAGTTTCGACGCCGTTCGCGGCAATGTGCTCCATCTGTCGACCAACTTTACCCCTCTTTCGGCTGGCGCATCATTACGTTATCGCTGGCGGGGAACGCCAGAGACGCAGGGCGCGGCTGGCGATATCGTTCAGCGAGTTTCGCAGACCGAAGCGGGCTTTTTGCAACGCAGTCAGTTCGATGAAATACAGTACGGCAGCGCCGCACCAAAGCGAAATTCCCGCGGCAGTATTCTGCGTCCGGTTATCACCGCGCACGGTCACTTCAAGCTGCTCAGCCATCGGTTTCCTGAGGTGAAAACGCACGTGATTGCCCATGAATGTTTTTTACGCGGTGCGGCAATCGTTGCCTGGGCTAAGGTGTTCCGCCAGCGGCAGGGAGAGTTGTGGTATGTGGAAGAAGAAATAAATAATCCTGCCAGCTCAGCCCCGTGGCGGCTACAGGGAAAAACGTATCATGGCTGGTGGCAAAATCCGTGGCAGCTCTGGACGCAGGAAGAGAACCAGAAAATGACCTGCCTGCTTGCCGGTACTTCGGGTAAGAGCGCCTTCACCCCGGACCTCGCGGCCAGCCGATGTTTCACAACATGGCTGGAAAAGAGGCCAGAGTTCACACAGAGCGCCCTGTTTTCCGCAGGACGCGTGACGCAAATACTGGCCTCGTTGGCGCGAGAGTATAGCGTGGCGCTTACAGCAGCTGCGCCAGGCGGTTGATATCGGACTGAATCGCCCCGGCGGTCACATCACGACCCGCGCCCGGTCCGCGGATCACCAGCGGGTTATCGCGATACCAGCGGCTCTCGATGGCAAAGACGTTATCGCACGGCAGCAGGGCAGCCAGCGGATGCTCTTCGCGCACCGCCTCAACGCCAACGCGGGCTTTACCGTTGGCGTCAAACCGCGCCACATAGCGCAGCACCAGGCCCATTTCACGCGCCGCTTCCAGACGCTGTAGCATCTGCTCGTTCAGCTCTTCGCCATTCTCGAAGAAATGATCGACGGAACCCTCTTCACAGTGGGCAGGCACCAACGACTCAACGCGCACCTGATCCGGTTCGATGTCATAACCCGCTTCACGCGCCAGGATCACCAGCTTACGCATGACGTCTTTCCCGGAGAGATCGACGCGCGGATCCGGCTCGGTCAGCCCCTGTTGCCAGGCCTGATCGACAAGGTCGGTGAACGGCACGGTGCCGTCAAACTGCAGGAACAACCACGAAAGCGTGCCGGAGAAAATGCCGCTCAGCGCCAGGATATTATCGCCGCTATCAATCAGATCGCGCACCGTGTGGTTGACCGGCAGCCCGGCACCGACGGTGGCGTTGTATAACCAATGACGGCCCGTTTTCTCAAACGCGTCATGAATCTGCCGATATTTACTGCTGCTACTGGCCCCCGCCAGCTTATTCGCGCTGATAACGTGGAAACCATGGCTAGCGAAATCAAGGTACTGATCGGCCAGTTGCTCGCTGGCGGTCACGTCCAGCACCACTAAATCATCGTACGGATGCGCACGCATCCACAGGAACAGCGACTCTTCATCCTGTTCAACGGCTTCATCATTAAAGAAAGCGAGCGCGCGACTGGCGTCAAGGCCTTCGTAATTGAGCAGGCTGCGGCGGCTATCTACCACGCCGGCAAGGATGAACTCAAAACCGGTACGGGCGGAGAGCGTAGTCTGCTCGCGAGCAAACAGCTCCAGCCAGCGGGAGCCGATATTACCTTTGCCAAACAGCACCAGACCAATGCGCTTTTCCGCACGAAACAGCGACTGATGCAGCCCCTGGATTAGGCTTTCGGTCGGCCCGGCGCGCAGGACCGCGACCAGGCTGATGCCCTCTTCCGATTGCCAGGTAAACTCCACCGGCTGGCCTTTTAGCTGCTGCCAGAAACGGTGGCAGTGCAGCGGATTACGGGTCACACCAGCACCAACCATCGCTACCAGCGCCAGCTTCTGACGCAGGCGCAGCTCACCCGGCAGCCCTGCTTCATCCAGCAGTTTAAGCGCGCTGTCGGCCACCTCAGAGGTGTAGCAGAATTGCAGCAGCTTACGATCGGCATGTACACCAACCGCCAGCGGACGCAGCTGGGCGCGTTTTAAAATGGCATCCAGCTCTTTATGCGCCAGTTTGAAATCCTGACCGCCTGGCACCTGGAACTCAATCAGGCAGACATCATCATGACTGGTGACAATCCGCGCCCCGGTGCCGGAAGCCAGCACGCGCTCGATACGCGTCGAACCCTGATCCGGCGTATAGCTACAGCGTAATTGTAAATCGATATCGCTGCCGGATACCGGCTGCAATGTACGGGCATGCAGCACCGGAGCCGCCAGACGAGCCAGTTCGCTGGCTTCGTCAAGACGCAGCAGCGGCAGCAGGCAGGCATCTTTTACTTTACGCGGGTCCGCGCTGTAAACCCCGGCCACATCGCTCCAGATAGTAACGCGAGACGCCCCGGCCAGCGCGCCAATTTGGGTCGCGGAGTAGTCAGAACCATTACGTCCCAGCAGTACGGTTTCTCCGGCATTGTTGCGCGAGATAAACCCGGTCACCACCAGACGTTTATTTGGATGCTGCGCCATCAACTGCTGTAAAAGCGGGTAGGATAAACCTTCATCCACCTGCGGCTGCGCGGAGCGCTCGGCGCGTAAGAAGCTACGTGCGTCCAGCCAGGCAGCTTCTACGCCCAGATGATTGAGCACCGCCGCCATCAGGCGGGCTGACCAGACTTCGCCGTGGCCGACGACTTCGGCATATATCGCGTCCGTCACGCCGCTATCAAGCAGCCCGGCCAGGCGCTCAAGATCGTGAATAAACGTGGCGATCAGCGTATCGGCAGCGTCTGCCGACAGCAGCCCGGAAATCAGCTCCGTCTGGTAACGACGAAGCGACTGTTGCACTTGATGCGCAGAGAGACGATCGGTTTGGCTGAGTTTCAGCCAGCTAATCAACTGGTTGGTGGTACTGCCGGCGGCGGACACGACCATCATATCGCCCGCCTGCGAATACTCCGTCATGATCCCCGCGACGCGCAGGTAACATTTCGCATCCGCTAAACTACTCCCACCAAACTTGTGCAGCTGACGACCCTTCGCCCCTGCCTGCGCAATCACACTCATGTTTATTCCTCGTTTGCTGCCCGGAAGCCATTTTCCAGGTCGGCAATTAAATCTTCACCATCTTCAATACCGGTCGAAATACGCAGAAGCGTTTCTGAGATCCCCGCCGCCGCACGCGCCTCAGGCGCCATGCCCGCGTGGGTCATCGTCGCGGCGTGGGAAATCAGACTTTCAACGCCCCCCAGCGATTCCGCCAGCGTAAACAGCGACAATCCGCTCAGGAAACGACGCAGCGTTTGCTCATCGCCATCCAGCTCGAAACTTAACATCGCGCCAAAACCTTTTTGCTGACGCGCCGCAATCTCATGCCCCTGGTTTTCCGGCAGAGACGGATGGTACAGTTTTTTTACCAGCGGCTGGGTTTTCAGATAGTCGACAATCGCCAGCGCGTTACGCTGAGCCACTTCCATACGCGGAGAGAGCGTACGTAAACCGCGCAGCAGCAGATAGCTATCAAATGCCCCACCGGTGACGCCGATATTATTCGCCCACCATGCCAGTTCGGTGACAGTCGCCGGATCTTTGGCGATAACCACCCCGGCCACCACATCAGAGTGGCCGTTTAAATATTTGGTGCATGAATGCAACACCAGATCGGCGCCCAGCGCCAGCGGATTCTGCAAAGCCGGGCTCAGGAAGGTGTTATCCACCACGCTCACCGCTCCAGCCTCACGGGCCAGACCGCAGATTTTCGCAATATCCACAACTCTCAGCAATGGATTACTTGGACTTTCGACCAGAACCAGCTTGGGTTTTTCCGCCAGCGCGGCGCTCAGCGCCTGCTCGTCATTCTGATCAACAAACAGCACGCGATAGCAGCCGCGCTTCGCCAGGCTATCAAACAGGCGATAGCTGCCGCCGTAGCAGTCGTGCGGCGCCACCAGCACATCGCCTGGTTTCAGGAATACCGTGGTGACCAGCAGAATCGCCGACATCCCGGTATTGGTGAGAACCGCCCCCGCGCCGCCCTCTAGCTCTGCCAGCGCACGCTGCACCACATCACGGGTCGGGTTACCGCGACGAGAATAGTCGTGAGCGCGAGGTTCGTTAAATCCGGTGAAGTTATAGGTGCTGGAGAGGTGAATCGGCGGGACAACGCAACCGTACTGCTCGTCGTCATTTAAACCGCTACGCACTGCGATGGTGGCCTGTTTACGCGTCATGTTGGGGAGTTCCTGGCTGAATCGGTGAAAAGTCAGGCTTCAGAGTAAACATAGTTATAATAGACGTCAATACATCTGGACATCTAAACTTCTTTGCGTATAGATTGAGCAAACAGGAAATAGCCGTTAAAATTATATGCATTAGCGCACATCCGTAGCGGCTTGTTTGGTGTCAGACGCGCCCCTCTGCGGTAAACTACGCGCAATTATGGCCTGAACTCGCGTTCCTGGCCCTTAACTAATGAATAGAGGATTAAAGGTAACTCATGGCTGAATGGAGCGGCGAATATATCAGCCCATACGCTGAGCACGGTAAGAAGAGTGAACAAGTAAAGAAAATTACGGTTTCCATTCCTCTGAAGGTGTTAAAAATCCTCACCGATGAACGCACGCGTCGTCAGGTGAACAACCTGCGTCACGCCACCAACAGCGAACTGCTGTGTGAAGCGTTCCTGCATGCCTTTACCGGCCAACCGTTGCCTAACGATGAAGACCTGCGTAAAGAGCGCAGCGATGAAATCCCGGAAGCGGCGAAACAGATTATGCGTGAAATGGGTATCGACCCGGATACGTGGGAATACTAAATCACTGAGAGCGGCCAGGGAAACCAGCCGCTCTTTTTATATGTATAACAAGGACGTTATGCCATGAAGTATTGTGTTCTGGGCCTTAGCCTGGCGTTGACCTTCTCCGCACATGCCTGGGAACCGCAGACTGGCGATATCGTTTTTCAGATATCTCGCTCATCGCAAAGCAAAGCTATCCAGCTGGCGACTCATTCCGATTACAGCCACACCGGCATGGTCGTGATTCGCAATAAAAAACCCTACGTCTTTGAAGCCGTTGGGCCGGTGGTTTACACGCCGCTGCATAAGTGGGTCGCGCAGGGCGAGGACGGTAAATACGTCGTCCGGCGCGTGCGCGGTGGGCTTACCGCTGCGCAGCAAAAACAGCTGGCGCAAACGGCAAAGCGCTACCTCGGTCAACCTTACGATCTCTTCTTCTCATGGAGCGACGAGCGCCAGTACTGCTCCGAGGTCGTGTGGAAGGTGTATCACCGCGCCCTGGCGCTACAAGTGGGTAAACTGCAAAAGCTGAGTGAGTTCGATCTCAACTCCCCGGTCATTCGCGCCAAACTCAAAGAGCGTTATGGTCAGAATATCCCGCTGAACGAAACCGTGATCTCGCCGCAGGCGCTATTTGACGCCCCGCAGCTGGAAACCGTAGAAAAAAACTGGCCGCTGTTCTCCTGGTAATGAATCAGGAAATCCTGGTTATTACATGGATATACTTACTGACAGGGGGAAATGTAGTGAAAGCGGTAAAAGAGAAAACAACCTGCCTGAATGGGTACTGCTATCCTCTGTAAAACAGAGACAAAAAAGCCGCCCTGAGGCGGCTTCTTCTTCAGCAAATTACTTGCTGGTACCCGGTACGCTGAAGCGCTTGTTGAAGCGGTCAACGCGGCCACCGGTGGCAACATCACGCTGTTTGCCGGTGTAGAACGGGTGGCATTTACCGCACACGTCGAGGTTCAGGTCGTGACCTACGGTAGAACGGATTTTCATGACGTTACCGCAAGAGCAGTTTGCAGTAACTTCTTCGTATTTCGGATGAATATCTTTTTTCATGGGAGAACCTCAGTTAAGGCCGCGTCGCTCTTCCAGCCCTAACGCCAGACACCACGCGATGTTAATAATTTCCCGGCACGATTTCGCAAAGCAAAATTCCCGGGTAATAGATTTTGATGCTATACAAAGCACATCAAAGGCGGCGAATCATACAGAATTTGACCAGCATATGCAAACTGATCCGCGGGCCCTTATCACAATGTGTATACTAACCCGCCAGATTTCAAGTCAGGAAGATTAAATGCCCGTCGCTCACGTTGCCCTGCCCGTTCCGCTGCCCCGCACTTTTGACTATTTGCTGCCTGACGGTATGCCGGTCAAAGCAGGCTGTCGCGTGCGCGTTCCGTTCGGCAAGCAGGATCGCATCGGCATCGTAACGGCGATCAGCGAGCACAGCGAATTACCGCTCAATGAGCTCAAACCGGTTGCTGAAGTCCTCGACGCCGAGCCCGTCTTCTCCTCTTCCGTCTGGCGATTACTGCTGTGGGCAGTGGATTACTATCATCATCCGATTGGCGATGTGTTATTCCACGCGCTACCGATCATGTTGCGCCAGGGGAAACCTGCCAGCGCGACGCCGATGTGGTACTGGTTTGCCACCGAACAAGGGCAAGCAATTGATATCAATAGCCTTAAACGCTCGCCAAAACAACAGCAGGCGCTGGCGGCTCTGCGTCAGGGGAAAATCTGGCGTCATCAGGTTGCCGAGCTGGAATTTAACGACGCCGCGCTACAGGCGCTGAGGGGTAAAGGTCTTACGGAGCTGGCCAGCGAAGCGCCTGGTATCACCGACTGGCGAACAAGCTTCTCGGTACCCGGCGAGCGCCTGCGCCTCAATACTGAACAAGCGACCGCCGTTGGCGCGATTCACAGCGCCTCAGACAGCTTTTCCGCCTGGCTGCTGGCCGGGATCACCGGCTCCGGGAAAACGGAAGTTTACCTGAGCGTCCTCGAAAACGTGCTGGCGCAGGGTCGCCAGGCGCTGGTGATGGTACCGGAAATCGGCCTGACGCCGCAGACTATCGCCCGCTTCCGCCACCGTTTTAACGCTCCGGTAGAAGTGCTGCACTCAGGTCTTAACGACAGCGAGCGTCTCTCTGCCTGGCTAAAAGCCAAAAACGGCGAAGCGGCGATTGTGATCGGCACCCGTTCGTCGCTGTTCACCCCATTTAAAGACCTTGGGGTGATCGTTATCGACGAAGAGCACGACAGTTCTTACAAACAGCAGGAAGGCTGGCGCTACCACGCTCGCGATCTGGCGGTCTGGCGCGCACATAGCGAGCAGATCCCGATTATTCTCGGTTCGGCGACCCCGGCGCTGGAAACGCTTTATAACGTCCGCCAGGGTAAATATCGTCAGTTGAAGCTAACCAAACGCGCGGGCAATGCGCGCCCCGCGCAACAGCATGTTCTGGATTTAAAAGGTCAACAGCTTCAGGCTGGACTATCCCCTGCGCTTATTGGCCGTATGCGGCAACATTTGCAGGCCGATAATCAGGTCATTCTGTTTTTGAACCGCCGCGGCTTCGCGCCCGCACTGCTGTGCCATGACTGCGGATGGATAGCGGAATGCCCGCGCTGCGACAGCTACTACACCCTGCATCAGGCCCAGCACCATCTGCGCTGTCACCACTGCGACAGCCAAAGGCCGATTCCACGCCAGTGCCCCTCCTGCGGCTCAACGCACCTGATACCGGTGGGGCTTGGAACCGAGCAGCTTGAGCAAGCGCTGGCACCGATGTTTCCCGATGTGCCGATTTCCCGTATCGACAGGGATACCACCAGCCGTAAAGGCGCGCTCGAACAATACCTTGCCGACGTTAATCGCGGCGGCGCGCGTATTCTTATCGGTACCCAAATGCTGGCGAAGGGCCATCATTTTCCGGATGTCACCCTGGTCTCTCTATTGGACGTTGACGGGGCGCTGTTTTCCGCTGATTTCCGCTCTGCGGAGCGTTTTGCTCAGCTCTATACGCAGGTTTCGGGACGCGCAGGCCGCGCTGGTAAGCAGGGTGAAGTGATCCTTCAAACTCATCACCCGGAGCACCCGCTGCTGCAAACACTGCTCTATAAAGGATACGACGCGTTTGCCGAGCAGGCGCTGGCGGAGCGGCAGAGTATGCAACTGCCGCCGTGGACCAGCCACGTTCTGATTCGCGCGGAAGATCATAATAATCAGCAAGCACCGCTATTTTTACAGCAGCTGCGTAACCTGCTACAGGCCAGCCCGCTGGCTGACGATAAGCTCTGGGTGCTCGGCCCGGTCCCGGCGCTGGCACCGAAGCGCGGAGGCCGCTGGCGCTGGCAGATTCTGCTCCAGCATCCATCACGCATTCGTCTGCAGCACATCGTCAGCGGGACGTTGGCGTTGATTAATACCTTACCGGAAGCGCGCAAAGTGAAGTGGGTCCTGGATGTCGATCCTATTGAAGGTTAAAGCTTCTCTTGCGAGACTGATCGAAAAATTCAACCGCCGTCACGTTTTTCATGAAAATTCTGTAACTCTCTGGATGTACTATCTGTTAAAAATGTTGCTGATGTCAGAACGCAAGGGATGTGTCTGCGCCAGTCAGCGAGGAGAAAACAGGTGAAGCCCAAAAAACAGGTGGTTGCCGCCACGATGAAAGACGTTGCCGAGAAGGCAAACGTCTCTACGGCAACTGTATCCCGAGCGTTAATGAACCCCGATAAGGTTTCGCAGAGCACCCGTAATCGGGTAGAACAGGCGGCGCTTGAAGTCGGCTATTTACCGCAATCGCTCGGGCGCAACATGAAGCGCAATGAGTCGCGCACTATCCTGGTGATTGTGCCGGATATTTGCGATCCCTTCTTTAGCGAGATTATTCGCGGCATCGAAGTCACCGCTGCGGAACAAGAGTATCTGGTGCTGATTGGCGATTGCGCTCATCAGAACCGTCAGGAAAAAACCTTTATCGATCTGATTATTACCAAGCAGATCGACGGTATGCTGCTGCTGGGTTCGCGCCTGCCCTTCGATGCAGGCGTAGAAGAACAGCGTAATCTGCCACCGATGGTGATGGCTAATGAGTTCGCGCCTGAGCTGGAACTGCCGACGGTGCATATCGATAACCTCACCGCCGCGTTCAACGCCGTTAACTATCTGCAAGAACTGGGGCATCGCCGTATTGGCTGTATCGCTGGTCCGGAAGAGATGCCGCTCTGTCATTACCGTCTACAAGGCTACGTCCAGGCACTGCGCCGCAGTGGAATGACCGTCGATCCACACTATATCGCTCGCGGTAATTTCACCTACGAAGCCGGAGCCAATGCGCTGGAACAGCTTCTGTCATTACCTGTACCGCCAACAGCTGTTTTCTGTCATAGCGACATTATGGCGCTGGGCGCACTCTCGCTGGCGAAACGTCGCGGGCTGAAAGTTCCTGAAGATCTGTCTATTATTGGCTTTGATAACATCTCTTTGTCTGAATTTTGCGATCCGCCATTGACGACCGTCGCGCAACCGCGTTTTGATATTGGCCGCGAAGCGATGCTGCTTTTGCTGGATCAGTTGCACGGGCACAACGTCAGCAGCGGCTCTCGATTACTCGACTGCGAGCTCATCGTTCGCGGCAGTACGCGCAAAATCCGAACATAACCATCAGGCTTTCGGGCCTGCTCTTCTGGTCAAAGGCCCGCCGCTTAAGTAACATGGCGGGCTGAAAAACGAATAAGACAGCGAAACGATAGTGGCACAACGAGATTATGTACGCCGCAGCCAACCGGCTTCTTCGCGGCGCAAAAAGAGCAATACCCGAAGCTCAAGGAACAAGCAAAGCGGCCTTTCAGCGGTTTCGCCCACTATGGTTGCGATCGCGGCGGCAGTGCTGGTGGCTTTTATCGGTGGACTGTACTTCATCACGCACCACAAAAAAGAAGAAGCTGAAGCGCTGCAAAACCGCCAGGCGGCAGGTAACGGTTTACCGCCGAAGCCGGAAGAACGCTGGCGCTATATTAAAGAGCTGGAAAGTCGCCAGCCTGGCATTCGTGCGCCTACTGAACCGACAGCCGGTGGTGAAGTCATGAAGCCGGAACAGCTCACTAACGAACAGCGCCAGCTACTGGCGCAAATGCAGGCCGATATGCGTCAGCAGCCCACGCAGCTGACCGAAGTGCCGTGGAATGAACAAACCCCGGCGCAGCGCCAGCAAACCCTACAGCGCCAGCGTTTAGCTCAGCAGCAGGTGCAGCAACAGCAGTTAGCACAGACCCAACAGCAAACTCAGGTTCAGCAGCCGCGAACTCAATCACGAGTTGTGGAGCAACCCAAACAGGTACAGCAGCCGAAGCAAACCGCTTCAACCCAGCAGCCGTATCAGGATTTGCTGCAAACGCCAGCGCATACCAATACCGCGCAGCCTAAAACGCAGGCTGCCGCACCGGTAACCCGCGTCGAGGAAGCACCGAAAACCGCCGCGACGGAGAAAAAAGACGATCGCAGCTGGATGATTCAGTGCGGGTCCTTTAAAGGCGCCGAGCAGGCTGAAACCGTTCGCGCACAGCTGGCATTTGAAGGTTTTTCCTCGCACATCACCACCAATAACGGCTGGAACCGGGTAGTGATCGGGCCACTGAAAGGCAAAGAAAACGCCAGTAACATGATTGAACGCCTGAAGATGGCCGGACACGCTAACTGCATTCGTCTCGCCGCCAGGGGTTGAAACCCTCAAAATCCCCCCCATTTATAATTGCATTCTGCCCCGCGTAAACGCGGGGCCTCTATTCCGCTTTTGCAACCAAGGGGTCTGCTCGTGACTACAATTGTAAGTGTTCGCCGTAACGGCCATGTCGTTATTGCCGGTGATGGCCAGGCTACACTGGGCAACACCGTAATGAAGGGCAACGTGAAGAAAGTTCGCCGTCTGTACAACGACAAAGTGATCGCAGGCTTTGCTGGCGGTACCGCTGACGCCTTCACCCTGTTCGAACTGTTTGAACGTAAGCTCGAAATGCATCAAGGCCACCTGGTGAAAGCCGCCGTTGAACTGGCGAAAGACTGGCGTACCGATCGCATGCTGCGCAAGCTGGAAGCACTTCTGGCCGTGGCTGACGAAAACTCATCGCTTATCATCACCGGTAATGGTGACGTGGTGCAGCCAGAAAATGACCTGATTGCTATCGGCTCCGGCGGTCCTTACGCCCAGGCCGCAGCCCGCGCCCTGCTGGAAAATACCGAACTGGGCGCACGCGATATCGCAGAGAAAGCGTTGAATATTGCAGGTGATATCTGCATATATACCAACCACTTCCATACCATCGAAGAATTGACCTCCAAAGCGTAAGGATCTCCCATGTCTGAAATGACCCCACGCGAAATTGTCAGCGAACTGGACAAACACATTATCGGCCAGGACGCAGCCAAGCGCTCCGTCGCTATCGCGCTGCGTAACCGCTGGCGTCGTATGCAGCTTAACGAAGAGCTGCGCCACGAAGTCACGCCGAAAAATATTCTGATGATCGGCCCAACCGGCGTCGGTAAAACCGAAATCGCCCGTCGTCTGGCAAAACTGGCCAACGCGCCGTTCATCAAGGTTGAAGCAACTAAATTCACCGAAGTGGGCTATGTTGGTAAAGAAGTGGATTCGATTATCCGCGATCTGACCGATGCAGCGATCAAAATGGTCCGCATGCAGTCCATCGATAAAAACCGCTACCGTGCAGAAGAGCTGGCAGAAGAGCGCATCCTTGATGTGCTGATCCCACCGGCAAAAAACAACTGGGGCCAGGCTGAACAGCCTCAGGAACCTTCTGCCGCGCGCCAGTCTTTCCGCAAAAAACTGCGCGAAGGGCAGCTCGACGACAAAGAGATTGAAATCGATCTCGCGGCTGCGCCGATGGGCGTTGAAATCATGTCCCCTCCGGGCATGGAAGAGATGACCAGCCAGCTGCAATCAATGTTCCAGAATCTGGGCGGCCAGAAGCAAAAACCGCGTAAGCTGAAAATCAAAGATGCGATGAAGCTGTTGATTGAAGAAGAAGCGGCGAAGCTGGTAAACCCGGAAGAGCTGAAGCAGGATGCTATCGATGCGGTTGAGCAGCACGGTATCGTGTTTATCGACGAAATCGACAAAATCTGTAAACGTGGCGGCAACGCTTCAGGCCCTGACGTTTCACGCGAAGGCGTACAGCGCGACCTGCTGCCGCTAGTTGAAGGCTGCACCGTCTCCACCAAGCACGGGATGGTGAAAACTGACCACATTCTGTTTATCGCCTCCGGCGCGTTCCAGGTGGCCAGCCCGTCTGATCTGATCCCAGAGTTGCAGGGTCGTCTGCCGATTCGCGTTGAGCTGAAAGCACTGACCACCCATGACTTCGAGCGCATCCTGACTGAGCCGAATGCCTCTATCACCGTGCAGTATAAAGCGCTGATGGCGACTGAAGGCGTTAATATCGAGTTCACGGAAGATGGCATCAAACGCATTGCTCAGGCCGCCTGGCAGGTCAACGAAACCACTGAGAACATCGGTGCGCGTCGCCTGCATACCGTACTGGAGCGTCTGATCGAAGATATCTCCTACGACGCCAGCGAAATGAACGGTCAAAGCGTGACTATCGATGCAGAATATGTCGGTAAACATCTGGATGTTCTGGTGGCAGATGAAGATCTGAGTCGTTTTATCCTATAATCCGGTTCAATATATTTTCATCACTATAGATGGGGCTATAGATACCCAAAATAATTCGAGTTGCAGGCAGGCGGCAAAGGAATGAATCCCCAGTCACGTACATAAGTACGTGACTGGGGTGAATGACAAATCTGCCGGGAGCAGATTTGAACGTCGCTTGCGACGGCCCGTGAGGGCGAGGCCCATGGATGGGCCGAGTCGTCCGTAGCCAACGTACCTGCAGCTTGAAGTATGAAGGGTAGAGCCCCATTTTTATTGGCCGGAACCTATGACTGAACAAACGATAACCAAAACCCAGGCCTGGCTGGAAAGCCTGCGTCCTAAAACGTTACCTCTGGCCTTTGCCGCCATTATTGTCGGCTCCGCTCTTGCCTGGCATCAGGGCAGTTTCGATCCCTGGGTTGCCCTGCTGGCAATCATTACCGCCGGCCTACTGCAAATTCTCTCCAACCTCGCCAATGATTATGGCGATGCGGTCAAAGGCAGCGACAAACCCGATCGCATCGGCCCCCTGCGCGGTATGCAGAAAGGGGCAATTACTCAGGCGCAAATGAAACGCGCGTTAATTCTGACCGTGGTGCTGATTTGCCTCTCTGGCCTGGCGCTACTGTTCTCAGCCTGGCAAACCATGGCCGACTTTATCGGCTTTATGGTGCTTGGCGTGCTGGCAATCATCGCAGCCATTACCTACACCGTCGGTACACGCCCTTACGGATATATTGGTCTCGGCGATATTTCCGTACTGGTTTTTTTCGGCTGGCTTAGCGTTGTCGGAAGCTGGTACCTTCAGGCACACAGCATTGAAGCGGTCATTTTCTTACCTGCCACTGCCTGCGGACTGCTGGCGGCTGCGGTGCTGAATATTAATAACCTGCGCGATATCGATAGCGACCGCGACAATGGCAAAAACACCCTCGCCGTACGCCTGGGGCCAGTTAACGCTCGTCGCTACCATGCCTGCCTGCTGATTGGCGCTCTACTGTGCCTGGCGCTGTTTAACCTTATCTCGCTGCATAATCCCTGGGGTTGGCTGTTCCTGCTGGCAGCGCCTCTGCTGGTCAAGCAAGCACGTTACGTTTCACGTGAGCGCGATCCCATCGCCATGCGCCCGATGCTGGAAAGAACGGTAAAAGGCGCGCTGCTGACCAACCTTTTGTTTGTCATCGGAATTATTCTCAGCAAGCTGGCAGGTTAACTGACAAATATCAATTAACAATTGATGATTTTGCCAACAACACGATTCACGAGATATACTGAAAATTCTCGCAGCAACTGAACGTTAAGCCTATGAAATACGATACTTCCGAGCTTTGTGACATCTACCAGGAGGATGTCAACGTCGTGGAACCTCTGTTCTCCAACTTTGGGGGGCGGTCGTCGTTTGGTGGACAAATCATCACGGTGAAATGTTTCGAGGATAACGGGTTGCTCTACGATATGCTTGAGCAGAACGGCCGTGGTCATATCCTGTTAATCGATGGCGGTGGTTCCGTTCGACGCGCATTAATCGACGCCGACCTGGCGCGTCTGGCCGTGCAAAACGAATGGGAAGGGCTGGTCGTCTATGGTGCCGTGCGCCAGGTTGACGACCTTGAAGAGCTGGATATCGGCATTCAGGCGTTGGCCGCCATTCCAGTAGGAGCCGCAGGCGAAGGCATCGGCGAAAGCGACGTTCGCGTTAACTTCGGCGGCGTCACCTTCTTCTCTGGTGATCATCTCTACGCCGATAATACCGGGATTATCCTCTCCGAAGATCCACTGGATATTGAGTAGCTTCCTCCGCCCATAAAAAAAGCCTTCTCTCTGAGAAGGCTTTTTTGTTTGCGCCGGAAAACTTAGTACAGCTTTTTAGCGCAATCCAGCCAGTCGCTTTTGAACGGACGCTTCATGTTTTCGATAGCGTCGATAATGTCGTGGTGCACCAGCTTCTCGTTCTGAATACCGACGCAGCGGCCACCGAAGCCCTGCAGCAGCAGGTCAATGGCGTACGCGCCCATACGGGATGCCAGAATACGGTCATAAGGAACCGGGGAGCCGCCGCGCTGAATGTGGCCCAGTACGGTTGCGCGAGTTTCACGGCCGGTCTCTTTCTCAATGTACTCAGCCAGTTCGTGGATATCGCACATATGTTCAGTAATGGCCACGATAGCGTGTTTTTTCCCTTTGGCGATACCGGCTTTAATTTCTGTCACCAGATCATCACGGGTGTAGTCAACTTCAGGAACCATGACGAATTCACAGCCGCCGGAGATTGCTGCTGCCAGGGTCAGGTCACCGCAGTAACGGCCCATAACTTCAACAACGGAAATACGTTGGTGAGAGGAAGAAGTATCACGCAGGCGGTCAATCGCCTCAACAACGGTGCTCAGCGCAGTAAAGAAACCGATAGTGTAGTCAGTACCTTTAATATCGTTGTCGATAGTGCCCGGCAAACCGATGCATGGGAAACCCATTTCAGTCAGGCGCACAGCCCCCATATAAGAACCGTCACCACCGATAACGACCAGCGCATCCAGGCCGCGTTTTTTCATATTCTCAAGAGCAACTGCGCGAATATGTTCTTCGCGGAATTCCGGGAAGCGCGCCGAACCCAGGAAGGTGCCGCCACGGTTGATCATGTCGGAAACGCTATAGCGGTCGAGCTGAACCATACGATCTTCATACAGGCCGAGGTAACCGTCATAGATTCCAAAAACTTCCAGACCTTCCGTTAATGCCGCGCGCACAACGCCACGAATTGCTGCGTTCATGCCCGGCGCATCACCGCCACTTGTCAACACACCGATTTTCTTAATCATGACTACCTCTGAACTTAGGAAGCAAAAAATAATCCTGTTGCCTGAAGCGCCCCCTCACCAGGAGTGCCCATCGATAATTGCAATAGTATATCAAACGCTTCTGGCTGAATTGATTCAGGTCAGACCAAATGGCGGTAATTTATACAAATAATGCCGATCCGCCCCACATTTTTACATCGAGTTTACAGACTATAACCGAAAGCTCATAAAACACCCTGCTGTGCTAACGGCACCACAGAGCACGGATCCTGATGAATAATCACATCAGAACCCGGAAAACGGTGCAGAATCGCCTGCTCCACCTGGTCGGCAATCACATGAGCCTGAACCAGCGGGAGATTATCTTCCATTTCCAAATGTATCTGAATAAAGCGAGTCGGCCCTGACTGCCGCGTTCGTAGATCGTGTGCTCCGCTGACTCCTGGCCATGCGGTCACGATATTGATAATGTCCTGGCGTTCCTCATCAGGAAGAGCACGGTCTAATAACGACTGGACGGCGTCATAAGCCATGCGCAGAGCGCTATATAAAATATAGACGCCAATGCCCAATGCAAACAGCGCATCGGCACGGTGCCAGCCATACCAGGAGAGACCGAGCGCCACCAGAATTGCGCCGTTCATCATAACATCAGACTGATAATGAAGCATATCCGCCCGTACTGCCTGACTTTGGGTTTTTCTCACTACCCAGCGCTGGAACGTTACCAGTACCAGAGTACTTATCAACGCAATGAGCGTCACAATCATCCCGACCCCCGCGGCCTGCATCGGTTCAGGGCGCACCAGGTGCTGGATGCCGGTCAGAAACAGAAATAATGCCGAGCCGGAAATAAACATACTTTGTGCCAGCGCGGCCAGCGACTCCGCCTTACCATGGCCAAAGGTATGTTCTTCATCGGCAGGTTGTAGCGAATAACGCACGACTAACAGATTGGTTAACGAGGCGGCAATATCGACTAACGAATCAACCAACGCCGCCAGAATACTCACTGAGCCGGTATACCACCACGCAAAAATCTTGATCAAAAGTAACGCAGAGGCCATCACCGTCGCCGCAATCGCCGCGCGGCTGACTAACTGCCCATAGGATTGATTCATAAACGCTCCTTACTTCGCGATGCGCTTAGTATAACCCGATCTTTTGCCGGGACGGGGAGCAAGGGAGAGGCCATTTGGCCGAATAACAGGCAAAAAAAACCCCCACATCATGTGGGGGAAGACAGGGATGGTGTCTATGGCAAGGAAAACAGGGTTTGTTACTGGGGTTGCAGGGTATTGCTACTACTGGAAAGCATCATCGCTGAGCCTTTTTGCATCCTTGCAACCTCACGCAACTGATCCATTCGTTGCTGGTGCTTAGCGTTTAAAACCGCTTGCTGCTCTGGCGTTAACAGGTGGTACATCTGGTTGCGAACTTTTGCCATTTCAACCTGGCGGGCAACCTGTTCTTGCGCCATCTTATCTGCCTGAGCGCGTACAGCGTTTTCATCAAATTTTTCTGCGGTGACAAGGCTATGCATTGTCTCCATTTCGCTAACATTAACGGGTAACCTGTCGTGGCGTGCCCGGTGCATAAGATCACGTAACTGCTGTCGTTGGTGTTCGGTTAAACTTATGCCGTCAAACATATGGCTCTGGCCGCTGCGCTGGGCCCCGACATCTCCGGGTAGCCAGTTAACGCTGGTGACGACTTCAGCAGCCTGGCTATATGCACTTAGCACCAGCGTTGAGGCCATGACGGCAGCGATAACATTGCGCATCACATACTCCCAAAACGTTTGTGTCGCGATTCAACGAGAGACAGTTTACGATGCAGGCTGCAAACATGCGTCAGGGGGTGTAAAACAACGTAAAGTCATGGATTAGCGGGCCTTGATGACGTAATTTCTGCCTCGGAGGTATTTAAACAATGAATAAAATCCTGTTAGTAGATGATGACCGGGAGCTCACCTCCCTGTTAAAAGAGCTGCTCGATATGGAAGGTTTTAATGTGCTTGTTGCCCATGACGGGGAACAGGCACTGGCCCTTCTTGACGACAGCGTCGATTTACTTTTGCTTGATGTGATGATGCCGAAGAAAAACGGTATCGATACGCTCAAAGAGTTGCGTCAGACACACCAGACCCCGGTTATCATGCTAACGGCCCGCGGTAGCGAGCTGGATCGCGTTCTTGGCCTTGAGCTGGGCGCGGATGATTATTTGCCTAAGCCGTTCAACGATCGCGAGCTGGTGGCGCGTATACGCGCTATTCTGCGCCGTTCCCACTGGAGCGAGCAGCAGCAAGTGACCGAAGCCGGTTCGCCGACGCTGGAAGTGGATGCCCTAAGCCTTAACCCGGGTCGCCAGGAAGCCAGCTTCGATGGACAGACTCTGGAACTGACTGGCACCGAGTTCACTCTGCTCTACCTGCTGGCGCAGCATCTCGGCCAGGTCGTGTCGCGTGAGCACTTGAGCCAGGAAGTACTGGGCAAACGTCTAACGCCATTTGACCGCGCTATCGATATGCACATATCCAACTTGCGGCGTAAGCTGCCAGAGCGCAAAGACGGCCATCCGTGGTTTAAAACTCTGCGCGGACGCGGCTATCTGATGGTATCGGCTTCATGATTGGAAGTTTAACCGCACGCATCTTCGCTATTTTCTGGCTCACGCTGGCATTGGTGTTGATGCTGGTTCTGATGCTGCCCAAGCTGGACTCGCGCCAGATGACCGAGCTGCTGGAGAGCGAGCAACGTCAGGGCATCATGATTGAACAACACGTCGAGGCCGAGCTGGCGAACGATCCGCCGAACGACCTGATGTGGTGGCGTCGTCTGTTTCGTGCCATCGATAAGTGGGCTCCGCCGGGCCAGCGCTTGCTGCTGGTGACCAGCGAAGGACGCGTTATTGGTGCTGAACGCAACGAGATGCAGATCATCCGCAACTTTATCGGCCAGGCGGATAACGCCGACCATCCGCAGAAAAAGCGCTATGGTCGTCTGGAAATGGTCGGGCCCTTTTCCGTGCGGGATGGCGAAGATAACTACCAGCTCTATCTGATCCGCCCTGCCAACACGTCGCAATCAGACTTTATCAACCTGCTCTTTGACCGGCCGTTATTGCTGCTGATCGTTACAATGTTAGTCAGCGCCCCGTTGCTGCTATGGCTCGCATGGAGTCTGGCTAAGCCCGCGCGTAAGCTGAAAAACGCCGCCGATGAAGTCGCCCAGGGCAACTTGCGTCAACATCCGGAACTGGAAGCCGGCCCGCAGGAGTTTTTAGCCGCCGGGACCAGCTTTAACCAGATGGTGACCGCGCTGGAACGCATGATGACCAGCCAGCATCGTCTGCTGTCCGACATCTCCCACGAGCTGCGCACGCCGTTGACGCGCCTGCAGTTAGGCACCGCATTGCTGCGCCGCCGCAGTGGGGAGAGCAAAGAACTGGAGCGCATCGAAATGGAAGCGCACCGGCTGGACAGCATGATCAACGATCTACTGGTGATGTCGCGTAATCAGGCTAACAACGCGTTGGTCAGCGAGACGGTAAAAGCTAATCAGCTTTGGGGTGAAGTGCTGGATAACGCCGCATTTGAAGCCGAGCAGGTAGGGAAATCGTTCACTGTGGAGTATCCGCCAGGGCCGTGGCCGCTGTACGGTAACCCCAATGCGCTGGAAAGCGCGCTGGAAAACATCGTGCGTAACGCGTTGCGCTACTCGCATACGAAGATTTCAGTGAGCTTCTCGGTGGATAAAGACGGGATTACGGTGAACGTCGATGACGATGGTCCGGGCGTCAGTCCGGAAGATCGCGAACAGATTTTCCGTCCGTTTTACCGGACCGACGAGGCGCGCGATCGCGAGTCTGGCGGTACCGGCCTGGGGCTGGCGATTGTTGAAGCTGCGGTTCAACAGCATCGCGGTTGGGTGAAAGCCGACGACAGCCCGCTGGGCGGCTTGCGCTTAACCATCTGGCTGCCGCTATACAAACGCACCTGATGAGTTTCTCCCGGCTGCAGAGTAGCAAGGATAGGTAGCCCGGACAGGTGCGCCAGCACCGCTTCCGGGAAATTATGCCACCTTGCGCTATGCTCCCGGGGGCGGCGCCAGGCGCCTGCCCGGGCTACGGTTCACCGCCGCCATCCGGGGAAATCATTTCCCCCACAATCTCCTGGAGTTGTCTTCGATCTGCCCGCTTAAACGCCGTTTCTGCATGGTACGGCTCCAGCTCACTGACAGCCCCGCCGCCGATAGCAGGCGGTGGTACTGTTCATCATCAAACGGCATAGACCAGGCGATCGCGCCAGCCTCGTGCACGCTAACATCGCTTAGTCGGGAAACCAGCTCCAGCGGCTCATCGCCGGATACCTGCCCACCCGCTACGACACGATACAGCCAGCCGGTTTTACCGCTGTTTTGCATCAGCTGCGCCATATCGCTAACAGCAAAGTGATAGTTGAGTTTGAAGCACGGTGAACGCGGCTGCGTCACCTGAATCAGTGCCTCTCCCCAACGGAAGATATCGCCAATAAAGACGTTTTGCTCCGTAAGCCCCTCGGTCGAGAGGTTCTCACCAAACGCCGGGGCGCAGAACAGGTCCGCCTGCTGAGGCAGCTCGCGAGCCCAGTGGGCATAATGTTCACGCGGATAGTGGCACAGCGCGCGGTCCGGCCCGCCGTGAATTTTCTTCTCCGCCTGCTCATCGCCCTCAAGGCCGAGATCGCCGAGGGTTAATTCACCATCGACCTGAATTTTGCTTATTGCGCTCGGGCGGCTGCCGGGATAGTCGCGAATGCGCCCAATGTAGACATTTAGCGGATAGTGCATCTGCTGCTCCTTGCTGCGGACATAAAAAAAGCGAGCCATCAGACTCGCTTCTCGCTCAGCACAATGCAACCTTATTTTTTGGCGGCAAAACGCGCTGCGGCTTCGTCCCAGTTAACCACGTCCCAGAACGCTTTGATGTAGTCCGGGCGACGGTTCTGGAATTTCAGGTAGTAAGCGTGTTCCCACACGTCCAGACCCACAATTGGGAAACCGGAAGCACCAGAGATAGCTTCGCCCATCAGCGGGGAATCCTGGTTCGCTGTAGAAACCACAGCCAGCTTATCGCCTTTGAGCACCAGCCACGCCCAACCGGAGCCGAAACGGGTAGCAGCCGCTTTTTCAAATTCCGCTTTGAAGTTATCAACGGAACCGAAATCGCGCTCGATAGCCGCTTTCAGGTCGCCCTGCAGCGTAGTACCGGTTTTCAGGCCTTTCCAGAACAGGCTGTGGTTAGCATGGCCGCCAGCGTTGTTACGCAGAACGGTTTTTTTGTCAGCCGGCAGCTGATCCAGTTTGGTGATCAGTTCTTCAGCAGACAGGCTAGCGAATTCCGGCAGGCTTTCCAGCGCAGCGTTGGCATTGTTAACGTAGGCCTGGTGGTGTTTAGTGTGATGGATTTCCATCGTCTGCTTGTCAAAATGCGGTTCCAGGGCGTCATAAGCGTACGGCAGGGCTGGCAGTGTATAACTCATAATCATCTCCATTATTGTCGAGCGGCGGAAGGTGTTAATGCCGCGTAAGCAGTTGGTTCATTATAGTTAATTAAATGATATTGAAAACGCTTATCAATGCCGTATTTTTAATAAGGTTATAACAGACGGTTATACACGTGGTTTTGTGATGTAGAACAACGAATTAAGCTTCTGGTTGCCAAAGAAGGATGTTATGTGGCAACAGGCTGAAGGCAGTAAAACTGACCGATTTTTACACTCATCGGGTCGGAAAATGATTTATCCGATAAAAAATAGATGAGGATAGAATCAATGAATCACGCGATTACGATGGGTATTTTTTGGCATTTGATAGGTGCAGCCAGTGCAGCCTGTTTCTATGCCCCGTTCAAGAAAGTTAAACATTGGTCCTGGGAAACCATGTGGTCTATCGGCGGGATTGTCTCATGGCTGATACTCCCCTGGGCCATCAGCGCCATGCTGCTCCCTGATTTTTGGGCCTACTACGGCTCCTTTAATGCCTCCACGCTCCTGCCGGTGTTCCTGTTCGGCGCAATGTGGGGTATCGGCAATATCAACTACGGCTTGACCATGCGCTATCTCGGCATGTCGATGGGGATCGGTATCGCCATTGGCATTACGTTGATTGTCGGCACGCTAATGACCCCAATCCTCAACGGTCAATTCGATGTCTTAATTAACACTAAAGGCGGCCAAATGACGCTGCTCGGCGTGCTGGTTGCGGTGATTGGCGTGGGGATAGTCACTCGCGCAGGCCAGCTCAAAGAGCGCAAAATGGGCATCAAAGCCGAAGACTTCAACCTGAAAAAGGGGCTGGTACTGGCGGTAATGTGCGGCATTTTCTCGGCCGGCATGTCCTTTGCGATGAACGCCGCAAAACCGATGCATGAAGCCGCCGCCGCGCTCGGCGTTGACCCACTCTACACCGCGCTGCCAAGCTACGTGGTGATTATGGGCGGCGGTGCGCTGGTCAACCTCGGCTTCTGCTTTATTCGCCTGGCCAAAGTGAAAAACTTGTCGATCAAAGCCGACTTCTCGCTGGCGAAGCCGCTCATCATCAGCAATATCCTGCTTTCCGCATTAGGCGGCCTGATGTGGTACCTGCAGTTCTTCTTCTACGCCTGGGGCCACGCCAGCATTCCGGCACAATACGACTACATGAGCTGGATGCTGCATATGAGCTTCTATGTCTTGTGCGGCGGGCTGGTTGGCCTGGTGCTGAAAGAGTGGAAAAACGCTGGCCGTCGCCCGGTTGGCGTACTGAGCCTCGGCTGCGTGGTGATTATCATCGCTGCAAACATCGTCGGCCTGGGGATGGCGAACTAGCTTCATCAGGCGGCAGTGCGATTGTGCTGCCGCTTCAAGCGATAACTTGAAACACAGTTCCTAATAAAAATCACCTGCGTTTTACCTTTATAGAATCCGAAAAAAACTGCATTTTGATCTCCTCCTCATTTACCCCGTCACGATTGCCACTTTTAGCGCATCGTGGCAATAAACCAAAGGTCTTATAGCTGATAACCGCGTAATTTCGCCCTCAGAATTCATTGATAGCGAGGACAAAATGAAATTAATACGGATATTTGGGATGCTTTTGGCCAGTCTGCTGTTGCTGCCTCAAGGAGCGCAAGCGGAGACGATTCTGCGCCTGGCTTATGCGGAAAACAGCCAGCCGGTAAAAGATGCATTACGTTTTCTTGGTCAACAAATTGAGGACAAAACCCACGGTGAAGTGAAAGTTATGTACTTCCCGGACGGCCAACTTGGCGGTGAACGCGAGCTGGTTGAGCTTACCCAGGTTGGCGTGGTGGATATTACCAAAGTCTCTTCCGGCCTTATGGAAAGCTTCTCGCCGATGTACGGCGTGTTCTCATTACCTTACCTGTTTGCCAACCCGCAAGAGTATTACAAAGTGATGGACGATCCTCTGGTGATGCAGGAAGTCTATCAATCTACCGCCGCCCAGGGATTTATAGGCGTCGGCTGGTTCGACTCCGGCGCACGCAACTTCTACATGAGCAAAGGACCGATCCGCAACCTCGACGATCTGAAGGGAAAAAAGATCCGCGTTATGCAGAGCGAAACCGCCATTAAAACACTCAAACTTTTGGGAGCCTCACCCATCGCCATGAGTCAGGCGGAAGTTTATACCTCTCTGCAACAGGGTATTCTGGATGGCGCAGAAAACAACGAATTCGCCCTCACCATTGCCCGACACGGAGAAGTTGCCCGTTATTACACCTACGATATGCATACCCGTATTCCCGATATTTTATTGATGAGTTCATTGACGCTGAAAAAGTTGACGCCAGAGCAACAAAAAGTCATTGGCGAGGCGATAAAAGCATCAATTGAATTTGAAAAAATGGCCTGGGATGCGGAGATCGAAAAGACGAAACAGTCGGCAGTCAACGATTTCAAGGTCGAATTTTTCGATGTGGATCAGAAGCCTTTTCAACAAGCAGTGCAGCCTATTTATGACGAGTTAAAAACTCGCGCAGAGCTGTACTCGCTTTATCAAAAAATTCAATCCGCTAAATCCAGATAATTATGGGAAATGTTATGGAAAACTTCAGAAAAGGACTCGACAGGCTGCTCGAAATTGTCTGTTGTCTGGTACTGACCATTATGGTGGTGGTGTCGTGCTGGCAGGTTATTAGTCGCTATCTTGTGGGACGTCCCAGTACCATTACCGAAGAGCTGCTGCGTTTTATGCTGGTTTGGATTTCCATGCTCGGCATGGCCTATGTTGCCGGTAAACAGCAGCACATCAGTCTGACTCTACTGATCGATAAGGTCTCGGCAAACGTGCGCCACTGGTGGACTATCGTTTTGCAATTAACATTCATGGCGTTCTCTGCGTGGATACTGATTATTGGCGGACTGAAAATTTCCGCTATCTCCATGCTTCAGGTATCCCCGGCGCTGGGGATTCCAATGGGCAAAGTTTATTACGCACTTCCCATAGCGGGCGTTTTGATCATTATTTACAGCTTAATGAACATCTTCGACACACTACGCGCCATCCGTGCCTCCTCATTGCTCGTGGAGAATCATCATGATTGATCCAATTTCCGCCTCCCTGACATTACTTGGTGTGTTCATTGTCTTACTCGCGATGGGCGCGCCCATTGGGATCTGTATCGTTATTGCCTCCTGCAGTACGATGATGTTGGTCTTACCGTTCGATATTTCAATGTTCGCCACCGCGCAGAAAATGTTCTCCAGTCTCGATAGTTTCGCGCTGCTGGCAGTCCCATTTTTTGTTCTTTCTGGCGTCATTATGAATAGCGGCGGAATCGCCACTCGCTTGGTCAACTTCGCTAAACTCTTCACCGGTCGTCTGCCTGGCTCATTAACTTATACCAACATCGTCGGTAATATGATGTTCGGCGCTATTTCCGGCTCAGCAATCGCTGCGTCCACCTCAATCGGTGGCGTCATGGTGCCGATGAGCGCGAAAGAAGGCTATAGCCGCGCCTTTGCTTCCGCGGCCAATATCGCCTCCGCACCAACCGGGATGCTGATCCCGCCAACCACCGCTTTTATTCTCTATGCACTGGCCAGCGGCGGGACGTCGATCGCCGCGTTATTCGCCGGGGGTATGGTCGCGGGGGTGTTATGGGGGGTCGGTTGCATGATCGTCACCTGGGTTGTGGCGAAACGAAATAACTACCGCGTATTTTTTACCGTTCAGAAGGGTATGGCGCTAAAGGTTACTCTTGAAGCAGTACCAAGCCTGTTGCTGATCGTGATTATTGTCGGCGGAATCGTGCAGGGTATTTTTACCGCAATTGAAGCATCGGCAATTGCGGTGGTCTACACATTGTTACTGACCCTGTGCTACCGGACGCTATCCCTGAAAGATATGCCAACCATACTGATTCAAACGGTAGTGATGACTGGGGTGATTATGTTCCTGCTGGCTACCTCGTCAGCCATGTCCTTCTCTATGTCGATAACCAATATTCCAACCGCTCTCAGCCAGATGATTCTGGGTATATCTGAAAGCAAAGAGGTTATTTTGCTGGTGGTCACCGTCTTCCTGCTGATCATCGGTGCGTTTATGGATATTGGCCCGGCAATTCTGATTTTTACCCCGATTCTGCTGCCGATTATGGTCAAACTTGGCGTCGACCCGGTACACTTCGGTATCATCATGATCTATAACCTGGCTATCGGTACTATCACACCCCCGGTGGGTAGTGGATTATATGTCGGGGCCAGCGTCGGTAAAGTGAAGGTTGAAGAAGTAATTAAGCCTCTCATCCCTTTTTATATCTCCATCGTTGGTATTCTGTTACTCATTACTTACCTGCCAGAAATAACATTATTCCTGCCGCGTCTACTGGGCGTAATGTAATATAACGCGTAAGCAAAACCATCCGCCTTCTGTCGAAGGCGGCTTTATTTTTTAATAAGAAAAAAACGGCCATCAATCACTGATGGCCGAAAAGAAGGGAAAATAAATAATGTAACTCAAAAAATCAGAAAGTATAACCAATACCCACGCGGAAACGTGTCTGTCGTTCATCTGTTGTACTGCGTACCGAAACATTACCGACTTCTATAAATGGAGACCACTGTTCGATAATATATGCCGTACGGAAATTCATCTCATAGTTATCCTTGCCGTTATTAAATTGGTTATATTTGTCCGCTCTTTTATAAATCCCTTCCAGCGTCCAGTCGAAATTATTCCATTTATATCCAGCCCAGGCATCCATACGATTAACAGTATCATCCTCACGAGAATCAGAAGAGCGACGAACATATTCGAAACGATAGCGAGCACCTAACCACCAGCTCTCATTAAGGGTCCAGGTTGCTCGCAGGTAAGGTTTATAGTTGGAGTAGCCGTTTCCTGTTTCCAGAACAAACCCAGGCTGCCAGGCAACATCTCCCGCTTTAAACTGATAGCTGGCGGTATATTCGTTACCCTGAGTCTCCATATCATTGAAAGCTCTATCGGCATCATCACCACCAGACTTTGAAATAGCCTCAATGGCAAAACCAAAACCATTATTAAATCGATGTGATATGTAAGCACGGTCATAGTTAGCCTTGCTATCATCAAGATATTCATGACGTACATCTACATATACAGCATGAGCACTACTTACAGTAAGAGGTAGCAGTAATAAAAGCGCTTTTTTCATAAAAATATCCATATAAAATTTGCAGAGAAGTATTTAAATCAAAGCTCAACAAATAAGATAATCAATACGAAACGATGTTTCAATATCAGTTATTTTTTTAATTATAAAATGCGATTAGGCTCAAGGTTACATAATTTAATATTCTTACACCATAAGCATAAAATATAAAAAGAGCGCTTTGATATTTATCCGATAAATATTAAAAGAGTTAAATTAAATTTAAATCTATGATTTTGAAGGATTATAAAAATTCATAATACAACCAAATCATGTATTTGATAAATAAATAAAAAGAAGAACTTCTCATTATTGCCAGCTTTGTTAACTCCATGTCCATTAATAGAAGGTTTTCTTTAGAATTATATGCACACAAAAAATAATAAAGTATTTAAAAAGAAAGCAAAGAAGGTAATGGGAGAAAAAAGTGACGAGAGCTAAGAATGGTATTTACAGTACCGCCGCTCGACTGCGCTGCCGCCACTGCCCAGGCGTCATGCCAATCTCACGGTTAAACACCACCGAAAAGTAGTTACTGTCTTCAAAGCCGCACTGCATCGCCACTTCGCCAATCAGTCGTTCCGTATGCTGTAACAGATACTGAGCGTGGCAAATCCGCAGCTGGCGCAAATAGTGGTTGATGGTCATTCCCGTCTGCTGACGAAACTGCTGGCGTAGCGCGCGTTCACTGCACCCTTCCCGCTCACAAAATTTATCCAGAAAAAAAGGGCGGTTCAGGCTACCCGCCAGTTCGGTAAGCAGCTTATCGAGCAGTGCCTCGCTCTGAGTTGCTGCCAGATTATCGGTGGCATAGCGATAACGCTGGAGGATAAGCACCAGTTGAGCAAACAGCAGTTCGGCCATATCATTGGCCTGCGCATCGCTACGGCTACTCTCGTGCTCAAGTTGGGTAATCACCTGCCGGACCTGAGCCATGCCGCTGCTGCCAATTCGCCAGTGCGGGACCCACGGCGTACCGAACAGGCCGGGAATATGTGCCGCCCAGTCAAAATTAAGCCGTAACCGGTCCGGGCAATAAATGACGTTTTGCAGGACGAGATCGTTCACCGAGGCGTAGGAGTGTTTGTCTTCGGCGCGGATATAGAACAAATCGCCGCGGGTTATGCGCCACGGGCGATCGTTAAGGACGTGCAGGCCGTTTCCCCGCCACACCAGCACCAGTTCACAAAATTCATGAGTGTGTTCGGCGAAGACGTTTTGCGGATAGCGATCCGCCACCGCCACCGCCTGAGCGGGGGAAGCAAAAAATTCATTTTTGCGAAGAATCAACTGACCTGCCACTCATCAACTCCAGACGCGAAAAAACGAATCATTATTCGCGTTTATGCCTGTTAATACGTTGACTGCTCTCGCGTTACTGAAGAATCGCGTCGCGCCCCTGGCGAATATCGCGCGGGGACCAGTCAAACTCCCGGCGAAAAAGCGTCGAAAAGTGGTTACTATCGCCAAAACCACAGCGATACGCGATATCCGTCACGCTATCATCGCTATGTCGTAGCAGATGGCGGGCTTTCATCAACCGCACCCGGTTCAGATAGCGTTGCGGCGTCAGGCCAGTTTGCTGTTTTAACTGGCGGTGCAGAGTGCGCAGGGACAGCGAAAACTGCGCCGCCACCTCTTCCCAGCAGACATCTTCGGCAAAATGATCTTCCAGCCAGGCCATCAGGTGATTCAACCGCGCATCGTTATCGGCGATTCCTTCAGCAAGGCTGCTTTTACGCAGTAGCACCAGCAACTGCATAAAGAAAATCTCGCGGCTGGCGATGGAATGCATGTCCAAATCCGCACCAACGTTTTCCATCTGGCCAACAATCTGGCGAACCTGCTGCAACGCGCTTTGGTTAACTCGCCAGTGTGAGAGGTAATTCCCCTCCTGCTCCTGCGGCAGCAGTTCGTGCAGACCGGACAAAAAACGAAACGCGTCCGGCGCGCGATAAAGCACATTGGTCAGGCATAAATTATCCGTGTGCTCGTAGAGATGGCGATCGTGATCGCGAATAAAACAGACCGACCCGCCGCTGATGGTGTAGGGCTGACCGTTGAAAACATGAATTCCCGTACCGTGTTCGACGATAACAATTTCATGAAAATCATGATGATGCTCAGGAAAGGCCGATTGCGGGAGCCGCGGTTCAATGGCAACAGCAGAAACGCCGGACTTGAAGAAATCCACACTGTGCAACATGGTCATAGCCGCTCCTCGAAATGAGAAAAATTATCAATCAGTGGTGCAAATAGTAATTAAGGGTCGGCAATCCGGCCTTCAATTTTTGACTACAAAGTTCGTAAAGCCTGCCGCTTTTTCAAGAAATGACGGGAAAGATCGGGAACTGCGGACAACATCACATCCCTCAGTGAGCCACTGATCAAACGAAACTGTGACCTCCCTCACGGTCACCTTTGCTTTCTTGCCAGCGGCGAATTTTCCCTGTCAGTAACAAGAAGGTGAGTCAGACGTAACTTTTTTAGACTGCTTGCAATGATTTTCACAAGGATCTTCCCATGAGTTTTCGTCATTGTGTTGCGGTTGATTTAGGCGCCTCCAGCGGGCGGGTGATGCTCGCCAGTTATGAACCCGGGCAGCAAACGCTGGCGCTGCGCGAAATTCACCGCTTTACCAATAGCCTACAGAAGGTAGATGGCTTCGACTGCTGGGATATCGATAGCCTGGAAAATGAAATTCGCTGCGGCCTGGTGAAAGTATGCGAACAGGGCATCCTGATCGATAGCATCGGCATTGATACCTGGGGCGTGGATTATGTTCTGCTGGATAAACAGGGCCAGCGAGTCGGCCTGCCGGTTTCCTATCGCGACTCCCGCACTCAGGGCCTGATGCGCCATGCCGAAGAGCAGATGGGACGTGCAGATATCTATCGCCGCAGCGGTATTCAGTTTCTGCCGTTTAACACCCTTTATCAGCTTCGCGCGCTGGTTGAACAGCAGCCGGAGCTGGTCAGCCAGGCCGCGCACGCGCTGCTGATCCCGGACTACCTTAGCTTTCGCCTGACCGGCAAAATGAACTGGGAATACACCAACGCCACCACCACACAGCTGGTCAATATCAATAGCGATAACTGGGATGAAGAGCTGCTGAACTGGACTGGCGCGCCGCGCGAATGGTTCGGTACGCCGACGCACCCGGGCAACGTTATCGGCCACTGGATTTGCCCGCAGGGAAATCATATTCCGGTAGTTGCCGTCGCCAGCCACGATACCGCCAGCGCGGTTATCGCCTCACCGTTAGCCAACAAAAACGCCGCTTATCTCTCTTCCGGCACCTGGTCGCTAATGGGCTTTGAAAGCAAAACCCCCTGCACCAGCGATGAGGCGCTAAAGGCCAACATCACCAACGAAGGCGGGGCTGAAGGTCGCTATCGGGTACTGAAAAATATTATGGGCCTGTGGCTGCTCCAGCGGGTGCTGAAAGAGCAAAACGTCGGTGACCTGTCGGCGCTGATCGCCCGCACCGCGGCGCTCCCAGCCTGCCGTTTCGTTATTGATTGCAACGACGACCGCTTTATCAACCCGGACAACATGAGCGCTGAAATTCAGGCCGCCTGCCGCGAATCCGGGCAGCCGGTTCCTGCCAGCGATGCCGAACTGGCGCGCTGCATTTTCGACAGCTTAGCGCTGCTCTACGCCCGGGTGCTCAACGAACTGTCGGCGCTTCGCGACCAGCCATTCAGTCAGTTGCATATCGTCGGCGGCGGCTGCCAGAACGAACTGCTTAACCAGCTGTGCGCCGATGCCTGCGGCATCACCGTGGTCGCTGGCCCCATTGAGGCCTCTACGCTGGGCAACATCGGCATCCAGTTAATGACCCTCGACGAGCTGCATAACGTCGATGAATTCCGTCAGGTGGTGAGGCAAAACTACGCCCTCACCACCTTTACCCCTAATCCTGAAAGTGAAATTGCCCGCTTCGTCGCGCAGTTTCAGCCACAACAGACCAAGGAGCTTTGCGCATGACCACTCAACTTGAACAAGCCTGGGAAATTGCCAAACAGCGCTACGCCAGCATCGGCGTGGACGTCGAGGAGGCCTTGCGCCAGCTGGACCGCTTGCCTGTTTCCATGCACTGCTGGCAGGGCGATGACGTCGTCGGTTTTGAAAACCCGGAAGGGAGCCTGACCGGCGGTATTCAGGCCACCGGTAACTATCCGGGCAAAGCGCGTAACGCCACCGAGCTGCGCGCTGACCTTGAGCAGGCGCTGAGCCTGATTCCAGGGCCAAAACGCCTGAACCTGCACGCGCTCTATCTGGAATCCGAAACGCCGGTACCGCGTAATGAAATCAAACCGGAGCACTTTAAAAACTGGGTCGAGTGGGCGAAAGCCAACAAGCTGGGGCTGGATTTTAACCCCTCCTGCTTCTCGCACCCACTGAGCGCCGACGGCTTTACGCTGTCGCACGCCAACGATGAAATCCGCCAGTTCTGGATCGATCACTGCAAGGCCAGCCGCCGCGTTTCCGCGTATTTCGGCGAGCAGCTGGGCACACCGTCGGTGATGAATATCTGGATCCCTGACGGCATGAAAGATATCACCGTTGACCGTTTCGCTCCGCGTCAGCGTCTGCTGAATGCGCTTGATGAAGTGATCAGTGAAAAATTCGACCCAGCGCATCACATCGACGCCGTGGAGAGCAAGCTGTTCGGTATTGGCGCAGAGAGCTACACCGTCGGCTCCAATGAGTTCTATATGGGTTACGCCACCAGCCGCCAGACCGCCCTGTGCCTGGATGCCGGCCACTTCCACCCGACGGAAGTGATCTCCGACAAAATATCCGCCGCGATGCTCTATATCCCACGCTTGCTGCTGCACGTCAGCCGCCCGGTACGCTGGGACAGCGACCACGTGGTGCTGCTGGATGACGAAACTCAGGCCATCGCCAGCGAAATTATCCGTCACGATCTGTTCGACCGCGTGCATATCGGTCTCGATTTCTTCGATGCCTCGATCAACCGCATCGCTGCGTGGGTGATTGGTACTCGCAATATGAAGAAAGCGCTGCTGCGCGCTCTGCTGGAGCCGACCGCACAGCTGCGCCAGCTGGAACTCGATGGCGATTACACCGCCCGTCTGGCGCTGCTGGAAGAGCAGAAATGTCTGCCGTGGCAGGCCATCTGGGAGATGTACTGCCAGCGTCACGATACGCCAGCAGGCAGCCAGTGGCTGGATAACGTCCGGGCTTACGAGAATGCAGTTCTGAGCCAGCGCGGGTAAACACTGGACTTTCCCCGGGTCGCGGCTGACGGCTTACCCGGGGACTCGCACGTATTTACGGTGAGGGGCTAACCCCGCACCGAATTAACAGGAAACACAAGACTATGCAGACCATTACTGACTCCTGGTTCGTCCAGGGCATGATTAAAGCCACTTCCGACGCCTGGCTGAAAGGCTGGGACGAGCGCAACGGCGGCAATCTGACGCTGCGCCTCGATGAAGCGGATATCGAACCTTATGCAGCGGATTTCCACGCTAAACCGCGCTATATCGCCCTGAGCCAGCCGATGCCGACGCTGGCTAACCAGCCGTTTATCGTGACCGGTTCCGGCAAATTCTTCCGCAACGTCCAGCTCGACCCGGCCGCTAACCTCGGCGTAGTAAAAGTCGACAGCGACGGCGCGGGATACCATATTCTGTGGGGCCTGACTCACGATGCGGTACCGACCTCCGAGCTGCCAGCGCACTTCCTGTCGCACAGCGAGCGCATCAAGCTAACCAACGGCAAAGATCGGGTGATCATGCATTGCCATGCCACCAACCTGATCGCCCTGACCTACGTGCTGGAAAACAACAGCGATCTGTTCACCCGCAAACTGTGGGAAGGCAGCACCGAATGCCTGGTGGTATTCCCGGACGGCGTCGGCATTTTACCGTGGATGGTGCCGGGCACTGACGAAATCGGCCAGGCCACCGCCGAGGCCATGCAGCAACACTCGCTGGTGCTATGGCCGTTCCACGGCGTCTTCGGCAGTGGCCCTAATCTGGACGAAACCTTCGGCCTGATCGACACCGCCGAGAAATCTGCCGAAGTGCTGGTGAAAGTCTATTCAATGGGCGGTATGAAACAAACCATCACCCGTGAAGAGCTGGTCGCCCTTGGCAAACGCTTCAATGTTCAACCAATGCAGTCCGCGTTAGACCTTTATCAATAACAACATCGCGCCCCGCTCACCGAGACGGGGCGAAACATCACCTGCAAACCCTACAAAACTGACTCATGTGGAGTAAAAGCAATGAAAATAAAGACAAGCTTGATCCTCACCGTTGCCGCCATGGCGTTGTCCGGTTCCGCTTTAGCTGAAGTTAAAATTGCCCTCGTGGCAAAATCATTGGGAAATGGATTCTTCGAAGCAGCGAACGTCGGCGCGCAGGAGGCGGCCAAAGAGTTAGGCGATGTAAAAGTTATCTATACCGGCCCGACCACCACCACGGCCGAAGCGCAGATCGAAGTGCTGAATGGATTGATCGCCCAGGGGGTGGATGCGATCGCGATTTCCGCTAACGATCCCGACGCCGTGGTGCCGGTGCTGAAAAAAGCGATGCAGCGCGGCATTAAAGTGGTCTCCTGGGACTCCGGCGTCGCGCCTGCGGGCCGCCAGATCCACCTGAATCCGTCCAACAACGCCTTGATTGGCGAAACCAACGTCAAGCTCGCCGCCGATGCGCTGAAAGCGCTGAACGTTGAAAAAGGCGATGTGGCGATTTTAAGCGCCACGCCCACCTCTACTAACCAGAACATCTGGATTGCGGAGATGAAAAAGGTGCTGCCGCAGTACCCGTCCGTCAATCTGGTGACCGTCGCCTACGGTGACGATCTGTCCGATAAAAGCTATCGCGAAGCGGTGGGCCTGCTGAAGTCATATCCGGACCTGAAAGTGATCGTCTCGCCTTCATCTGTGGGGATCGTTGCCGCCGCACAGGCGGTGAAGGACCAGGGCAAAATCGGCAAGGTGTACGTGACCGGGCTGGGGCTGCCGTCGGAAATGGCCGGGGCGATTAAGTCCGGCGCCAGCAAAAGCTTCGCCATCTGGAACCCGATTGACCTCGGCTACGCCGCCACTTACCTGGCGGATGATTTAGTCAAAGGCACAGCGACCAAAACTGAAGCCAATATGGGCAAACTGGGCAAAGTGAAGCTGGATGCCGACGGTAACGGCGCGATGGCCGAACCGTTCGTCTACGATGCCGGCAACATCGATAAGTTCTCGAAGATTTTCTAATCCCTGCTCCCTCACCCCGGCCCTCTCCCAAAGGGAGGGGCGCTAACCATTCCCTAGCCCCTTTGGGGAGAGGGTTAGGGTGAGGGGCGATTTTACGGAGAACTATCATGTCAGCATCCACCCCACTGCTGTCGCTGAAGGGCATCACTAAGGTTTTTCCCGGTGTGCGCGCCCTTGAGAACGTGCAGCTCGATCTCTGGTCCGGCAAAGTGACCGCCCTAATCGGTGAAAACGGCGCAGGCAAATCCACGCTGGTCAAAGTGATGACCGGTATTTATCAGCCCGAAGAGGGCGAAATTCTCTATAAAGCGATCCCTATCCAGCTGCCGAACCCCGAGTCGGCGCACAAGGTGGGGATCACCGCCATTCATCAGGAAACTGTGCTATTTGATGAGCTATCGGTCACTGAAAATATTTTCGTCGGTCAGTATCTGCATACCGGCCTGCTGAAAAAACTCGACTGGCCTGCGATGCACCGCAAAGCTAGCGAAATTCTCAACCGCCTTGAGGTACAGATTGACCCGCGCGCGACGCTGAAAACCCTCAGCATCGCCCAGCGCCATATGGTGGCCATTGCCCGGGCACTCTCCTTTGAAGCCCAGGTGGTGATCCTCGATGAACCGACCGCGGCGCTCTCGCAACATGAAATTCTGGAGTTTTATCAAATCGTTGAGCGCCTGAAGCAGGACGGAAAAGCGATTCTGTTTATCTCGCACAAGTTCGATGAGATTTTCGAACTGGCGGACTACTACACCATTCTGCGCGACGGCGTGTACGTCAGCTCCGGGGCGATTAACGACATCACCGAAGAGCGGATGGTGGCGATGATGGTCGGTCGCGCGATTACGCAAACCTACCCGAAAGTCGACTGTACCCCAGGGGAAACGGTGCTAGAGGTGAAAGACCTCTGCCACCCTACCGAATTTGCCCATATCAACTTCAGCCTGCGCAAAGGGGAAATTCTCGGCTTTTACGGCCTGGTGGGCGCCGGACGTACCGAGCTGATGCAGGCACTTTCCGGTGTATCGCATCCCTCTTCCGGCGAGATCGTGCTGAAGGGCAAAGCGATACGTTTTCGCCAGCCTGCCGACGCCATCAACGCCGGTATCGTCTGCGTGCCGGAAGAGCGACAGAAACAGGGGGCAATTATCGCCCTGCCGATCGCTCAGAACATCAGCCTGCCGCAGCTCAGCAAACTCAACCCTAACGGCGTGCTGAACGACGCCCGCGAATGGCGGCTGGCGGATGAGTACGCTTCGCGCCTGCAGGTCAAAGCCTTTAGCTGGCGACAGGCGGTAGAGACCCTCTCCGGCGGCAACCAGCAGAAAGTGGTGATCGGCAAATGGCTGGCGACCCATCCGGAAGTGATTATCCTCGACGAGCCGACCAAAGGTATCGATATCGGCTCCAAAGCAGCGGTGCATCAGTTTATGTCCGAGCTGGTCAGTCAGGGGCTAGCAGTGATCATGGTCTCTTCGGAGCTGCCGGAAGTCATGGGTATGGCCGACCGGATTATCGTGATGCACGAAGGGCTGATGGTCGCAGAGTATCAGGCCGGCGAGGCGACGGCGGAAACCATCGTCAGCGCCGCCAGCGGCGTCAGTCAGGAGGCCGCGTAATGGGTAAAAAACTGCTTAAACATCGTGAAGCGCTGCTGGCGGCGGTGATCATTTTGATGATCGGTGCTATCGGCAGCCGGGCACCGTCGTTCGTCTCGCCGGGTAATCTGGTGGAGATGTTTAACGACACCGCCATTCTGATAATCCTCGCCCTCGGCCAGATGATGGTGCTGCTCACCAAGGGCATCGATCTGTCGATGGCCGCCAATCTGGCACTCACTGGAATGATCGTCGCCCTGCTTAACGCCCACTATCCAGGGATTCCCGTGGTGGCGCTGCTGGTGCTGGCAACCCTGCTTGGTCTGATAATGGGGATGATTAACGGCCTGCTGGTCTGGCGGCTCGGCATCCCGGCTATCGTGGTCACGCTCGGCACCATGAGCATTTATCGGGGGATTATTTTTCTGCTTTCCAACGGCGGCTGGATTAACTCGCACCAGATGAGCGCTGACTTTCTCGGCCTGCCGCGCGCCTCGTTGTTGGGCCTGCCGCTGCTGAGCTGGTGCGCTATCGCCGCGCTATTGCTGGTGGGCTATTTCTTACGCTACAGCCGCACAGGCAGGGCCTTGTATACCGCGGGCGGCAACGCCACGGCGGCGTACTACACCGGCATTAACGCCGGGAAAATGCAGTTCGTCAGCTTCTGCCTCTCCGGCGCGCTGGCCGGGTTCTGCGGTTATCTGTGGATTTCACGCTTTGCCGTCGCCTACGTCGATGTCGCCAACGGTTTTGAACTGCAGGTGGTCGCCGCCTGCGTCATCGGCGGCATCAGCACCATGGGCGGAACCGGACGGGTGCTCGGCTGCCTGTGCGGTGCCTTATTCCTCGGCGTTATCAATAACGCGCTGCCGGTGATCGGCATTTCGCCGTTCTGGCAAATGGCGATTTCCGGCGCGGTTATCGTGATTGCGGTGCTGCTTAACGAGCGCGGCAATAAAGGGCACGGGCGGTTAATCCTGCGCAATGCGGCGTTAGCCCGGCAAAAACAGGCGGTGAAATCATGAGCAAAATGATGATGTCTGAAGAGATGAAAAATCCGCCGGTCGCGCCGTCGCCTCTGCGGCGCCTGCTGTGCTGGGAAGGATTTCTGCTGGCGGTCACTCTGGCGGTCTTTATCGGCAACGCCCTGGCTTCCCCTTATTTCCTTAATATCTGGAACCTGTCGGACGCCACGTTTAACTTCACCGAGAAAGCGATCATCGTGCTGCCAATGGCGATGCTGATTATCGCCCGCGAAATTGACCTTTCGGTGGCGTCAACGATGGCGCTGAGTTCAACGGTGATGGGCTTCTGCGCGGCGGCGGGCATGGACACGCCGCTGCTGGTGGTCATCGGGCTGGGCGTGGGGCTGTTGTGCGGCCTGTTCAACGGCATTCTGGTGACGCGCTTTAACCTGTCATCGATTGTGATCACCATCGGCACCATGAGCCTGTATCGCGGGATGACCTACATCCTGCTGGGCGATAAGGCGCTCAATCACTATCCGGATAGCTTCGCCTGGTTCGGTCAGGGCTACGTGTGGGGGGCGCTCTCTTTCGAGTTCGCGCTGTTTATCCTCCTCGCCGCCACTTTTACCTTCCTGCTGCATAAAACCAACTTTGGCCGCCGGACCTACGCCATCGGCAATAACCCAACCGGGGCCTGGTTCTCCGGGATCAACGTTAAACGCCACAACCTGATGCTGTTCGCGCTGGTTGGGTTGATGGCCGGACTGGCAGCGGTCCTGCTGACCTCAAGGCTCGGCAGTACGCGCCCGACGCTGGCGATGGGTTGGGAGCTGGCTGTGGTCACCATGGCGGTGCTCGGCGGCGTCAATATTCTCGGCGGTTCCGGCAGCATGGTGGGGGTGATTATCGCCGCCTTCCTGATGGGGCTGGTGACCTTCGGGCTGAGCCTGCTCAACGTGCCGGGCATCGTGATGTCGATCATCATCGGCGCGATGCTGATTGTGGTTATCTCGCTGCCGATTATTACCCGGCGGATGATGCAGCGAAGACGAATTTAATTTCCCCTCACCCTCAATCCCGGAGGCGGTGCTACGCACCTGTCCGGGCTACGAAATGGGCCGGGGTGAGGGGAAACGGATTTCACAAAATAGATATCAAGGAGAATTATCATGAGTTTTATGTTGGCACTTCCTAAAATCAGCCTTCACGGCGCGGGCGCAATCGGCGATATGGTCAAGCTGGTGGCGGGCAAACAGTGGGGCAAGGCGCTGATCGTCACCGACGGTCATCTGGTCAAAATGGGCCTGCTCGACAGCCTGTTCGCCACGCTGGACGCCCAGCAGATGTCTTACCATCTGTTTGACGAGGTATTCCCCAATCCAACCGAAGCGCTGGTGCAAAAAGGCTACGCGGCGTATCAGGAAGCAAACTGCGACTTTATTATCGCCTTTGGCGGCGGCAGCCCAATTGATACCGCCAAAGCGGTGAAAATCCTCACCGCTAACCCGGGGCCGTCAACCGACTACTCCGGCGTTGGCAAAGTGAAAAACGCCGGCGTGCCGCTGGTAGCAATCAACACCACTGCCGGAACGGCGGCGGAGATGACCAGCAACGCGGTGATCATCGACGCCGAACGTCAGGTTAAAGAAGTGATTATCGACCCGAATATTATCCCGGATATCGCCGTTGATGACGCCAGCGTGATGCTGGATATTCCAGCTTCCATCACCGCCGCCACCGGCATGGATGCCCTGACCCACGCCATTGAAGCTTTCGTTTCCGTGGGCGCGCACCCGCTGACCGACGCCAACGCCCTGGAAGCGATTCGCTTGATCAACCTGTGGTTGCCGAAAGCCGTGGACGACGGACACAATCTTGAAGCCCGCGAGCAGATGGCGTTTGGCCAGTATCTGGCGGGCATGGCGTTTAACAGCGCCGGTCTTGGCCTGGTGCATGCGCTGGCTCATCAACCGGGCGCTACCCACAATCTGCCGCACGGCGTGTGCAACGCTATCCTGCTGCCAATCATCGAAAACTTTAACCGCCCGAACGCCGTCGCGCGCTTTGCTCGCGTGGCGCAGGCAATGGGCGTCGAGACCCGTGGCATGAGCGATGAAGCCGCCAGCATGGAGGCGATCAACGCCATCCGCACCCTGAGCAAGCGCGTCGGTATTCCGCAGGGCTTCAGCCAGCTTGGCGTCAGCAAAGAGGACATCGAAGGCTGGCTGGACAAGGCGCTGGCCGACCCGTGTGCGCCGTGCAACCCGCGCACCGCCACCCGTGACGAAGTTCGCGAGCTGTATCTGGAGGCATTATGATCCGCAAAGCTTTCGTGATGCAGGTAAACCCTGAAGCACATGAAGAGTATCAGCGCCGCCACACGCCAATCTGGCCGGAATTGGAAGCGGTGCTGAAGGCCCACGGCGCGCACCACTACGCAATTTACCTCGATAAAGAGCGCAACCTGCTGTTCGCCACGGTGGAGATTGAATCGGAAGAACGTTGGAACGCCGTCGCCAGTACCGAAGTGTGTCAGCGCTGGTGGAAGTATATGTGTGATGTTATGCCAGCAAACCCGGATAACAGCCCGGTGAGCGCGGAGCTCAAAGAGGTGTTTTATCTGGAGTAAATCCATGGCTGCCCCGCTGCGCTCAGCGGGGCAATCTTTCAGGACGTTAGAAGAAATACTTAAATCGCAACCGCGCGCCGTAGCGGTCGTCGTCATCGCCCTGACTCAGCTTATTGTCACTATCCAAAATAGAGTAATAAGCACCGAGATAAATATTAAAGTTCTGCATATTCATCACGTTCGGGATTTGATATGAGGCATGGAAGGTATGAATATTGTAGGTACCTTCATCTTTAATCCAGCAGTCGTTATCGCAAATCACCCCGGCATAATCGCTGATTTTGTTATGCGCATAGATGTACCCCAGCTCAAAGCGTTGCCACAGCGCGTTCACCCCGGCGGTAAAATCCTTCTCGTTGCTGGCATCCATATAAGCGGTATTCAGGTTTACCACCACACCGTCCTCCGGGTCGCTTTTCAGGCCGTTCCAGGTCATGGTCAGGCCATAGCCGGTGCGGTCGGACTGATCGACAAAGTTACCCTGAGCATCGTGATAACCGTAGGCATTCTGCACCACGTTGGCTTCCATTGCCGCCGCAACGGAGAATTCATTCTTCGCCCACGACACGACAGGGCGCAGGTACGCAACGTTCTTTTTCTGCTCCATGTCGCGACCGTGGTAGCCGCCGTCGTCATACAACGAAGTGCCGTCCTCCAGCAGAGTGTTAAGCTCAAAATACCAATTATCTATCTGCTTACTCAGCAGGAAGTTGCCGCCTGCGTCAGAGCGACCACGCCCCTCTTTCATCATATAGATGTAGCCATGGCCGTCGCTGTACAGGTCGTTGGCGGTATTCCCCGAGTGCTCAACGAAAGTGTCCTGATTTAGCGGGAACATATCGTAAGCTTCAAAGCGCCCTACCTTAACCTTCCAGTCGTTCTCCCGGCCAAAGAAGAATGCGGCATCATCAAGGTTCATTGAGCCGGTCATATCCGCCAGAGGTTGAATGGAGAATCCGGCAAAATAGCCCTTGTCCATCTTACGGATGCCGTCAAAACCCAGCAGAATGCGGCCATTTAAATCCCAGTTGTCGTAGGTCGGATCGCTGCCGACATCGGCGTTGGTCATCGCCAGCAGGCCATGTTTACTTTCCGCATCCATATTAAATTCAACATCGCCATAAATTTTCAGGTCGCCATACCCGGATAATTTAAGCTCAGGAGCCGAAATATTCTTTTTACTCTCCGCCACAGGGGCCTGGCTTTTTACCGGCACCGTATTTTGTGCGACCTGCATAGAGGCATTCTGTTTATCCTGTAATTCTCGCACCAGGCTTTCCGCCACCGTCGCCCGATTTTCAGCAACAGCCAACCGCGCTTCAAGCTGTTCCATTCTTTGCTCCAGGGTCAGATGATTATTTTTAGCCACTGCCGAACCTGCTATCAAACATAAACCAATCGCTATCGATAATACTTTTTTATTCATTTTTATATTCCGGAGGTAAAAGGGGGTCAGGTGAGTAGAAAACTCACCTGTGTTTACTTCTAATTATTTATATACCCGTCATACTTCAAGTTGCTTATGTGTTGGCTACGCTCACTCGCCCCAGTCACATAGTTATCTATGCTCCTGGGGACTCCCTCCCTTGCCGCCTTTAAGCAACTCGAATTATTTAGGGAATATAAGACGGATAATTTAAATTATTATTTGATATATTATCACCCCGCAAATAGCTGATATTTATTTTTATCCTCATCGGTAATATCTCTTAATACCCGGCAAGGTATCCCGACGGCGACCACGTTTGCCGGTATTGAGCGATTAACCACGCTGCCGGCGCCAATCACCGAGTTTTTGCCGATGGTGACGCCTGGGTTGATAATCACTCCGGTGCCCAGCCAGACGCCATCTTCGATAATCACCGGTTTTGAGAACTGCTGCTGCGTATGGCGCAAGTCCGGATGCACTGGATGGCCCGCAGTAGAAATTGTTACGTTTGGCGCAAACATGACATTATTGCCAATAATAATCTCAGCATCATCAACCAACGTCAGATTGAAATTAGCGTAAAAGTTATCGCCAATAGTGGTGTGAGTTCCGTAGGCAACATTAATCGGTGGTTCTATCCAGCACTCTTTACCTATGCTCGCAAACATTCGCTTAATAATATCTTTTCTTAATTCCTGATTAAAAGGATGCGAGTGATTATATTCATAGGCCCGCGCTTTGCCCATCAGTCGTTGTTCCGGCAAACCATACCCAGAATCAAGGTATAGCTCCCCGCTGTTCATTCTTTTTTTCATATCCATAATGAAAACTATTCCTCACGTATTCAACACATCCGTGTGAATTATCACTCCGGTTTTCAAACCGTCATTGCGTTTTTATTCACAGCTTCAGACTTTGATTTACCCGACAAGGTAAAGGCGGAGATTAGCGTGACGGCCAGGGCAATTCCGCCTAGGATCATATAGGTATCCTGGAAACCGATCCGGTCATACATATTCCCGGCAAAAGCAGAAAGGAAAATCGCTGCAACCTGTTTGGAGAACTGGAAACCGACCAGGTAAATCGTCGCCGACAGGCGGACATCAAACACGCCGGTAATATATTTAAATGCGCCCACCAGCAGGAACGGGACTTCCAGCGCGTGGAGCATTTTCAGGGCCACCACTTCCGCAGCCGTGGTGGCGAACGATGAACCAATCATCCTTGCCGCCATCACCATCCCGGCAATCAGTAGCGTGTTCTTCGCCCCGATGCGGTTAATAATCCACGGTGAGCTGAACATAATAATCGCGTTGCATATTTCCCCGGCGGTGGTCGCAAAACCAAAGGCCCGTGTGCCTGACTCTGGAGTGGCAAAGAAGGATTTAAAGAAAGTGGCAAACTGCTGATCGAAGACGTCATACACACAGGCTACGCCAATCACATACAGGATAAACATCCACATTTTGCGCTGACGGAACATGCTCACGGCGGTTTTTAAATCCACCGCTGGGCGATTCGCGCCCAAAGAATCCATCACCTGGGCGCTCTGACTGGCCTGGGGTTTAGCGATAGCCACCAGCACGACCAACACCAGCGCGGCGGCCGATCCCATCCAGAATACCCACTCAGGGTTTACGCTGAACAACATCCCCGCCGTGGTTGCGCACAGCGCCCAGCCGAGGCAGCCAAAGGTACGCGCCTTGCCGTACTCAAACCCGCTATTGCGGCTCACGCGTTCGATATAGGCTTCCATCGCCCCGGCACCGGCGGAGAAAACAAAGCCAATATAAGCCCCACCGCTGAGCGCGCCGAGCCAGATATTGGTTTTCAACAGCGGCGCAAAAACGTAGAGGAAAAAGGGCGCAATCAGCACCAACAGCACGGTCACTATCCACATCAGGTGCTTTTTCAGCCCGAGCTTATCGGAAATCACGCCCAGGATGGGCTGAAAGCAGATAGCGAACAGCGACAGGCTGGAGAAAACGATACCGGTCTCGGTTTTATTCAGGCCGATAACATCCGATAGCCAGATCGGCAAAAACGGAAAGCAGGTGGCCATAATGAAAAAGTAGAGAAAGAAGAACAGCCCGAAAATCCAGAAATTGGGGTTGTTTTTATGGGTACAGACGGTCGGGTTCATTGTGTTTTCCTCAAAAAGGGCCGACGCGCGGCCCGTCACCATCACACGCGTTGCAGGCCAATCAAAATGGCGCTTTCCGGGTCAAGGATTGGCAGCGCCAGTCCCGCCTGTTGTAACCACTCGCCGCTTACGGTCTGTGGCGTCATCATCCATTCCGGCAGCTTACGCATCGTATGGCCGCCCTCTCCTGTAATTTGAATATTCGGATGATCGAGCAGCGTCACCTGATAGCGCGCGCCCGCGTCCAGTCCCGCCACGCGCAGCGGCGCCATCAGGGTATAGTCCGGCATCGCCAACTGGCTGACGAGGAAAATTGCCTGGCTCTTATCTTCACTGACCACGCCGTGCGCAAGCGTCGTGGCGTCCGGCATATCTGCCCGCCACTGCACGCCGTGATGGATTAAGTCTCGCCACTGCTTATGCAACGCCGCGTATTTGCGATACCCCGCGCGTTCTTGTTCATCGGCGCTCACCGGGTCCAGCTCAAGGCCCATATGGCCGAACAGCGCCGTCAGGCCGCGAAAAGCGATACTATGCTGGCGGAAGGTGGCGTGGCAGTGGCGGTTGCCGATGTGTGCGCCCATCACTTCCGGCGGGAAGAAGTAGCTCATGCCACGCTGGATGGTATTGCGCTCCAGCGCATCGTTATTATCGGAAGCCCAGAAGCGGTGGCTGCGCTTCAGCACTTCATAGTCAATACGCCCACCGCCGGAGGAGCAGGATTCAAATTCGATATGCGGGAAACGGGCCACCAGAGTATCCAGCAGACGGTAGAACTGACGAGTCTGCGCGTCGGCGGCGGCTTTGCCGTTATGCCCTGGCTGCACCAGCTCGCGGTTCATATCCCACTTCACATAATCCACGGCGTGCTCGCCCAGCAGCCAGCTCATCCGCTCCAGCAGATAGTCAAAGGCTTCAGGGATATTCAGGTTCAGCACAAACTGATGACGCCCAGGGATCAGCGTATAGCCCGGCAGCGCAAGCACCCAATCCGGATGGGCACGATATAAATCCGAGTTCGGGCTAATCATTTCCGGCTCAACCCAGATACCAAATTCCATTCCCAGCGACTTCACGTGGTCGATAACCGGGGTCAGGCCGTTAGGGTATTTTTTCTCATCGAGATACCAGTCGCCGAGCGCCGCCCAGTCGTCGTTGCGCCCTTTAAACCAGCCGTCGTCGATGATAAAGCGCTCGACGCCCAGCTCCGCCGCCTCATCCGCCATGCGCATGATGTATTGCGGGTTGTGGTCGAAATAGATCCCTTCCCAGGTATTGAGGTGCACCGGGCGCGGTTTGTTGCCCGGGAAACGAATAATCTGTTCGCGCAGGTAGCGATGGAACTGCTGGCTCATGCCGTTCAGCCCTTGCGCGGAGTAGCTAGCGTAGAGGTTCGGGGTCCACAGCGTTTCTCCTTCCGCCAGCGCCATTTCGCCCGGCAAGTAGAGGGCTTCCGCCTGCAGATAACGGCGACCATCGGTTTTGGCCTCCGCCCGCAGACGGTGGTTGCCGCTCCAGCCCAGATGAACGCCCCACACTTCGCCCTGCATCTCGCTAAAGGCTTTGCTACCGGTAATCAGCGCCGGAAAATGTTCATGAGAGGTGCGTCCGCGGCGGTTTTCCAGCACGAAGCTGTCATGTTCGAGAATCAGACGATGGGGCTGGAATTCGCGGATCCAGCGGCCATGAAAGGCCATCACTTCGCGGGCTCGCTCCGCGACCGGCAGCGTAATCGCCAGACGGTCCACCTGCCAGGGCTGCGCGCGCAGGTTAGTTAAACCATGACGAACGCTCAGTACGCCGCTGCTGTCGAGCTGGATTTCACTGCATAGCCGCAGGCCTGCCTGCACATCTTCACTGGTAATCGTTAAATTTTGCCCATCCTGCACCACATCAGTGGTGGTAAAAATCGGCGAGGCGTCCAGACCCTGGCGATGACCTTCAATACCCGGCGCGCCGAACAGACCGTGGCCCAGCTCGGCCATTAAAGTCACCGGTGAATCGACGTCCACGCGGCTATTGGCGACCGGACGAGCCAGACTGACCGCATCCTGCGGCGAAAAGTGGCTTAAATGCGGCCCCCAGTAGATAATTTCGGCGAACGGATGAGTTTTTATCACCACATCAGCCACCGCGCTTTGCAGGCGTAAAATCGAATCAGACATCAGACATCTCCACAACAAGGAATGCCTTACTGTTGATCCGAAACGTTTCGGACGCCAACCAAAACGTTTCGGATCCGTGATCGAGTTCAGGAAATTAATCTGAAAAGGAGTGAATCAGGCGGTTTCGCCTGGGACAAATTCGGGCTGCCAGAGCACCTGGAGAGAGGCGAGATCGTCACCGGCAATCAAGCGACGAACCATGCTGGCTATCTGGCGACCCACGCCCTGGCGAGTAGATTGAATCACCGCGCCGACCGGGGTTTCAATGATGCTGTCCTGCGGCAAGCCGTCGTAAACCACCAGCGAAACGCGATTTTCGCCGGTAAGACGTCCCAACTGAGCCAGGGCCATCGCCGCGCCGTCACCATGGCTATTACAATCGGTGACGATCGCCGTGGGCGGTTCAGGCAAACGCAGCAGCTCCATCGTCGCCTGAAACCCACTGCGGCGGGTTGGCGACACGCTGCGCAGCCAGTCCTCGGCTAATCCAGCTTCGCGCAGCGCTTGCAGGTAGCCGTTGCGACGCTGAGTGATAAACGCCTGATTGTTATTTTCGCTCAATAACGCGATGCGCTGATGCCCCTGGCTAATCAGGTGGCGGGTAGCGCGATAGGTCCCGGCCTGGTTGTCGAAATCAAACCAGGCATAGGGCTGCGGCAGGCGGCTGCGGCCCAGGGCCAGAAACGGAAAACCGGATGAGAGCAATTGAATCAGGCGCGGGTCGTCGTCAAGGGTGTGGGCGACGATTAACGCATCAACGCGACGGCTCTGCACCATCCGCATATACCCGTGCTTGTCGGCTTGTTCATCATCGGCAATCAGTAGTAAATCAATCTCATAGCGCGCCAGCTCGTGGCTGATTTCACCCACCATATCGAGAAAGACATTGTTATTCAGCGGCGCAGGACGCACAGGAAACACGAGGCCAACGGCGTCAATTTTGCCCATCTTCAGGCGTCGGGCGAAGGTATTAGGGCGATATCCGCGACGCTGCGCTTCGGCTTCCACGCGGGCGCGCGTCTCCTGCGACACGTCGTCGTAGCCGTTTAACGCACGGCTGACGGTCGTGACCGAGATCCCAAGTTCTTTAGCAATGGCTTTCAACGACATAAGTATCCCTGTCCTCACGGGAGAATGCGGTAGTGTCCCGCAATACGGCCATGGCGTCCAGCCTGCCGCCGTGACTAGTTCTGCTCGGCCACCAGCAGCGCCTGGGTATCCGGCTCCAGCGCCTGGAAAACGTGTTCCCGGTCTGCGGGATAGCAAATGTAATCCCCTTCGCCCAGTTCTTCCGGTGCTTCCGTCAGGCCAACCCGCGCTCGCCCCTGGGTGACAATAATATGCTCCACTGAACCCGGCGGATGCGGCTGTGAAATACGGTCCGCTCCCGGCTGGGTCAACAAGAGATAAATATCGCGCCGTGCGCCCGGCGGGCATGCAGCCAGGAGGATCGCCTGATAGTTTGCCTGCTCGGCGACAACTTTCATCCCCTCGCCGCGACGGATCACCTGGGTCGTATTGACCTGCGGCTCCAGCAACCGGGCAAAAGGAATATCAAGCGCCACGCAGAGCGCCCACAAGGTTTCCAGGCTCGGGTTGCCGTTGCCCGATTCCAGCTGCGATAACGTCGATTTGGCAATCCCCGCTCGCCGCGCAACTTCAGCGAGGGAAAGCCCGGTGCGCGCACGTTCACGTACCAGACTTTTGGCTATCAGGCTAATTGGCTGAGTCATACCGCTCTCCACGTTTTTTATAGCGAACGATTCGTTCGCCTTGAAATGCTTTTCTGTTGCGTTCATTATAATGGAAATTCGTTCGATATGGCTAAAGAGTATGAAGCAACACTTCGCCAGTCTCAAAGGCGACACCATCAAAGCAATTGTTTTAGTCTGCCTGGCGGTAGGCATCGTGGGCATGTCCTATGGCTCGCTGGCTATCGCCTATGGTTTTCCCATTTGGGTGCCTTTTGTCCTCTCGGTTTGCGTGCTAGCGGGTGCCTCTGAGTTTATGTTTATCGGCATTGTCGCCAGTGGCGGCAACCCGTTAGCGGCAGCAGCAGCCGGTTTACTGGTTAACGCCCGCCATATTCCTTTCGGCGTCACGGTACGCGATCTGGTCGGCCAGCGCGCCGCCAGCTTCCTCGGTTGCCACATCATGAACGACGAAAGCGTGGTGTTTGGTCTGTCGCAGAAAACACCCGAACAGCGCCGGGCCGCCTACTGGCTATGCGGTCTGGGCGTGGCGCTGATTTGGCCGCTGGGAGCGCTCCTGGGCGCGGGCGTCGGTAAGCTGCTCCCGGCACCGGAGACCATCGGCCTCGATGCGGTATTCCCGGCGATTCTGCTGGCGCTGGTGGTTCCGGCATTTAAAAACCGTACTACGCTTATCCGCGCCTGCAGCGGAGCGGCGCTATCGCTGGCCGCCGTGCCTTTTGCGCCGGTTGGCCTGCCGGTCCTGCTGTCGCTGTTTGGCCTGCTGACGAGGAAAAAATAATGGGCAATATGACGCTATTTATTGCCGGTATCGCCGTGCTATCTCTGGGAACCTATTTAATGCGTTTAGGTGGAGCAAAGCTCGGCAACCGTTTAGCCTTTTCCGAACGTTCTCAGGCGCTGCTTTCCGATGCGGCGACGGTGCTGCTCTTTTCCGTCGCGCTGGAGACCACGTTTTATGAGGGTGAACATTTTGCCGGGATGGCGCGGGTGTTGGGCGTGGGCTTCGCGGTGTTCCTCGCCTGGCGCAAGATGCCGCTGATTGTGGTGATTATCGCCGCCGCCGTGGTAACGGCGCTGCTGCGGATGGCAGGAATATCTTAGGCCGGATAGCCAGGCAGCATCCGGCCATCAGGCTCACCAACGCCGGATGGCGACGCTAACGCGTCTTATCCGGCCTACAGTTTTCATTCCTTATCTGTATTTCAATCCACTCATTTAAGAGTTCAATGTCTGGTAGCTGCAGTTGATCTACCGTAAATACCGGTCCCAAGCGCATTGGTTGCGCCCGTTGCGCCAGTTGGGCCAGCTCCGGGAGATACTCTTCGCCCGGATGCCCCGGTTTACGGTCCTGCAACCGACTGGCGTAGCGCGACACCGCCAGCTCTGGCGAGATCTGATTCCAGACTTCAAGGACCTTTTCCACTCCCGCTTGTTGCAGCAACTGCTGCAACATTTCACGCGGCTGAAAACCAAACCAGGCGTCAATTAACCAGACGCAGCCTGCCGACGACTGGCCAACAATCGACCATATGACCTCATAGGCGGCACAACCCAACTGCCGGTTGAAATGACGATCAATCTCAGTAAAGCGCGCCATAAACGGCTCCTTAATACCGTCGATGGTGAGTAGCGGCAGATTAAATGTTGCCGAGAGCTGCCGGGTGACGGTGCTTTTACCCGATGCGGGAATGCCGTTAATTAAAATCACCGTTTTGCGGTCTGGAGTGAGATGTCTGTTCATAACAACGCGACGACCTCCTCCCGGCTGCTGGCGGCCCGCAGCTTAGTCATCGTTTCGTTATTATCGAGCAACGCGATAATCGCGCGGATACCCTCCTCGATATGAGCATTGCTGTCCTGCGCGCCGAACATAATGACAATATCCGCCTTCTCGCTATCGGCAAACTGAATCGGTTTGTTCAGCACCACCAGGCTAAAACAGTTACGCTTTACGCCGCATTCAGGTCTGGCATGGGGGATCGCTACGCCTTCATCAAAAACGTAATACGCACCATGGTGCAGGGTATTATCAATCACCGCCTGGCCGTATTCTGTCGAGATATACCCTTTTGCGACCAGCGGACTGGCGGCCAGGTGAATCACCTTCTGCCAGTCTGACTCCGTGACGCCGACCTGAATGGCATCGGCCTCAATAAGTAATTCTTTTATCGTCATGATGACTCCCTAAGAATCTAATCCTAAATATTGCGGCGAATAATGTTGCGCAACTCATCAATATGAATAAAAAGCGCATCTATTTCTTGCCGATGTGTTTTACTTTTGGCATACACCGACAGCGCACGGTTATAAATCAGCATTAACGCTTTCTGTACTTCGCCATTGCCGGGGTTGCCCTGTAATTCGCCTTCCAGCCGGGTTATTTCCTCCGCCAGCTGGCTGGCCTGTTGGTCATAATCCTGCTGTGGGTTATTTTCTTTTTTCCACAGCCTTTTCAAAGATTCAAACATAGCGAGCTCCTCCCTGACGGACTACAGGGCAACGGAATACCATTAAACAACGAAGGTTTTATTTAAACAGGGCGATTTTTTCCATTAATACATGAGTGACTGCATTATTCGCTGGAATTAAAAACTTGCGCACGCTGTCATTCACTTTGCCTTTTTCAAAGGTAGTTTTGCATTGATCGACCCACTGGACGTTCATTTCCGTGCCGACATTCACTTTATTGATGCCCTCGGTGACGGCCAGGCGCATATCTTCATCACTTACGCCGGTACCGCCATGGAGTACTAACGGCACACCGGTAGCGGCGCTAATCTCTTGCAGCCGCTGGTGCTGGATCTGCGCCTTACCAGTATACAAGCCGTGCACCGTTCCTACAGAAACCGCCAGCATATCGACCTGCGTCTCATCAACAAAGCGTTTGGCATCTTCCACCGTGGTAAAGCAGATATCTTCTGCAGCCACCGCTTTGCCATCTTCCGATCCGCCAATCGCCCCCAATTCACCTTCTACCGTGATATTCCGCGGCCGCGCCATCTCTACCACTATCCGCGTATTGCCGATATTTTCCTCCAGCCCCAGATGGGAACCGTCGTACATTACGGAAGAAAACCCGGCATTCATTGCTGTTTCAATCGCGCTGATATCGGAGCAGTGATCCAGATGCAGGCAGGTCGGCACATTTTCACTTTCCGCTAATGAACAAACGGCATCCACCAGTAAACGATAACCAAGATATTCCGCCGTCCCGGTTGAGATTTGAATCATTAACGGGCTATTACTCTTTTGCGCCGCTTTAAAAAAAGCGGGCAGCATTTCAATACAGTGCAAATTAAATGAACCAATGGCTTTAAATTTTCTTTCCTGCGCGATTTTCAGAATATCGTTGAAGTTATACAGACTCATGAATATTTTCCCCTTTTGGCTTAGCTGATTTACCGTTTACGAACCATGCCAGTGCGGCAACAAAAACAATGAATAAGGCGACAAATAACCAGTTATTCTGGAAGGCGTGGCCTAATACGAGGCCGGAACTAATCACGTCCGAATCGCTAAAGGTGACGCCGGTAAAGCCGTAGCTTTCCAGCATCGGCACTAAAATCGCTGGCAGGAAGGTGATAAACAGGCCGTGAACTACGCCGCCAATCATCGCCCCACGGCGGCCGCCCAGCGCGTTACCAAAAACACCCGCCGTACCACCAGCAAAGAAATTGGTTAACAAACCGGGCAGAATCATCGCCAGGCCGAACATCGGGAAGACCAGCATGCCGATGATGGAGCCGACGGTGGTCGCCAGGAAACCGACGATCACCGCATTGGGCGCATAGGGGAACAGAACCGGGCAATCCAGCGCGGGCTTGGCGTCCGGGACAATGCGCATCGCAATACCGCGAAACGCCGGAACCAGCTCATTAAGCAGTAAGCGAACGCCGCTGTAGAGCACGAAGACGCCCGCCACAAACTGAATGGACTGCATAAAGGCGTACATCAGGTAATTAATACCATTGGAGAACTGACCAATATATTCCGGGCCCGCCGCAATCGCGGGAATCAGGTACATCGGCACCATCACCACCGCCATCGCGAGGTAGGTATCCTGGAGAAACTTAAAGTTATCCGGCAGTTCAAGGTCTTCCGTGGAGCGAGAACCTTTACCCACCACTTTCGCCACGGCGGCTTGCACCAGATAGCCAATGGTACAGAAGTGCCCCAGCGCCACGTCATCAGAACCGGTAATACGCCTGACTACCGGCTGCGCCAGTGCGGGCATCAGTACCGCCATAATGCCGCCAAAGATGCCGCCGGTCAGAATCAGCGGGAACCCGGTCAGTCCGGCTTTATAACCAATCACCGCACCGATGGTCGCCATCCACAGCAATGCCTGACCGGTCAGGAAGATATATTTCAGCGGTGTCAGGCGGGCGATAATAATATTGACGGCAAAGATCACCAGCAGCGTCAGCGCCACTTCCGAGCCTAACTCACGGTTGGCTAACCCGGCGATAGCGGCAACGTCGGTAATATAGCCTTTCATACCGAATCCCTGAGTGAAAATATCGTTCAGGAACGTTAGCGTGGCGACAATAATATTAATCCCGGCCATCATGATTAAAAAACCGAGCAGGGTTTTAAACGTCCCTTCCGCCGTTTTGCCCGGTGATTTTTTTTGCAGAATCAGGCCCAGCATCGCAATAAACGCGATTAATATTGATGCCTGACCGAGCAAATCCTTGACGATAAACTCTACAAAGCTATTCATAGTCCGCTACCTTCAGGTTACGTTCTTTTAAGAATGCGACGATTTTGGCCTCAACTTCGTCTTTATCCGTCAGTTTATGCAACACCACCACACGTTTAATTTCCTCCTCACTGGCATCCGCCGTTAATATATCGGCAAAGGTTTTTTGCGTGAGGATCATATCGGATTTAAACGCGCCGGCTTCGGAAACGGTGGTATGTTCAATATGTGCCGGAATTTCCAGTTTCTTTAAAACCGCTTTCGCCGTCATTTCAATGGCAAAGCTTGAACCGAGGCCGCAGCCACATACGCAAAGAATTTTCAGCATGTAGGGTCTCCTCAAATTATATTGAGTTGTTTGGCAAGTTTATAATGGTGTCCTTCGGTATCTACCAGACGTTTTTTCATACTGACTAAATCAATTGGAATAGGTTTGTTATTTGAATTAATGATAATAGCTTTATTTTTCATCCCTGACTGAATGCAGCGAACGACTTCACTGGCCATAATTGTACCCTGATAAATCTCTTCACAGGTCGGGTCACCGTTACGTAAACCGTAGCCCACAATAGTTTTACGAATACGCACACCAATTTGCGGTTCAAGCTGCTTAATCATGGTATCAATGGCCCCCTGGAATCCGGGAGAATACTCCCTGGTGTAGCCTTCGGAGCACAGGATCACGACGCTATTCTGTTTTGCCAGCTTCTGCTTCACACGCTCGGCAAGCGCAGCCAGCGGCATCTGCGATTCCGGGATCAGGGCGATATCCGCGTTACATTTAATCGCCGATTGCAACGTTAACTCTCCACAATAACCTCCTAGTATTTCGACCATAAATACGCGACCCGGTAATGCTCTGCCGGTATTTCTTAAGCGGGAAACTTCTTTAATAATCTGCTCACAGGCGGTAGAGAAACCAATGGTATAATCGCTGCCGAACACATCGTTATCAATCGTCATCCCGACGCCAAAACAGTTAATATCAAACTCACTTAACGTATTGAGAAACTGCAGGCTACCGTCGCCGCCGGCCATAATCAGCACATCAACGCGCAGTGACTTAATTTTTTTAGCAATCGTTTCATATTCACTGCGCAGCAATTTACGACTGGTGCGTCCGGAGGTGATAATCGGAATAGCCGCAATCGAAAAATCAACCAGATCGCGCCAGGCAACTTCTTGATAATTTTTATCCAACAGCCCAGGTATTCCGCCATTAAAAATGGTGATCTCAGCATTCGCCATTTTGGCAATCTGGAATATAAAATTATTAATTCCAGAAACATCTCCACCGCTGATAACAATGCCAATTTTCATTGCCTGCCCCCGCTGTTTTCTCTGCCAACATTTTTCCCTGACTTCAAGGCTGCTATTTGCAATAGAGATCACAATATGCCGATAATTTTGCTCCAGACTAATATTGACAACCGCTTTATTACGCTGTTTTTTGTGATCAGCATCTCTTTTATAAAGTGAGACCGGCTTAACAATTAATTTTTTATTTTGTTTAAGATCATTAAGTTACTTAGCCCGATAATTCCCTGCATGGGTTGCGTGTTTTTACCCGGTAATTCCGCTTTTGCGGAAAGAGAGAAATGTGATAAATAGCGCATTTTTTTACGTCGGGAAGGTTCACAGCGCATTTTTCCGCTAACCCGCCCGACCTATACCCTAAATAATTCGAGTACTGGAGTAAGTGACTGGGGTGAATGAGCGTAGCCAACAAAGTATGACGGGGATAAAATTGTGTGCTTGCGCACAAAGCCCACTCGCGCTTACTGAGCAAAATGTCACTGCGCGCTGACATATTGCCGCTCATCTCTTCGCCGTCCCGACGTTAAAATCGTATTAATTAGGTTTTAACGGAGTCTCATCATGGCAGCCCTTACAGCGAACTGTATTGACCTGAATATTCAGGGCAATAGCGTTTATTCCATCCTCAAGCAGCTGGCGGATATGGCCTTTCATAACGGCTACGTCAGCGACCGTAATCAGTTTTTGCAAACGCTGCTGCTACGCGAAAAGCTGCACTCCACCGGTTTTGGTTCGGGCATCGCCGTTCCTCACGGCAAAAACGCCTGCGTGAAGCAGCCCTTCGTCCTGTTCGCGCGTAAATCCGCCAACGTCGACTGGAAAGCCAGCGACGGCGAAGACGTCAACTGCTGGATCTGCCTCGGCGTGCCGCAGGCCGGCGAGGACGACCAGGTCAAAATCATCGGCACCCTGTGTCGCAAAATTATCCATCAGGATTTTATCAACCAGCTGAAACAGGGCGACGCCGACCAGGTGCTGGCGCTGTTAAATCAGACCTTAACCTCATAAGGAAGCGGCTATGGAGTCATCCTTGCGTTTAGTGGCGATCACCAACTGTCCTGCCGGTATCGCCCACACTTACATGGTGGCGGAAGCGCTGGAGCAAAAAGCGCGTTCGCTCGGCCATACCATAAAAGTTGAAACCCAGGGCTCAAGCGGCGTCGAAAACCGCCTGACCAATGAAGAGATTGCCGCTGCGGATTACGTGATTCTGGCGACAGGACGCGGCTTAAGCGCTGATGATCGCGCGCGCTTTGCCGGGAAGAAGGTTTATGAGATCGCCATTTCCCAGGCGTTGAAAAATATCGACCAGATCTTTACCCAGTTGCCCTCTCATTCGCAGCTTTTTGCCGCCGATAGCGGCGTCAAGCTGGGTAAACAGGATGTACAGCAGGGTAGCGTGATGAGCCACCTGATGGCGGGAGTTTCCGCCGCGCTGCCGTTTGTTATCGGCGGCGGTATTCTGGTCGCCATCGCCAACATGCTGGTGCAGTTCGGTTTGCCATATACCGACATGTCGAAAGGCGCGCCGTCGTTTACCTGGGTTGTCGAATCTATCGGCTATCTCGGCTTCACCTTTATGATCCCAATCATGGGCGCGTATATCGCGTGGTCGATTGGCGATAAACCGGCGTTCGCTCCCGCGTTTCTGGTCTGTTATCTGGCGAACGATAAAGGTCTGCTGGGTACCCAATCCGGTGCGGGATTTCTCGGTGCAGTAGTGCTGGGGCTGGCAATCGGCTACTTCGTGTTATGGTTTCGCAAGATACGTCTCGGCAAGGCGCTTCAGCCGCTGCTCGGCTCAATGCTGATCCCGTTCGTCACTCTGCTGGTGTTTGGCGTGCTGACGTACTACGTCGTCGGCCCGGTGATGTCCGACATCATGAGTGGCCTGCTGCACTTCCTGAACACTATTCCGCCATCAATGAAAATGGGCGCAGCTTTCCTTGTTGGCGCGATGCTGGCGTTCGACATGGGCGGACCGATCAACAAAACCGCGTGGTTCTTCTGTTTCTCGCTGCTGGAAAAACATATCTATGACTGGTATGCCATCGTTGGCGTAGTGGCACTGATGCCGCCCGTCGCCGCTGGCATCGCCACCTACATCGCACCAAAACTGTTTACGCAGCAGGAGAAGGCCGCCGCCAGCAGCGCGATTGTGGTCGGCGCAACCGTCGCCACTGAACCAGCGATCCCGTACGCGCTGGCCGCCCCGCTGCCAATGATTACCGCCAATACGCTCTCCGGCGGCATTACCGGTATGCTGGTGATCGCCTTCGGAATCAAACGCCTGGCGCCGGGTTTAGGTATCTTTGACCCGCTGATCGGCCTGATGTCGCCTGTAGGTTCATTTTATCTGGTGCTGGCGATAGGCCTGGCGCTAAACATTTCGCTAATCATCATTCTGAAAGGATTGTGGCTCAAACGTAAAGCCGCGCAGCAGGAGCTTGTCCATGAACATTGAGTTACTACAGCAGTTATGCGAAGCCAACGCCGTCAGCGGTGATGAACAGGAAGTTCGCTCGATTTTGATCAATACGCTGGAACCCTGTGTGGATGAAATCACCTTTGACGGCCTCGGCAGTTTCGTCGCCCGTAAAGGCAACCGTGGGCCGAAGGTGGCCATCGTCGGGCATATGGATGAAGTAGGCTTTATGGTCACGCATATCGACGACGGCGGCTTTCTGCGCTTTACCACCATCGGCGGCTGGTGGAACCAGTCGATGCTCAATCATCGGATCACGATTCGTACTCGCGAGGGAGTGAAGATCCCCGGCGTTATCGGCTCCGTCGCCCCGCACGCCCTGACGGAAAAGCAGAAACAGCAGCCGCTGTCGTTTGACGAGATGTTCATCGATATTGGTGCGAACAGCCGCGAAGAGGTGGAAAATCGCGGCATTGCGATCGGCGATTTCATCAGTCCGGAAGCGAACTTTGCCCGCTGGGGCGACGATAAAGTCGTCGGCAAAGCGCTGGATAACCGCGTCGGCTGCGCCCTGATGGCGGAACTGTTACAGGCGGTGGATAACCCGGAAATCACCCTCTACGGCGTTGGCAGCGTGGAAGAAGAAGTCGGGCTGCGCGGGGCGCAAACCTCGGCGGAGCATATCAAGCCCGACGTGGTTATCGTGCTGGATACCGCCGTCGCGGGCGACGTGCCCGGCATCGACAGCATCAAATATCCGCTGAAGCTCGGCGACGGGCCGGGGCTGATGCTGTTTGATAAGCGCTATTTCCCCAACCAGCAGCTGGTCGCCGCCTTAAAACAGAGCGCCGGAGACAGCGGTGCCCCATTGCAGTTCTGCACCATGAAAACCGGGGCAACGGACGGTGGACGCTACAATGTGATGGGCGGCGGTCGTCCGGTGGCGGCGCTGTGCCTGCCGACCCGCTATCTGCACGCCAACAGCGGCATGGTTTCGGCAAAAGATTATGACGCACTGTTTACCCTGGTGCGCGAGCTGCTGGCCTCGCTGACGGCGGATAAGGTCAAAGCCTTCACTGACTTTCGCCAGGTGAGATAATGCTATCGGAACGCCAGTTAAAGGTCGCGGAGATTCTCGAACAGCAGCCCTGCTTGCTGGGCGAACTGGCGCGACAAACTGGCGTGTCGAGCCGCACGATCCTGCGTGATATTGATTACCTCAACTTTACCTTCAGCGGTAAGGCCCGCATTCACCCCGGCGGCAGTGCGGGCTACCAGTTGGATATTGTCGACCGACGCGGCTATTTCCAGCTTTTACAACGCCATGATAATGATGACCGGTTGCTAGCGATATTACTGCTTAACCCATTTACTACCCGCGTGCAGCTCGCCGCGACGCTGAATTTACCGGAGACCTGGGTCGCCGACAGGTTGCCGCGCCTGAAGCAGCGCTACGAGCGCGCCTTCTGTATGGCAAGCCGTCCCGGCGTCGGGCACTTTATTGATGAGCCTGAAGCCAAACGTATAATCCTGCTGGCGAATCTGCTGAAAAAAGATCCGCTGTTAATTCCGCTGCCGGGTATGACGCACGAAAACATCGATCAGCTTCAGCAGGCCTGTGAAAATTTGCACGGCTTTGCGCTGGTTTCCGGAGAGTATCTCGCAAGCGTAGTGCTTGCCGTTTATGCCCTACGCAACCAGCTCACCGCCGCCTGGCCTGAGTGTCACCATGCTGCGCTTAACAATGCGGTAGAGCAGGCGGGAATTTACCTGAGCGACAAGGCGTTCAGCACGCTGGTTGGTTTGTTGGAAATGCAGCAACAGCATACCGCGGCGATTTCCGAAGAGGGCGTCGTGTCGCTGCTAAAATCGCTACCCGGCGTCACCCCGCTGAATATTATCGACGAACAGCTAGTCGAAAATATTACCGGTCATCTGCTGCGCTGCATCGCCGCCCCAGTATGGATCCCGGAACATCGACAGGGCAGCATGAACAACCTGAAGGCCGCCTGGCCCGCCGCCTTCGACATGAGCCTGCGCTTTATCGCCCGGCTTCGCGAACAGTTGGATATTCCTCTGTTCGACAGCGACCTGATTGGGCTCTATTTTGCCTGCGCCCTGGAACGGCATCAGAACGAGCGCCAGCCGATTATTTTGCTCTCCGATCAGAACGCCATCGCCACCATTAACCAGCAGGCGATTGAGCGGGATGTACTGAATTGCCGGGTGATTATTGCGCGCAGCGCGGGCGAAGTAAGCGCCATCAGCGAAGAGGTCACTCCGCTATTAATCATCAACAATAGCCACTATCTAATTGATGATGCTTTAAAAAATGTTCTTACCATCAAAAATATTATCACCGCAGCTGGTACCGAGCAGATTAAAAATTTCCTCGCCACGGCCTTTATCCGCCAGCAGCCTGAGCGTTTCTTTTCACAGCATGGCAGCTTCCATTACGCCAATGCGGCGGGCGAAAGCTGGCAGGAGATTATCGGCAGAATTTGCGGACAGCTTGTCGCGCAGGGTCATATCACCGAAGACGAGGCGCTGCGCATCTGCGCCAGGGAGCATGAGGGTGAAAACCTGATAGTGAATCGCCTGGCGATCCCCCACTGCTGGAGCGAGCAGGAGCGCCGCTTTCGCGGGTTCTTTATCACCCTCGCGCGTCCCGTACAGGTCAATAACGAGCCGGTCAGCCATGTACTGATCGCCTGCGCCGCCGCCGACGCGCGCCACGAGTTAAAAATCTTCAGCTATTTATCCAGCGTGCTGTGCCGTCATCCGGCGGACACTATTGCGGGAATGGCGGGGTATGAAGCGTTTATTGCGTTGTTAAAGCTGTAATAACTGGCACAAAAAAAGCGCCCTGAGGCGCTCTTTCGACAGTAGCTTTAAGCTTATTTGTTCAGTTCCGCTGTCATATGCACGCGGTTACCGGTAAATGCTTCGGTAATTTTGTAAGACGACGCGCCAGCAGCCTGGGCCTGAGCGGCGATTTGCGCTTCTGCGCCGTCGATAGTCATAGCGGTAGCGGTCACGGTTTCAGCAGCGAAGGAACCAAAAGAAGCGGACAGAGCGATAACAGCGACAAAAGTTTTGATGCTTTTCATAATATAAACCCTTTAACTTAGTTGTTTGAATAAGGCGCTGTGCCTTGATGTGATAAATAGTAGCCCTCACATCAGCAAACAAAAAGCGGAAGGATTTGTTGTCAACATTCAAAAAAACTGACTTACAATCAACTTGCAATTAACCGCTGCGGATGAGTATAGATAGTGGCCCTACCCGGCTTGCAAAAACCCACCAGCGTCAGGTTGCAGCGCTCGGCAACTTCTACTGCCAGCATCGTAGCGGCAGAAACCGCAAACAGGATTTCCACTCCACACATAGCCGCCTTCTGCACCATTTCATAACTGGCGCGGCTGGAGACTAACGCGGCACCATTGTGCCAGGTATCCCCGAGTTCCGCGCGGCGTCCGAGGAGTTTATCCAGCGCCACATGGCGGCCTACGTCTTCATAGCCGCCCGACAGGTCGCCGGAAGGACTCACCCAGGCCGCAGCATGCGTACAGCCGGTCAGGCGGCCTATCGGCTGGAAATCATTCAGATGTGCCAGCGCGCGATCGAGATTCGCGAGGTCAAACGTCTGGGTAAACGGCAGCGGCTGCACCGGCTTACCGATATCGTTGAGCTGCTCAACGCCGCATACGCCACATCCGGTGCGCCCGGCTAGTGCGCGACGGCGCTCTTTCAATCCCATAAAACGGCGGCTGGACAGCTCAATTTGTACTTCCAGGCCATTGCAAGCCTGTACGACATCCATCGCATAAATTTCACGTCGATTTTCTATAATCCCTTCGGATAAGGAAAATCCCACGGCGAATTGCTGCAAATCCTTCGGCGTCGCCATCATCACGACGTGCGAGATGCCGTTATAGACCAGCGCGACGGGAACTTCTTCGGCCAGATAATCAGCCTGAGCGGCGTCCATACTGGCGCGAGACCAAATAAGACGCGAGTCTGCGCCGACGGGAGAAAGGGATTGAGACATGGTTTTACCTGGAAGTCATAACAATAACGCGGTTATTTCATCACGGATAGAGAGCAGGAGCAAACCCGATGCCGAAAGTGAACTTGCGCGTCATCAACGATGTTTACAAACTCAAAACACATAGCGTTATATAAATTGATATACATCACTCAGCACATTTTAATAACTCAACTTTTTGCGCAAGAATACGCTAAAAACAACATTATCCGCCCTCTCAGTATACATATCGGAAACATTCTCAAAAATTGTGATATTCTAAATAGGGTTATTCCACTGGCTACCTGACAAATATCAATTCCTCAAAAGTGGTACGCATCAGCGGCTGGCGGCCAGAAAAATCATAACTATTGATGAGCAATGTCGAAACAAGGAGCGAACCATGCAGGTCAGCAGAAGGCAGTTCTTTAAGATCTGCGCTGGCGGTATGGCAGGAACCACGGCGGCTGCGCTGGGCTTTGCGCCCGGTTTAGCGCTCGCGGAAACACGGCAGTACAAGTTGCTGCGTACCCGCGAAACCCGTAACACCTGCACTTACTGCTCCGTCGGCTGTGGGCTGTTAATGTACAGCCTCGGCGACGGCGCAAAAAACGCCAAAGCGTCTATCTTCCATATCGAAGGTGACCCGGACCATCCGGTCAACCGTGGTGCGCTCTGCCCTAAAGGGGCCGGTCTGGTGGACTTTATCCACTCTGAAAGCCGCCTGAAATTCCCGGAATATCGCGCACCAGGCTCAGATAAATGGCAGCAAATCAGCTGGGATGAGGCGTTCGATCGCATCGCTAAGCTGATGAAAGAAGACCGCGATGCCAACTATGTTGCACAAAACGCCGAAGGCGTCACCGTAAACCGCTGGCTCTCCACCGGGATGCTGTGCGCTTCCGCTTCAAGTAATGAAACCGGCTATTTAACCCAGAAATTCTCCCGCGCGCTCGGTATGCTCGCGGTCGACAACCAGGCGCGTGTCTGACACGGACCAACGGTAGCAAGTCTTGCTCCAACATTTGGTCGCGGTGCGATGACCAACCACTGGGTCGACATCAAGAACGCCAACCTTATCGTGGTGATGGGCGGCAACGCCGCTGAAGCACACCCGGTAGGATTCCGCTGGGCGATGGAAGCCAAAATTCACAACGGCGCCAAGCTGATTGTGATCGATCCGCGCTTTACGCGTACCGCGTCGGTGGCTGATTTCTATACCCCTATTCGTTCCGGTACTGACATTACCTTCTTGTCAGGCGTCATCCTGTACCTGTTGAACAATGAAAAAATCAACCGTGAATATACCGAAGCCTATACCAACGCCAGCCTGATCGTGCGTGAGGATTATAGCTTTGAAGACGGTCTGTTCAGCGGCTACGACGCCGAAGCCCGCAAGTACGATAAAACATCCTGGAACTATGAGCTGGATGAAAACGGCTTTGCCAAACGCGATACAACGCTGCAACACCCGCGCTGCGTCTGGAACCTGCTGAAGCAGCACGTTTCCCGCTATACGCCGGACGTTGTCGAAAATATCTGTGGGACGCCGAAAGCCGACTTCCTGAAAGTCTGCGAGTACATCGCGGAAACCAGCGCCCATGATAAAACCGCATCGTTCCTCTACGCGCTTGGCTGGACGCAGCACTCCATTGGTTCGCAGAACATCCGCACCATGGCGATGATCCAGCTGCTGCTCGGCAACATGGGGATGGCGGGCGGCGGTGTGAACGCCCTGCGCGGTCACTCCAACATCCAGGGGCTGACCGACCTCGGTTTGCTGTCACAAAGCCTGCCAGGCTATCTGACGCTACCGAACGAAAAACAGGCTGACCTGCAAACTTATCTGACCGCCAACACGCCAAAACCGCTGTTGAAGGACCAGGTCAACTACTGGGGCAACTACCCGAAATTCTTCGTTTCGTTGATGAAGTCCTTCTATGGCGATAAGGCAACAGCGGAAAACAGCTGGGGCTTTGACTGGCTGCCTAAGTGGGACAAAGGGTACGACGTTCTTCAGTACTTCGAGATGATGAAAGAGGGCAAAGTCAATGGCTACATCTGCCAGGGCTTCAACCCTGTCGCCTCATTCCCGAACAAAAACAAGACGATTGCTTCACTGTCCAAACTGAAGTACCTGGTGACCATCGATCCGCTCAATACCGAGACCTCCACCTTCTGGCAAAACCACGGTGAGTCGAATGATGTTGATCCGTCGAAAATCCAGACCGAAGTGTTCCGCCTGCCATCCACCTGCTTTGCCGAAGAGAACGGTTCGATCGTTAACTCCGGGCGCTGGCTGCAGTGGCACTGGAAGGGCGCGGATGCCCCAGGGATTGCCGTAACCGATGGCGAGATCCTGGCAGGTATCTTCCTGCGTCTGCGTAAGATGTATGCCGAACAGAGCGGTGCTAACCCGGAACAGGTGCTGAACATGACCTGGAACTACTCCACACCACATGAACCCGCTTCAGAAGAAGTGGCAATGGAGAATAACGGGAAGGCGCTGGCGGACATTACCGACCCTGCTACTGGCGCGGTTATCGTCAAGAAAGGCCAGCAGCTCAGTTCGTTTGCACAGCTACGTGATGACGGCACCACCGCCAGCGGCTGTTGGATTTTCGCCGGTAGCTGGACGCCGGAAGGCAACCAGATGGCACGACGCGATAACGCCGACCCGTCAGGTCTCGGTAATACACTGGGCTGGGCATGGGCGTGGCCGCTTAACCGTCGCATCCTCTACAACCGTGCTTCTGCTGACCCACAGGGTAATCCGTGGGATCCGAAACGCCAGATCCTGAAATGGGACGGCGCGAAATGGGGTGGGATGGATATTCCGGACTACAGCGCCGCGGCGCCGGGCAGCGATGTCGGGCCGTTTATCATGCAGCCGGAAGGGATGGGACGTCTGTTTGCCCTCGATAAGATGGCGGAAGGCCCGTTCCCGGAACACTACGAGCCGTTTGAAACGCCGTTAGGCACCAACCCGCTGCACCCGAACGTGATCTCTAACCCGGCTGCCCGCATCTTTAAGGGCGACAAAGAAGCTCTGGGTAAAGCAGATAAGTTCCCGTACGTCGGAACCACCTACCGCCTAACCGAGCACTTCCACTACTGGACCAAGCACGCGCTGCTTAACGCCATCGCGCAGCCGGAACAGTTTGTAGAAATCGGTGAAAAGCTTGCAAATAAGCTCGGTATTGCTCACGGCGATACCGTTAAGGTTTCCTCTAACCGCGGTTTTATTAAAGCTAAAGCGGTGGTGACCAAGCGTATTCGCACACTGAAAGCAGACGGTAAGGATATCGATACCATCGGTATTCCGATCCACTGGGGCTACGAAGGCGTGGCGAAGAAAGGGTTTATTGCTAATACCCTGACACCGTCCGTCGGCGATGCGAACTCACAGACACCGGAATTTAAATCCTTCCTCGTGAATGTGGAAAAGGTGTAACGGAGACGACTTATGGCTTATCAATCGCAAGATATTATTCGTCGTTCCGCCACTAACGGTTTCACTCCTGCGCCGCAGGCGCGGAATCATCAGGAAGAGGTGGCGAAGCTTATCGACGTCACCACCTGCATCGGCTGTAAAGCCTGTCAGGTGGCCTGTTCCGAGTGGAACGATATCCGCGACGAAATCGGTAGCAACGTCGGGGTGTACGACAACCCCGCCGACCTGACCGCCAAATCCTGGACGGTGATGCGCTTCTCGGAAGTGGAGCAAAACGACAAACTGGAATGGCTGATCCGCAAGGATGGCTGTATGCACTGCGCCGACCCGGGCTGCCTGAAGGCCTGTCCGGCGGAAGGGGCAATCATTCAGTACGCCAACGGTATCGTCGACTTCCAGTCTGAACAGTGCATTGGCTGCGGCTACTGTATCGCTGGCTGTCCGTTCAACGTGCCGCGCCTGAACCCGGAAGATAACCGCGTTTACAAATGTACGCTGTGCGTTGACCGCGTAACCGTAGGCCAGGAACCGGCCTGCGTGAAAACCTGCCCGACCGGCGCTATCCACTTTGGCTCCAAAGAGGATATGAAGGTACTGGCAGGCGAGCGCGTCTCGGAGCTGAAAACCCGTGGTTACGACAACGCAGGCCTGTACGATCCGGCTGGTGTCGGCGGCACGCACGTGATGTACGTGCTGCACCACGCCGATAAGCCGAATCTGTACCACGGCCTGCCGGAGAACCCAGAAATCAGCGCTACCGTGAAGTTCTGGAAAGGTATCTGGAAACCGCTGGCCGCCGTTGGTTTTGCGGCCACCTTTGCCGCCAGCATCTTCCACTACGTCGGTGTCGGTCCGAACCGCGCGGAAGAGGAAGAAGACAACCTGCATGAAGAGAATGACGAGGTGCGCAAATGAAAAGACGTGACACCATCGTGCGCTATACCGCGCCGGAGCGAATCAACCACTGGGTTACCGCCTTCTGCTTCATTCTGGCGGCGGTGAGCGGGCTGGGGTTCTTTTTCCCATCCTTCAACTGGCTGATGCAAATTATGGGCACTCCGCAGCTGGCGCGTATTCTGCACCCGTTTGTCGGCGTTATCATGTTTGCTTCGTTCATCATTATGTTCTTCCGCTACTGGCACCATAACCTGATCAATCGGGACGATATTTTCTGGGCGAAGAATATTCGCAAGATCGTCGTCAACGAGGAGGTGGGGGATACCGGGCGCTATAACTTCGGCCAGAAATGCGTGTTCTGGGCAGCGATTATCTTCCTGGTATTGCTGCTGGTGAGCGGGGTGATTATCTGGCGTCCGTACTTTGCGCCAGCGTTCTCCATCCCGGTTATCCGTTTCGCGCTGATGCTGCACTCGTTCTCTGCGGTAGCGTTGATTGTGGTTATCATGGTGCATATTTACGCCGCGCTATGGGTGAAAGGTACAATTACCGCCATGGTAGAAGGCTGGGTCACGAAGACGTGGGCGAAGAAGCATCACCCGCGCTGGTACCGTGAAGTGCGCGAAAAACAGGATAAGAGCCAATCGTAAGCGAAAGTGCTTTGTGGTTCTCTGATATGGCGTCGTTTATCGACGCCATTTTTTTAGCGGATAGCATTCAGTTTTGACAACTTTTTGACAACTTTATACAGATAACAGACCAATCGGGGTTCAGATTCCATAAGAATGGATTCGATTCTTTCACAAGGAGACGTATCGTGAATCTAAAGCACCTTTTCGCCGCTCTGACCCTCGGTTTGCTGGCAGCAAACGCGGGTGTATACGCCCAGCAACCAGTCCAGAAAGTGGCCATCAAAGCTGAACTGGCTTCCCCTGTTGTCCTGGAAAATACACAGGATAAAAACTACCTCAAAGTGTCCCTGACGGGGTTTCCTCTTAACGCCGCCAAACGCAGCCCGATTAACCTCGCGCTGGTGATCGACCGTTCCGGCTCAATGAGCGGCGAGCGAATTAAACAAGCCACAGAAGCCGCGGTAATGGCGGTAAATACCTTGAGTTCCCAGGACACGCTCTCGGTGGTGATTTACGACGATGTAGTGGATGTCATTGTCCCCGCAGCTAAGCTCAGCAATAAAGATAAGCTCATCAGCCAGATTCGCGAAAAACTGACCGCCCGCGGCGGTACTGCGCTATTTGCGGGCGTAAGTCGCGGTATCAAAGAGACCAGTAAGTTTCTGGATAAAACCCAGGTTAACCGCATTATTTTGCTCTCCGATGGCCAGGCCAATATTGGTCCATCATCAACCAGCGAATTGGCAGAGTTAGGCAAAATCGCCGCTCGTAAAGGGATTGCCATCACCACGATGGGCATTGGCGAAGGTTACAATGAAGACCTGATGGCGGCGATGGCACAGTACAGCGATGGCAACCACGTTTTTGTACAGAATACCAACGATCTGGAGAAAGCATTTGCCCATGAATTTGGCGATGTAATGTCGGTGGTCGCCCAGGATGTGGTGGTGGAAATCAAGGTCGCTGATAACGTCAAGCCGCTGCGATTACTGGGGCGTGAAGGCGATATCCAGGGCAACTCGGTTAGCGTGAAGCTCAACCAGCTTTACGCCAACCAGGAGAAATATGTCATGCTGGAGCTGCTTCCGGTAAAAGGTAGCTCAGCACAAAGCAAGCCGCTGGCAGATGTGAACGTCCGCTATGACAACCTTGCGACCCGCCAGAAAGAAAGCTGGGATGAAAAAATGGCCATACGCTACACCGCTTCTGCCAGCGAAGTGAAAAAAGCAGTGATAGAAGATGTGGTCGTCGATTCGGCGATTCAGAAGTCAGCTATTCAAAATGAGCAGGCCTTAAAGCTCATCGACGAAGGCAAAATGGATGAAGCAAAGGCGGTCCTGCGTGAAAGCACAAGTCTTATGGGTTCCCTGCAGCTCAGTGCGCCAGCGCCAAAAATGAAAGCGCAAGAAAGTGCAGAAGAAAACCGCCAGTTGCTGCAAAAGCTGGAAACGGAAAGCAAAGAATCTTCTCGTAAATCATTGAAAGAACAGAACTACAGAACCAAAAATCAGAGTTCGAAAGCGAACTAATCCACAAGGAGTGCTGGATGCCCAGAAGCAAGCTGATTTATCTCATCGTCACGCTGATGTTTTTTATCCTGCTGGCTTACCTGGGCATTCGTACTCTGGAGCATGAAGTCTTGCTGCGCCAGTACCAGACGCAAACCCTTGCCAGAGCACAAACCGCCAGCGTGGCAGCGGGTATCGAAAGTCTCCTGCAACAAAAAGCCTCACGTCTGCATGCTATCAGCGATTTTATCGATCCCCAGAATTTCGCCGCTCTCAAGACGCTAAAAGAACATGATAGCGATATTACCGCCGTGTTTACCCTGCGTAAAAACCAGCTACTTTACCCCGATGAACGCCAACCACTAAGTAATGAAGATAAAGAGTGGGTACGCCAGCTAACGCCGTTGGCTAACGACCCCAGTCAGCTTATCAGCCATATTGCCCATAATGAGCAAGAAACGCCGCAGGCGGGATGGTTTATTACCAGTGAAAATCAGGAGCCACTGTTGATTTACTGGCGACAAAAAGGCGATACGGTCATCGGTTTTCGTCTCTCATATGTGCAGCTGATGATGGATATTGCAAATAACGTTCAGGTTAGCCCTGAAGAGCAGCAGATAGTTCGGGTAAGTGAAAGTGGGCGACAGATTTTTCAAAACAAACAGGCAGTTCTGAATCAGCTGTCGCCGCTGGACTCGCGTGCACTGGACTACCCGCTTACCCTGTGGAAAATCAGTGTTTATGGCGTTAAAACCCCGCTTTATCACATTTGGCTATGGGGTAGCGCGCTCATTCTACTGCTGCTGGCGGCTGTCGCTTTATTGGGATATTCGCTGTGGCGGGAATACACTCGTGCCGCTCGCCAGGCGCGTCAACAGGTAGATTTTGTCAGCCAGGTATCGCATGAACTTAAAACTCCGCTGACCAATATCACCCTCTATGCCGAGCTATTGCGCGAAGGACTGGATGACGATCAAACGCAGGAGCTGCGCTACGTGGATGTCATCACTCAGGAGGGCCAGCGGCTATCCCGGCTTATCCAAAATATCCTGACGTTTACACGAACGCCTAAACTACATCTTCAGAAGGTGAATATTTCACGCCTCATCACAGAAATCGTTCACATCTTTACGCCTGCACTTCAGGCAAAGGGGATGACGATTTATCTCTCCTGCCCTGACGAGATCATATTGCAAAGCGATCGCGACGTGATCACGCAAGTTATCAGCAATTTTATTAGTAATGCCGAAAAATATGCAGCGCAGGGTAAACGGGTCGATATCCTGGTGCAAACCACATCTGAACAGGTTGAGATCGCCGTTCGTGATTATGGTCCGGGCATTGCGGAGAAAGAAATGAAGATGATATTTCACCCATTTTATCGGGTTAAATCATCCATTACCGAAGGCGTTTCAGGTACCGGTATTGGGCTGACCATCGCGTCACAGCTGGCCGAACGTCTGCAAGGAAAGATTCAGGTTACCGCCGAAAACCCCGGTGTGCGCTTTACGCTAACATTACCTCAAGGATGAAACATGAAGATACTGATTGCAGAAGATGACGCCAATATTCGCCAGGGGCTGGTTGATGTGCTGTCGCGTGAAGGTTACACGCTGCTTGCAGCCCCTGATGGCCGTGAAGCATTGGCTATCTACCATCGTGAAATGCCGGACTTCGTGCTGCTGGATATCATGATGCCCGAAATGGATGGTTATTCCGTTTGCCGTGAAATTCGCCGCCACAATGAACATATCCCCATTGTATTTCTCTCTGCTAAAGATGAGGAAATCGACCGCGTTGTGGGACTGGAACTGGGTGCGGATGATTACATCAGCAAACCATTTGGCATTCACGAACTGCGGGCGCGAATCAAAACGATCGCCCGCCGCTGCTTAAGCCATAACGATTCACAGCCCAATCTCAGCTTTTCCTTTGGGGATTTAGCGGTTTTTCCCAACGAACTGTGCGCATGGCGTGGCGAACAACGATTAGAACTTTCTCTGCGCGAAGTGCGAATTTTAAGCTGTCTGGAACGCCACAAAAATCAGGTGGTGACTCGAGATATGCTGTTTGACGCTGCATGGGGCTACGATTACATGCCCAACAGCCGCACTCTTGATCAGCATATTTCCCGATTACGCAAGGTGATTGAGCAGGATGCTAATCACCCTCAGCTAATCCGAACGGTGCATGGTCTAGGGTATAGATATCAGGTATCGTAATACACACATTGCGATGTCATGGGTATATCCCGTATGCCGATTGCGGTTATCATTAATGACATTCACCAGAGCGGGCGCGTGATGCCCGCCAAATCACAGAGCGGACACGACCATAGCCGAATCTGCTGAAACCAGGAAGTGACTAAATGAGCATTCGTATCATCCCGCAAGATGAGCTGGAAAAGAGCGAGAAACGCTCGACGGATATGATCCCACCGTTATTATTTCCCCGGCTCAAAAATCTGTATAACCGCCGCGCCGAACGCCTGCGCGAGCTGGCTGAGAATAACCCGCTGGGCGACTACCTGCGCTTCGCCGCGCTGATCGCCCACGCGCAGGAAGTGGTGCTGTACGACCATCCGTTACAGATGGATCTCACTGCGCGTATTAAAGAAGCAAACGACCAGGGCAAACCGCCGCTGGATATTCACGTGCTGCCGCGCGATAAGCACTGGCACAAGCTGCTGCATTCGCTGATTGCCGAGCTGAAGCCCGAGATGAGCGGCCCGGCGCTGGCAGTTATCGAGAATCTGGAAAAATCATCAGAGCAGGAGCTAGAGCTGATGGCAAGCGCGCTGTTTGCCTCTGATTTCGCATCAGTCAGCAGCGATAAAGCCCCGTTTATCTGGGCAGCGCTATCGCTATACTGGGCGCAAATGGCCAGCCTGATCCCCGGTAAAGCCCGCGCGGAATACGGCGAACAGCGCCAGTTCTGCCCGGTGTGCGGTTCAATGCCGGTCTCCAGCATGGTGCAAATTGGTACCACCCAAGGTCTGCGCTACCTGCACTGCAATCTGTGCGAAACCGAGTGGCACGTCGTGCGCGTGAAGTGCAGCAACTGCGAGCAGACACGCGATCTGCATTACTGGTCGCTGGATAACGAGCAGTCGGCCATTAAAGCCGAAAGCTGCGGCGACTGCGGCACCTACCTGAAGATTTTGTATCAGGAAAAAGATCCGAAAGTGGAAGCCGTCGCCGACGACCTCGCCTCACTGGTGCTGGACGCGCGCATGGAACAAGAGGGCTTCGCCCGCAGTTCCATCAACCCGTTCCTGTTCCCGGGTGAAGGGGAGTAAAGCTGGCGTTATATCGGGTGGCATTTGCTGCCCGACTTACAAATGATATGGCGTAGTCACGCCTGGAATCCTGGCAAAATCTTTAGTGTTGCGCGTGACGAGTTCATAACGATGCATTTGTGCCGTCGCCAGGATAATGGCATCCGGCAACGTCATCCCATACTCCTGCCTGATGTTGACACTTCGTTCTGCAATATCCTGTGAGACACCAATGATATTAAAAGCGCTCAGTGCAATGCGCGTACGATGTTCCTGGTGATACTTTTTGGCTCCCACCATCACTTCCATCCAGGAGATAAGGCTAATCGCATTTTGTGGTGAATAAGCCTCCAGTGCCTGTTTCGCTTCAACGCGTCCGCTGAACAGATCAATGAGAATATTGGTATCAAACAGCGCCGGGCCTTTACTCATTGCCACTCCTCACGAAGCTTCCTTTCATATTCAACACCATCTTCCTCGCAGCGTTGCCAAAGCCCCAGCGCATCGGCGATAGTAGTTTCAGCCTGGCCTTGCCTTTCCAGGTACTGTTCTACCGCTTCACGTAACAGTTCTGCTCGCGGAAGATTGCGCTGCTGCTTGAGGTCTTCAAGACGTTTGATAACGTCATCTGATAAATCGAGTAATATTCTGCCCACATCCCTTCCTGCTATCATGCTCATATATACCTCCAGTATATCATTGGCGACTAATTTTCAAACAACATACACCGTGGAAAGGCAGGAAAATAGCCACGCCTGAAATGATTTTCACTTTTGCGAGCCGCTTTCCATAATCCTTCTGCAACCCAAATCCCCCATTTTCTTTTGTTAAGAACCAGGCTATAACACTGTATATCCAAACAGTTTAAGGGAATGAAAATGGCGCTTGAAAAAGGTATTGCAGAGCTGGTTCGGGAGTTTATCGCTGCGGGTCGCCCCTCTTCGCGCGAACAGAATATTGATGACCGGAGAAACGGTTACGTCGCCAGCACCGTGTTAGCCGGGGAACAAGAAGAGCGCGTGCAGGTAGAAGATATCGAACTCGAAGGCATGATTTTTCGCGTAGCCTCTCCCCTGAGTGCTACTGGCGCACTGCCAGCCGTTATCTATTTTCACGGCGGCTGCTTTATCAGCGGCGGCTTCGCTACTCACGACAATCAGCTTCGCCAGCTGGCTTATCGCAGCGGCTGTCGGGTTATCGCCGTGCAATACCGACTGGCACCAGAACATACTTTCCCTGCCGCACATGACGATGCAGAAAAGGGAGCGCTGATAATATATCGTCATGCAGAGCAGTTGGGCATTGACGCTTCGCGTATTACGCTTGCTGGCGACAGCGCCGGGGGACATCTGGCATTAGTGACCGCTCTGCGCCTGAAGACAGCACAGGTCTGGAAACCCGCACTGCTCATTTTGATTTACCCGATGCTGGATGCCACCGGCAGCATGAAGAGCTATCTCGATAACGGTAAAGATTACATCATCACCGAAGATACGCTGCTCAGCGGCTACGAAATGTACCTTTCATCGACGGAACTCCACCATCCGGAAGCCAGCCCACTCTGGCGTAAAGACTTTAGCGGCCTGCCGCCGGTGCATATTCTGACGGCGGAATATGACCCTTTGCGTGATGAAGGCGAAACGCTATATCAGCGCATGGTTGAACAGGGTGTTGACTGTACCTGCCAGCGCTATCTTGGGGTGATTCACGGTTTCTTTCAGTTAGGTGGTGTGAGCCCAGCGGCGCGAAACGCCATGGGGGATATCGCCTGGCGGATCAAATCACCAGGCCAATAGATAAGCACGAGGGAAATCTACTCTTCCTCGTTACCGCCCTCTTCATACGAGCCAAAAGGTTTCGCGGGCAGAACAATGTAGATACCTTCGAAGACAGCGCCCAGTTGATCATCGCCAAACAGTTCAACCTGCAGTTGAACGCGTGCTTTGCGCCCCCGCGCCAGGCGGTCAAGATCGCCGCTTAACGAGCCAAGGTCGGCAACGGCGCTCGGGCGTCCGCTAATTGGCTGGCTGTAACGGATATGGGCATCGGCAAGAATAATCGTCCCGCCAAGGTGCCGTTCGCGCAGCATCAGCCAGATAAGCCCCCAACCGGTTAACGTTGCCTGTGAAAACAAGCTGCCGGCAAACAGCGTGTGGTGCGGATTCTGGTTACCGGCCTCCGGCATGGTGGTGATAAATTTTTGCCCGGTGTACTGCTGAATGCGCACACCCATTTTCTCGCTGAGCGGAATATGCTGATACCAGGCCTGTTGCAACTGAGCGCACCAGTCGCCGCGATGCAAAATATCGTCCAGCGAGGCTATCGGCTTAATCATCAGAAAATGGCGAATCGGCGTGGTGGTCGGCGTGGTAATTTCACCCTGATTAACAAAACCGAGCTTAGCAAAAAACTCTACCGCATCTTCTCGTGCGCTACAGGTCACACGCTTAACGCCTTCCTGTCGAGCTACCGATTCCAGCGTCATCGCCATCAGCGTGCCCAGACCTTTATCCTGCACCGACGGGTGAACGGCCATAAAACGAATAGAGGCTTCATTCTCCGCATTGACATACAGTCGCCCAACGGCAACCAGATTACCCTCTTCATCGACCACCATCTGGTGGTGCGCCATCGCATCCCACGCGTCTCGCTCGGATCCTTTCGGCTGATGCAGCGGTTTACGCAGCATCTCCCAGCGAAACTGATAGTAGCTCTCTAACTCTTCTTCTGTTTGCGGTACACGAAGGTGATACATAGCTGTACTCTCTTTTGTTACCCGCAGCCTGCCCGGAAGCTGGCTCATACCTGCAACCAAAAAGTCACGGGGCCATCATTCACCAGAGAGACCTGCATATCGGCAGCGAATCTTCCGGTCTGTGTATTCATTTCCTGCTGTCGACAGCGCTCGACAAAATACTCATATAGCGCTTCTGCTCTTTCCGGCGCGGCCCCTTTAGAAAAACCAGGGCGCATTCCGCGTTCGGTATCCGCCGCCAGCGTAAACTGAGAGACCACCAACACGCTGCCGCCAGCCTGCTGTACGTTAAGATTCATCTTTCCTTCAGCATCGCTGAAAATACGGTATCCCAGCACGCGCTCGCACAGGCGATTCGCCTTTTGCTCATCGTCTTCTCTCTCGACACCTAACAGCACCAGAAGCCCCGGGCCAATTTCACCCGTCACTTCATCCTCCACGGTAACGCTAGCTCGGGATACGCGTTGAATTAATGCAATCATGATTGTTCTGTTTCTTCTTTTTTCAGTTTGCGGTATTCACCGAGAGTGACAGTAATTTCAGCACCAAGCAAGACGATACACCACGTCCAGTACACCCAAACGAACAAAATGGGTACTACGGCGATCACACCGTAAATCAGCTGATACGACGGAAAAGCGGTGATATATAACGCAAAAGCCTTCTTACCCGCCTCAAAAAGTAGCGCAGCGACCAGCGAACCAATCACTGCATCGCGATTGCGCACCTCCGCCGTTGGCACAATGCTGTAGAGCAGCCAGAATGCCACCCAGGAAAGAATTAGCGGAAAAATGCGCAGTACATCGTCAATAACGCTATTCAGCTCGCTGGCCCAGCGTAACGACAGAAGATAGGAACTGATCGCCAGGCTCGCTCCCGCCAACAACGGCCCCAGCGTGAGGATCATCCAATAGACGGCAAAGGAGTAGGTTTTTGGTCGAGTTCGGGTACTTCGCCAAATGGTATTCAGTGCGCTATCAATGGAATACATCAGCAGCAGCGAGGTTACAATCAGGCCGAAAGCCCCCACGGCGGTCATCCGACTGGAGTTAGCCACAAACTGCTCAATGTAGCCCTGAATCACATCCCCGGTAGCCGGAATAAAATTCGCAAAGATAAAATGACGAATCTGGATGCTGACATCAGAAAACATCGGAAATGCCGCAAACAGCGCGAAAACGACGGCAATAAGCGGCACAAGGGAGAGTAACGACACATAAGCAAGGTTGCCCGCCAGCGTCGTCATGTTATCTTCATCAATACGCCGCCAGAGCAACTTAAGCCAGGAAACCAGCGGCCGCGTACGGCGCGTTGTTTTTTGATGAAGGTTTTTTAGCATAGCTGTTTCGCAAAGTAGTCGGGAATGGTCTCCTTCCCGGTCACCTGAATACTGGTAATCCCTAACCGCTCAGCGCCCGCGATATTTTGGGCGTTATCATCAAAAAAGACCGTATCCTCAGCAGAAAAACCTTCGGATTCGAGGACGCTCTGATAGATCCGCGCCTCAGGTTTGCGCATCCCCATCTCTTGCGAAAGATAAATATGGTCAGCGACGGCGCGTATCTCTGGATATTCATCCGGCCAAAAGGTGGTATGCAGACGGTTAGTATTCGACAGGACCACCACGCGATGCCCTTGCTCACGCAGCTTTTGCATAATGGTGGTCACTTCTGGGCGCAGGGCCACAAATACCGCCTGCCAGCCATGGGCGAACTGCTCGTAGCTAAGCGGCATGCTCATTTCATGGCACATCGCCGCCGCAAAATCTTCATCGCTGATTTCACCGCGTTCATGCTGATGAAACGCCTCACCCATAGCGAAATGCTGCTTCAGCGTTGCGAGCGGGATACGCGTTAAATCACTCCACGTCCCGAGCACACGGTTGAAGTCAATATCGACAATCACATTACCTAAATCAAAGATATAGAGCATGGTCCTCTCCTTTTGTACCGTGGAAAATTAACTGTAGCGGGAAAGGAGAGGTTTTACTATTCATGAGTAAAGGTTGAAGACCCCCAGCACATCTGGAACTGAGGAATAGCTAGCTAGCCCTCTTCCTGGGCAAGAATAATTTCTGTCTGATTTTCATCCAGCCACGATTTTAACCCGCCTGACGGGTACTCATCGGTAAACAACGCTGTCACCTGCGCGACGTTACCGATCTCCACGGCAGCAGAAGCGTGATATTTAGTATGATCGGCGGCGAGGAGAATTTGCCTCGAGTGCGCCATCATCGTTTTCACCACGCTGGCTTCGTTGACATCAAACTCCAGCAGTGCACCATCGCTTTCAATGGCCCCGACGCTTGTCACCAGATAATCAGCCCGAAAGTCAGCCACAAACGCCGTCGCGGAAGGGCCGATGATACCGCTATTGTGTGGACGCAGCGTACCGCCGGGCACCATGACCTCGAAGCGTGGGTTGTTATAAAGAATATGCGCCACCCGCAGGCTGTTGGTGATGATGCGCAAATGGTTATGGTTTAACAGCGCCCGCGCCACCTGCTCAACGGTGGTGCCGATGGTAATAAACACCGTTGAACCATCCGGAATATAGTCAGCCACCGCTTCCGCGATGGCTTTTTTCTCTTCCGTCCAGGAGACTTCACGCTGTTCGAACGCCATATTGACCACGCTCGACGCTCTGCCCGCCCCGCCGTGGTGACGCGTAATTAATCCCTGTTCGCTTAGTTTACGAATATCACGGCGCACGGTCTGCGTGGAAACATCCAGCAGGCTGGCCAGCTCGTCAATATTCATATAACCGCGCTCGCTAATCAGCATAAGCAACTGATCGTGCCGCGGGTTACCGGTCAGTTCGGTAAGACTCATGAAATTTCCTCGAAAAACCATTGCCCTGGCATTTTATACAAAAAGTGACAGAAAAGATCGGGTTTGATCACAGTCAGGGATACCCGCACGCCCTCCCGGGCGCGTACACTTCAGTGCCGCAACCCCACTGGCAAACTTGACGGCATCTTCCTGGGCGCAGCCAGAAGCCAGACTGAAGGCCAGCGCACCATGGAAAACATCTCCTGCACCGGTAGTATCAACCACATCCACGGCAAATCCAGGTTGATGCTGTAACACATTATTTTTTATCCAGTCACAGCCTTCCCCGCCTCGCGTCACATAAACATGTCCATTTGTGAGCGCTTGTGCTTTTTTCAGACCAGCCTCCGATTCTTCTATCCCGGTCAGACGCGACAGACCCGGTTCAGAGAAAGCAGCATGATCGCTTAACACCACCAGCTCGCTAATGTCCTGCGGCGTAACATCACCATCCAGCACGGTGATCACTCCAGCCCGACGCGCGAGGGTAAATGCCTGCTTTGCCCCTTCGTGCCAGCGAACATCTGCCAGCACCACGTCCCACTGGGAAAAATCAATCGCATTCAACCAGTCGGCATCCGGCAGTAAATCCGGACTAGGGTAGTTGACGATAATCCGCTCCCCTTTCGCATCAACCATTATTGCCGATTGTGAAGAGTTCGCTCCCGTATAGCGCCGGGTGTAGCGAGTATTTACCCCCAGGGACTCCAGCTCCGCCAGCAGACTGTTTCCGGTGTCGTCATCGCCAACCCGACCAATAAAGTCCACCTGCGCGCCCAGTTTCGCCGCCGCCACAGCCGCTGTTGCGGCAGGTCCGCCGCCCACTTCCGTATAGCGCTTCGCCACATACTTCCCTCCTTCAAACGGTAAACCTTCTACGTAATAGATGCGATCCATCACGGTAATACCCACACAAGCAACGCGAATCATGGTCATTCCTTAAACGTTTCGAGATGGGATCATTTTAATTTCACAAAATGTTTAAAAAGTGACGGCTGTCAATTTTTTGACTATAAATTACAAATACGATCAAAAACAGACAATAAACACTCATTTTAAATGACAAAAAATGACACCACGTCTCAGGAGAACGTTATGGCAGCTATAGCATTTATCGGATTGGGTCAAATGGGTTCACCCATGGCGAGCAACCTGTTGAAGCAGGGCCATCAGCTCAGCGTCTTTGACGTTAACCCGAATGCCATGCAGCAACTGGTGGAAAAAGGGGCGCGTCCTGCCACCAGTCCAGCAGAGGCAGCGAAAGAGGCAGAGTTTGTCATCACGATGCTGCCAAACGGCGATTTGGTACGCAGCGTTTTATTCGGTGAATCAGGCGTCTGCGAAACCCTTTCCCCACAAGCGCTGGTGATTGATATGTCGACTATTCACCCGCTGCAAACCGACAAACTGATTACCGATATGCGCGCCAAAGGCTTCGACATGATGGATTGCCCGGTCGGGCGCACTTCAGATCACGCCGTCGCGGGGACATTGCTGCTGCTGGCGGGTGGCACGGCAGAGCAGGTCGAACGCGCAACGCCGGTACTGATGGCTATGGGTAACGAGCAGGTCAACGCAGGCGGTCCGGGTATGGGGATCCGCGTGAAGCTTATCAATAACTACATGAGTATTGCGCTGAATGCGCTGTCCGCCGAAGCCGCCGTGCTGTGCGAAGCGCTCGACCTCTCCTTCGATGTGGCCTTAAAAGTGATGAGCGGAACGCCTGCCGGAAAAGGTCATTTCACCACCTCCTGGCCAAACAAAGTGCTGAAAGGCGATCTCTCTCCGGCCTTCATGATCGATCTGGCCCACAAAGATCTTGGCATCGCGCTGGATGTTGCCAATCAACTGCATGTGCCGATGCCGCTCGGTGCCGCCTCCCGTGAAGTTTATAACCAGGCGCGCGCTGCAGGTCGTGGTCGGGAAGACTGGAGCGCCATTCTTGAGCAGGTTCGCGCATCTGCCGGACTGAACAATCAACATTGATAAGTAAAAGGACTGAACAATGACGAAGTACACCCTGAAAGATATCACCCGAGCTTCCGGCGGTTTTGCCATGCTGGCCGTCGATCAACGAGAAGCCATGCGCTTAATGTTTGCCGCTGCGGGTGCACAACTCCCGGTCAGCGACAGCGTGTTGACCGATTTCAAAGTGAATGCGGCGAAGATTCTTTCTCCTTATGCCTCGGCCATTCTGGTCGATCAGCAATTCTGTTACCGCCAGGTGGTGGAGCAAAACGCGGTATCCAAAAGCTGCGCCATGATTGTGGCCGCCGACGAGTTTATTCCCGGCAACGGAATCCCCGTTGATAGCGTGGTGATTGATAAAAATATCGATCCACAGGCCGTGAAGCAGGACGGTGCCAAAGCATTAAAACTGCTGGTGCTGTGGCGCAGCGATGAAGATGCCCAGCAGCGTCTGGATATGGTGAAAGAGTTCAACGAGCTATGCCACTCCAGCGGCCTGCTGAGCATTATCGAGCCAGTCGTTCGCCCGCCGCGTCGTGGCGATAAGTTCGATCGCGAGCAGGCCATTATCGATGCCGCGAAAGAGTTGGGCGACAGCGGCGCCGATCTCTACAAGGTCGAAATGCCGCTCTACGGCAAAGGTTCTGCGCAGGAGCTACTCACCGCCTCCCAACGTCTGAATGAAAACATCAACATGCCGTGGGTCATTCTCTCCTCAGGTGTCGATGAAAAACTGTTTCCTCGCGCGGTCAGCGTTGCAATGACCGCTGGTGCATCAGGCTTCCTGGCCGGGCGTGCGGTCTGGTCATCGGTCGTGGGGCTGCCAGATACCGAACTGATGCTGCGCGATGTTTCTGCACCGAAGTTGCAGCGTCTGGGCGATATCGTCGATGAAATGATGGCTCGTCGCCGTTAATACGAGGATCGAAGAATGAAATGGTTTAACACCTTGAGCCACAACCGCTGGCTGGAGCAGGAAACCGACCGCATCTTTAACTTTGGCAAGAACGCGGCGGTACCGACTGGATTTGGCTGGCTGGGAAATAGTGGTCAGGTCAGAACGGATATGGGAACGCATCTGTGGATCACCGCCCGTATGCTGCATGTCTACTCCGTTGCCGCATCCATGGGCCGCCCCGGTGCGTTTCAGTTAGTCAGTCACGGGATCAACGCTCTGAACGGCGCGCTGCGCGATAAACGCTACGGCGGCTGGTACGCCTGCGTCAATGACGAAGGCGTGATGGATGCCTCCAAGCAGGGCTATCAGCATTTCTTTGTGTTGCTTGGCGCGGCAAGCGCGGTCACGACCGGTCATCCACAGGCCAGGCAACTGCTCGATGACGCCATCGAAGTGATTGAAAAATACTTCTGGAGTGAAGATGAGCAGATGTGCCTGGAGTCCTGGGACGAAGCCTTCAGCCAGACGGAAGATTATCGCGGCGGCAACGCCAACATGCACGCAGTTGAAGCCTTCCTGATCGTTTACGACGTCACTCATGATCGTAAATGGCTGGATCGGGCGCTACGCATCGCGTCGGTGATTATTCACGATGTGGCCCGCAGCGGTGAGTATCGCGTTAACGAGCACTTCGATTCGCAGTGGAATCCAATTCGCGATTACAACAAAGATAACCCAGCGCATCGCTTCCGTGCCTACGGCGGCACTCCGGGCCACTGGATCGAGTGGGGCAGATTGATGCTGCATCTGCACGCCGCGCTGGAAGCTCGCTTCGAAACGCCACCAGCCTGGCTGCTGGAAGATGCTAAAGGTCTGTTCCACGCCACCATCCGCGATGCCTGGGCACCGGACGGCGCGGACGGTTTTGTCTACTCGGTGGACTGGGACGGTAAACCGATCGTTCGCGAAAGAGTGCGCTGGCCGATCGTCGAAGCGATGGGCACCGCCTATGCCCTGTACACCCTCACCGGCGACAGCCAGTACGAAACCTGGTACCAGACGTGGTGGGATTACTGCATCACTTATCTGATGGACTACGAGACCGGTTCATGGTGGCAGGAGCTGGATACCGATAACAAGGTGACCACCAAAGTCTGGGACGGCAAGCAGGATATTTACCATCTGCTGCACTGCCTGGTGATCCCACGCCTGCCCCTGGCTCCTGGGCTGGCTCCAGCGGTTGCTGCTGGTCTTCTGGATATCAACGCAAAATAGGTCATAAGGATAGCAGCCATGCATAGCGGTGGAAAAACTATTCAACTTCAGGCCGGGCACTACCAGGCAAAAATCGTGACGGTTGGAGCAGGGCTGGCGGAGTTGACGCACCATGGGCGTCACGTTGTTATTCCGCACAAGCCTGAAGAGATGCCGCTGGCACATCTGGGGAAAGTATTAGTTCCCTGGCCAAACCGCGTGGCAAACGGCTGCTATCAGCATAACGGCAAGACCTTCCAGCTTGCCGTTAACGACTCGGTTTCGCATACCGCTATTCATGGATTGCTGGCCTGGCGGGACTGGCAGATTAACCAGCACTCGGCATCGGAAGCGTCGCTGATGATTTTTCTGCCGCCTTCTTACGGCTATCCCTTTTCGCTGCTTGTCGAAGTCATATACCGCCTTGACGCCATAGGCGGTCTGCATGTTTCTATCAGCACGCTCAATATCGGCGATCAACCAGCCCCTTACGGTTCCGGCGCGCATCCCTATTTAACCTGCGATCTTGAGAAAATAGATAGCTGTACGCTAACCCTTCCGGCAAACGAGGTATTGGGCATTGATCCCCAGGAATTGCATCGCGTTGAGCACACAGAACTAAATTTCACCACGCCACGCCCTATCGCGGCGACGCAGATCGATCACACCTTTAAAACGACAGCGCCGGACGATGAGTGGGAAGTCAGGATGTTCAGCGCAGCAAAAAAAATGACTACGTACTTACGTTGCGATCAGCCATGGCTGCAGGTTTACAGCGGCGAGAAATTAAATCGTCTGGGACTTGCCGTAGAACCCATGACCTGCCCGCCTGATGCCTTTAATTCCGGAATTGGCCTTATTTCTCTTGCCCCAGGCGAGATGCACCGGATGCGCTTTTTGATCGGCGCTGAATAGTCCCATTCCGACGCAAAAATTACCGAATTACCCTATATCTACGGAGACGAAAATGAATTCGTTACAACAACGGTCAAGCGCTTTAGAACTCACAATCCTACAGGATGGCTTTGCGCTAACGTATCAACAGCGCCTGATTCTGCGCCATACCTCGCAAACCCCTTGCCTGTGGATTGGCGCCGGCGTCGCGGATATTGATATGTTTCGCGGCAACTTCAGTATTAAAGATAAACTGAACGAGAAAATTGCCCTCACGAGTGCCACGGTCAGTGAATCGTCTGACGGCTGGCGGGTCGATTTCAGCCGCGGCACCACCATCAACGCTACGCTACAAATATCCACTGATGAACAGGGCCGCCTGAAGCTGGATCTGCAAAACGACGATCTCAGCCACAATCGCATCTGGCTGCGGCTGGCCGCTAACCCGGCCGATCATATCTACGGCTGCGGCGAACAGTTCTCTTACTTTGATTTACGCGGCAAGCCGTTCCCCCTGTGGACCAGCGAACAGGGCGTGGGTCGTAATAAAAATAGTTATGTCACCTGGCAGGCGGACTGCAAAGAGAACGCGGGCGGCGACTATTACTGGACCTTCTTCCCGCAACCCACCTTTGTCAGCACGCAAAAATACTACTGCCACGTTGATAACAGCTGCTACATGAATTTCGACTTTAGCGCACCGGAGTATCACGAGCTGGCGCTGTGGGAAGACAAAACCACCCTGCGCTTTGAGTGCGCTGACACCTATATTTCCCTGCTGGAAAAACTGACCGCGCTGTTAGGCCGCCAGCCAGAGCTGCCGGACTGGATTTACGACGGCGTCACGCTGGGTATTCAGGGCGGCACCGAGGTTTGCCAGTACAAACTGGACACCATGCGCAACGCGGGCGTGAAGGTGAACGGTATCTGGGCGCAGGACTGGTCCGGGATCCGTATGACCTCCTTTGGCAAGCGCGTGATGTGGAACTGGAGATGGAACAGCGACAACTACCCACAGCTGGATAGTCGGATTAAGCAGTGGAAAGAAGAAGGCGTGCAGTTCCTCTCGTATATCAACCCGTACGTTGCCAGCGATAAAGATCTCTGCGCCGAAGCGGCAGACCGCGGCTATCTGGCAAAAGATGCCGCTGGCGGTGACTACCTGGTTGAGTTCGGCGAGTTTTACGGCGGCGTTGTCGATCTGACTAACCCGGAGGCCTACGACTGGTTCAAAGAAGTCATCAAAAAGAACATGATTGAGCTCGGTTGCGGCGGCTGGATGGCGGATTTTGGCGAATACCTTCCAACCGATACGTATCTGCACAACGGCGTCAGCGCCGAGATCATGCACAATGCCTGGCCTGCGCTGTGGGCGAAGTGTAACTACGAGGCGCTACAGGAGACCGGCAAGCTCGGCGAGATCCTGTTCTTTATGCGTGCGGGTTACACCGGCAGCCAGAAGTACTCCACTATGATGTGGGCGGGCGATCAGAACGTTGACTGGAGCCTTGATGATGGTCTGGCTTCGGTCGTCCCTGCGGCGCTGTCGCTGGCGATGACCGGCCACGGCCTGCACCACAGCGATATCGGCGGCTACACAACCCTGTTTGACATGAAACGCACGAAAGAGCTGCTGTTGCGCTGGTGCGACTTCAGCGCCTTCACCCCGATGATGCGCACCCACGAAGGTAACCGCCCAGGCGATAACTGGCAGTTTGATGGCGATGCAGAGACTATCGCCCACTTTGCCCGTATGACAACCGTGTTCACCACCCTGAAACCGTATCTCAAACAGGCCGTTGCGCAGAACGCCGCCTCCGGCCTGCCGGTGATGCGCCCGCTGTTCCTGCATTACGAAGACGATGCAGCCACCTATACCCTGAAATATCAGTATCTGCTGGGTCAGGATCTATTGGTTGCGCCGGTTCACGAACAGGGTAAATGCGACTGGACGCTGTATCTGCCAGAAGACAGCTGGGTCAACGTCTGGAGCGGTGAAACCTACCATGGCGGCGAAATTACCATCGATGCGCCAATTGGCCAGCCACCCGTCTTCTATCGCGCGAAGAGTGAGTGGGCATCGCTGTTTGCTACTTTACGCCACATCTAATACGGCTCGCCCGCGGGGAAACTCGCGGGCAAACGGAGAATAACAATGAGTCAAAATTCAGCTAATCCGGCAACCCTGCGCTTGCCTTTTAAAGAAAAACTAGCCTATGGGATGGGCGATTTAGGTTCCAATATTCTTCTGGATATCGGTACGCTCTATTTACTCAAGTTTTATACCGATGTTCTTGGATTACCAGGAACTTACGGCGGTATTATTTTCCTTATCGCCAAGTTTTTTACCGCGTTTACCGATATGGGCACCGGGATTATGCTCGATTCGCGGCGTAAAATTGGTCCGAAGGGTAAATTCCGTCCATTCCTGATTTACGCAGCTTTCCCGGTTACGCTTCTGGCTATCGCTAACTTTGTCGGCACGCCGTTTGAAATCACCGGCAAAACGGTGATGGCAACGGTGCTGTTTATGCTGTACGGACTGTTCTTCAGCATGATGAACTGCTCTTACGGCGCGATGGTACCCGCGATAACGAAAAACCCGGATGAGCGCGCTTCGCTTGCCGCCTGGCGTCAGGGTGGCGCCACGCTCGGCCTGCTGCTGTGCACCGTCGGCTTTGTGCCGGTGATGAACCTGATCGAAGGCAACTCGCAACTGGGTTATATTTTCGCCGCCACGCTGTTCTCCCTGTTCGGCCTGCTGTTTATGTGGCTGTGCTATGCAGGAGTTAAAGAGCGCTACGTCGAAGTTAAGCCCGTTGATGCGGCGCAAAAGCCGGGATTACTGCAATCCTTCCGCGCCATCGCCGGTAACCGCCCGCTGTTTATTCTGTGCATTGCCAACCTCTGTACGCTCGGTGCGTTTAACGTCAAGCTAGCGATCCAGGTCTATTACACCCAGTACGTCCTGAACGACCCAATCCTCCTCTCCTGGATGGGCTTCTTCAGTATGGGCTGTATCTTTATCGGCGTATTCCTGATGCCGGGAATGGTGAGACGCTTTGGTAAGAAAAAGGTCTATATCGGCGGCCTGCTGATTTGGGTAGCGGGCGATCTGCTCAACTACTTCTTTGGCGGCGGATCGGTCAGTTTTGTTGCTTTCTCCTGCCTGGCCTTCTTTGGTTCGGCGTTCGTCAACAGTCTGAACTGGGCGCTGGTCTCCGACACAGTGGAATATGGCGAATGGCGCACCGGCGTGCGTTCTGAAGGTACGGTGTACACCGGGTTTACCTTCTTTCGCAAAGTGTCGCAGGCGCTGGCTGGCTTCTTCCCCGGCTGGATGCTGACCCAGATTGGCTACGTGCCCAACGTGGTGCAATCGGCGGGTACCGTCGAAGGCTTACGCCAGCTGATTTTTATTTATCCGTGCGCGCTAGCGGTGATCACCATCGTGGCGATGGGTTGTTTCTACAACCTTAACGAGAAGATGTATGTCCGCATCGTTGAAGAGATAGAAGCCCGTAAACAACCTGTCTGATAAAAATAATGAATAGCGCCCTTCAGGGCGCTACTGAGGAGCGATTATGTCTGACCATGATCCGCTAACGTTAAAACTGAGCCTACGGGAAAAATGCGCCTATGGCGTGGGTGACTTCGGCTCAAATTTGATGCTGTGTATCGGCACGCTGTATCTGCTTAAATTTTATACCGATGAACTAGGGATGCCTGCATATTACGGCGGGATCATCTTTCTGGTAGCGAAGTTCTTCACCGCCTTTACCGATATGCTAACCGGCGTATTACTGGACTCGCGGCGTAATATCGGCGCAAAGGGGAAATTCAGGCCTTTTATTCTGTATGCCTCATTCCCCGTCGCGCTGGTCGCCACAGCGCAGTTTTTAGCGACAGATTTTACGCTAACGGTGAAAACGGGGCTGGCAACGGTGCTGTTTATGTTGTTCGGCCTGTTCTATAGCCTGATGAACTGCTCTTACGGGGCGATGGTTCCCGCCATCACTAAAAACCCGCACCAGCGCGCAGAACTCGCTGCGTGGCGACAGGGCGGCGCAACCCTGGGCCTGTTACTGTGTACCGTTGGCTTTATGCCCATTCAGGCGCTTTTTACAAGTTCACCTTCGCTTGGCTATCTGATTGCTGCGCTGATCTTCTCCGTTTGCGGGTTATTCAGCATGTGGTGGTGCTTTAGCGGGGTGAAAGAGCGCTATATTGAAATCGTACCGGATCATCATAAACCCAGTATTCTCAAGTCGTTCTGCGCGATTTTCCGTAACCCTCCTCTGCTGGTGCTGTGTATTGCTAACCTATGTACGCTGGCGGCATTTAACATCAAGCTGGCGATTCAGGTCTATTACACCCAGTACGTTCTGAACGATATCCATCTGCTGTCATGGATGGGTTTTTTCAGTATGGGATGTATTCTGGTGGGCGTTTTTCTTGTCCCCACAACGGTGAAGCGCTTCGGTAAAAAGCAGGTTTACCTGGGTGGACTGGCATTGTGGGCCATAGGCGATGTGCTGAACTTTTTCTGGGGAAGTACATCATTTTTATTTGTGACATTCTCCTGCATGGCCTTCTTTGGCACTGCCTTCGTTAACAGCCTGAACTGGGCGCTGGTTCCGGATACGGTTGATTACGGTGAGTGGAAAACGGGTATTCGTGCGGAAGGGTCGGTTTATACTGGTTATACCTTTTCACGAAAAATTTCCGCAGCGCTTGCTGGGTTCTTGCCAGGTATTATGCTGACGCAAATTGGTTATATCCCCAATATTGCGCAAAGTGAAACTACGCTGCTCGGTTTACGTCAGCTTATTTTCCTCTGGCCCTGCGGTCTGGCGATTATCGCGGCATTCACTATGGGCTTCTTTTATAAGCTCAACGAAAGCCGTTTTGCCTTTATTATTGAGGAAATTGGCCAACGAAAAAAACAACACAACCCAGTATTGTGAATAACTAAAAGACTTCTTTTTTAATTATTGCCGCTCTATCCATTTTAATGGATAGCGGCTCCCCTACGTTAAAAAATGGATTTATTATGAAAAAAATAAACGCGATACTTCTGTTAACCTCTGTTATCTCTACCTCTGTTTTTGCCGGTGCCTACGTGGAAAACCGTGAAGCATATAACCTCGCATCCGATCAGATGGAGGTCATGCTGCGCGTTGGCTATAACTTTGATATGGGCGCTGGCCTGATGCTCACCAACACCTATACTCTGCAACGCAAGGATGAGTTAAAGCATGGCTATAACGAAATCGAAGGCTGGTATCCGCTATTCAGACCAACGGATAAATTAACGATTCAGCCGGGAGGGTTAATTACTGACAAGAGCATTGGCTCCAGCGGTGCGGTTTATCTGGATGTGAATTATAAATTTACCCCGTGGTTTAATCTGACCGTGCGTAACCGCTATAATCACAATAACTACAGCTCAACTGACTTAAACGGTGAGCAAGATAATAATGATACCTACGAAGTAGGTACCTATTGGAATTTTATTATCACCGATAAATTTTCTTATACTTTTGAACCACACTATTTTACGCGGGTGAATGACTTTAATAGTAGCAACGGTAAAGACCATCACTGGGAAATTACCAATACCTTCAGATATCGGATCAATCAAAACTGGCTGCCTTACTTTGAACTACGCTGGCTGGATCGTAATGTGGAGCCGTACCACCGGGAACAAAACCAGATACGTGCTGGGGTGAAGTATTTCTTTTAAGTTTTTTAAGCAAAAAAAAGCCGCTGATTATCAGCGGCTTTTCATAGCAAGAAGCATTAATTAATCTTCTTTAGAACCACGCATCGCGCGTTTACGATCGTTCTCGGTCAGATGACGCTTACGGATACGGACAGAAGTCGGGGTGACTTCTACCAGTTCGTCGTCATCGATGAACTCAAGAGCTTGCTCCAGCGTCATTTTCAGTGCCGGAACCAGGGTCGTCGCTTCGTCAGTACCGGAAGCACGCATGTTGGTCAGTTTCTTACCGGTCAGGCAGTTTACAGTCAGGTCGTTAGAACGACTGTGAATACCGATGATCTGGCCTTCGTAAACTTCTGCACCGTGACCCAGGAACAGCTTACCGCGGTCCTGCAGGCTGAACAGTGCGAACGCAACTGCTTTACCCTGGCCGTTGGAGATCAGAACACCGTTCTGACGCTGACCCACATCACCCGCACGAACGTCGTCGTAATGGCTGAAGGTGGAGTACAGCAGACCGGTACCGGAAGTCATGGTCATGAATTCTGAACGGAAGCCGATCAGACCACGGCTTGGGATCACGTAGTCAAGACGTACGCGGCCTTTGCCATCTGGATTCATGTTTTTCAGGTCGCCTTTACGCTCACCCAGTGCCTGCATCACAGAACCCTGGTGCTGCTCTTCGACGTCCAGCGTGACGTTTTCGAACGGCTCTTGTTTACGACCATCGATTTCGCGGAAGATAACTTTCGGACGGGAAACCGCCATCTCGAAACCTTCACGACGCATGTTCTCGATAAGAACCGACAAGTGCAGTTCGCCACGACCAGAAACGCGGAATGCATCTGCATCCGGAGTCTCTTCAACGCGCAGCGCCACGTTATGTACCAGCTCTTTGTTCAGACGGTCAAGGATCTGACGAGAAGTAACGTACTTACCTTCTTTACCGCAGAACGGAGAGGTGTTGACGCAGAAGAACATAGATACGGTCGGCTCATCAACAGACAGCGCCGGCAGCGCTTCAACATTCTGCGTATCGCAGATGGTGTCGGAGATGTTCAGCTCGCCCAGACCGGTGATCGCGATGATATCGCCAGCTTCTGCAACGTCGCTCTCGATACGCTCAAGACCCAGATGGGTCAGAACTTTACCGACTTTACCGTTACGGGTTTTGCCTTCGCTATCAACGATAGTAACCTGCTGGTTCGGCTTCACTTTACCGCGTTTGATGCGGCCGATGCCGATGACGCCAACGTAGTTGTTGTAGTCCAGCTGGGAGATTTGCATCTGCAGCGGGCCATCAAGGTCAACGTTCGGAGCCGGTACGCGATCGACGATAGTCTGATACAGCGGAGTCATATCGTCAGCCATATCTTCGTGATCCAGACCCGCGATACCGTTCAGCGCAGAAGCGTAAACGATAGGGAAGTCCAGCTGTTCGTCGGTAGCGTCGAGGTTTACGAACAGGTCGAATACCTGATCGACAACCCAGTCAGGGCGTGCGCCCGGACGGTCAACTTTGTTGATAACAACAATTGGCTTCAGGCCATGAGCAAAGGCTTTTTTGGTCACGAAGCGCGTCTGCGGCATCGGACCATCCATTGCATCAACGACCAGCAGAACGGAATCGACCATGGACATGACACGTTCAACTTCACCACCAAAGTCGGCGTGCCCCGGGGTATCAACGATGTTGATACGGTAATCATTCCATTTGATAGCGGTGTTTTTAGCCAGGATGGTAATCCCACGCTCTTTCTCCAAATCGTTGGAGTCCATCACACGCTCTTGAGTTTCGGCACGCGCATCGAACGTACCGGATTGCTGCAGCAGCTTATCAACCAGGGTAGTTTTACCATGGTCAACGTGCGCGATGATGGCGATGTTACGCAAATTTTCGATCACAACTTTGCCTCAGGCATTTAGAAATAGCGCGTTATTGTACACGGATTAATCGCACTACAAAACAGGATCACAAACATCCCCCGCAAACAAGTATTGCAGAGTTTCTTTGTGACCGCTTTCACGGAGCGTTAAAAGGGTTATTAAAGGTCAATTGCACCAAATAAGTGCCCAATGTTCACACAATTGCACTATTATAGTGCAATGCATTCATAATGGTGCAGCCCTTTTGCACGATGGTGTGCATGATAACGCCTTTTGGGGGCAATTTAAAAGTTGGCACAGATTTCGCTTTATATTTTTTAAGGCAACAACGCCACCTTAAGCAGTTAGAAAGTTTTCGTTACCACGACGACAATGACCAATCCGGGAGAGTTTAAGTATGTCCGCTGAACACGTTTTGACGATGCTGAACGAGCACGAAGTGAAGTTTGTCGATCTGCGCTTCACCGATACCAAAGGTAAAGAACAGCACGTTACTATTCCTTCTCATCAGGTAAATGCCGAATTCTTCGAAGAAGGCAAAATGTTTGATGGCTCCTCGATTGGCGGCTGGAAAGGTATTAACGAATCCGACATGGTTCTGATGCCGGACGCAACTACCGCGCTGATCGACCCGTTCTACGAAGAACCGACGCTGATCATCCGTTGCGATATCCTGGAACCAGGCACCCTGCAGGGCTATGACCGTGACCCGCGCTCCATCGCCAAACGTGCGGAAGAATACCTGCGCGCAACCGGCATTGCGGATACCGTGCTGTTCGGGCCAGAACCAGAATTCTTCCTGTTCGACGACATTCGTTTTGGTGCGTCTATCTCCGGTTCCCACGTTGCTATCGATGATATCGAAGGCGCATGGAACTCCTCCACCAAATACGAAGGCGGCAACAAAGGCCACCGTCCTGGCGTGAAAGGCGGTTATTTCCCGGTTCCGCCAGTAGACTCTTCTCAGGATATCCGTTCCACCATGTGTATGATCATGGAAGAGATGGGCCTGGTTGTTGAAGCTCACCACCACGAAGTCGCAACTGCAGGTCAGAACGAAATCGCTACCCGCTTCAATACTATGACCAAAAAAGCGGACGAAATTCAGATCTACAAATATGTTGTGCACAACGTCGCACACCGTTTCGGTAAAACAGCGACCTTTATGCCAAAACCAATGTTTGGCGATAACGGTTCCGGTATGCACTGCCACATGTCCCTGTCCAAGAACGGCGTAAACCTGTTCTCCGGCGACAAATACGCAGGCCTGTCTGAACAAGCGCTGTTCTACATCGGCGGCGTAATCAAGCACGCTAAAGCCATTAATGCCCTGGCGAACCCGACCACCAACTCTTACAAGCGTCTGGTCCCGGGTTACGAAGCACCGGTCATGCTGGCTTACTCTGCCCGTAACCGCTCCGCTTCCATCCGTATTCCGGTAGTGACCTCTCCGAAAGCGCGTCGTATCGAAGTCCGCTTCCCGGATCCGGCTGCTAACCCGTACCTGTGCTTTGCTGCATTGCTGATGGCTGGCCTTGACGGTATCAAGAACAAAATCCATCCGGGCGAAGCGATGGACAAAAACCTGTACGATCTGCCGCCGGAAGAAGCGAAAGAGATCCCACAGGTTGCAGGTTCTCTGGAAGAAGCATTGAACGAACTGGATGCTGACCGTGAATTCCTGACCGCTGGTGGCGTATTCACCAACGACGCAATCGATGCTTACATCGCCCTGCGTATTGAAGAGAACGACCGTGTACGCATGACTCCGCACCCGGTTGAGTTCGAGCTGTATTACAGCGTTTAATTTTGCTGTAAATCCGCGGTATTCCGTGTTGTGGCGTGGGGTACCGAGGATGTTTTGTTGCCGTGGAAACTTTCAGCCCATCTCAGGATGGGCTTTTTTCTCCACCAACGCGCTGATCTCATGAGCTTTTTACTCATAAAAAGCTATACTGCACTAAAATAGTGCACTCTAATTCAGGAGACTGTCAGATGGCAACAGGCACACTGCCCGATGCTGGGCAGATCCTTAACTCTTTAATCAACAGTATCTTACTGGTCGATGACGACCTGGCGGTGCATTACGCGAACCCGGCTGCACAGCAGTTGCTGGCGCAAAGCTCACGTAAGCTATTTGGTACTCCGCTCCCGGAGCTGTTGAGCTATTTCTCGCTGAATATTGGTCTCATGCAGGAGAGCCTGCAGGCGGGCCAGGGCTTTACCGATAACGAAGTAACGCTGGTCATCGATGGTCGGTCGCATATCCTGTCTCTGACGGCACAGCGCCTTCCTGAGGGCTACATTTTGCTGGAAATGGCACCGATGGATAATCAGCGACGTCTGAGCCAGGAACAGCTTCAGCACGCACAGCAGATTGCCGCGCGTGACTTAGTGCGCGGTTTGGCCCACGAGATTAAAAACCCGTTGGGTGGCCTGCGCGGTGCCGCACAGTTGCTGAGCAAAGCGCTGCCCGATCCTTCGTTGACGGAATACACCAAAGTCATCATTGAACAGGCCGATCGGTTAAGAAATCTGGTCGACCGCCTGCTGGGACCGCAGCATCCTGGAATGCACGTCACAGAGAGCATTCACAAGGTTGCAGAGCGAGTGGTGAAGCTGGTGTCTATGGAGTTGCCGGATAACGTCAAACTGGTTCGTGACTACGACCCAAGCCTGCCGGAACTCCCACACGACCCGGATCAAATTGAACAAGTGCTGCTGAATATCGTACGCAATGCGCTGCAAGCGCTGGGGCCTGAGGGCGGAGAGATAGTCCTGCGTACCCGTACGGCGTTCCAGCTGACCCTGCACGGGGTTCGCTACCGCCTTGCAGCACGTATTGACGTTGAAGATAACGGCCCGGGAATACCGTCTCACTTACAGGATACGCTGTTTTATCCGATGGTGAGCGGGCGCGAAGGCGGTACTGGCCTCGGGCTATCTATCGCCCGCAGCCTTATCGATCAGCACTCCGGCAAAATTGAATTTACCAGTTGGCCAGGGCATACCGAATTCTCGGTATACCTGCCTATTCGGAAGTAGAGGTGTTTATGCAACGAGGGATAGCATGGATCGTTGATGACGATAGCTCCATCCGTTGGGTGCTTGAACGCGCGCTCACCGGGGCTGGCTTGAGTTGTACAACGTTTGAGAGCGGCAGCGAGGTGCTTGATGCCCTCACCACCAAAACCCCGGATGTCCTGCTGTCTGATATCCGTATGCCGGGAATGGATGGACTGGCGCTGCTGAAACAAATTAAACAGCGTCACCCGATGCTCCCGGTCATCATAATGACGGCGCATTCAGATCTGGACGCGGCGGTCAGCGCTTATCAGCAAGGTGCCTTTGATTATCTGCCAAAACCGTTTGATATCGATGAAGCTGTGGCGCTGGTCGATCGCGCAATCAGCCATTATCAGGAACAGCAGCAGCCGCGAAATGCGCCAATAAATAGCCCAGCGGCCGATATTATCGGCGAAGCGCCAGCAATGCAGGACGTTTTTCGCATTATAGGCCGCTTGTCACGTTCCTCCATCAGCGTGCTGATCAACGGGGAGTCCGGTACCGGTAAAGAGCTGGTTGCCCATGCTCTGCACCGCCACAGCCCGCGCGCCAAGGCACCATTTATCGCGCTGAATATGGCGGCAATCCCCAAAGACTTGATTGAATCAGAACTGTTCGGCCACGAGAAAGGGGCCTTTACGGGCGCGAATACCGTGCGCCAGGGGCGTTTTGAACAGGCAGACGGTGGCACGTTGTTCCTCGACGAAATCGGCGATATGCCGCTGGACGTACAAACTCGGTTGCTGCGCGTGCTGGCTGATGGCCAGTTTTATCGCGTAGGCGGCTATGCGCCGGTGAAAGTGGATGTGCGCATTATCGCCGCCACCCACCAGAATCTTGAGCTGCGCGTACAGGAAGGAAAATTCCGCGAGGACTTATTCCACCGCCTGAACGTGATTCGCGTCCATCTCCCGCCGCTACGCGAGCGTCGGGAAGATATTCCGCGTCTGGCGCGCCACTTCCTGCAAGTTGCCGCTCGTGAACTCGGCGTTGAAGCTAAGCTGCTGCACCCGGAAACGGAGATGGCGTTAACCCGGCTGGCCTGGCCGGGTAACGTGCGTCAACTGGAGAACACCTGTCGTTGGCTGACGGTGATGGCGGCAGGCCAGGAGGTTCTGACCCAGGATCTTCCCAGTGAGCTGTTTGAAACCGCGATACCGGATAATCCGACGCAAATGCTGCCGGATAGCTGGGCCACGCTGTTGGGGCAATGGGCTGACCGCGCTTTACGTTCCGGTCATCAAAACCTGCTGTCAGAAGCGCAGCCGGAGATGGAGCGCACGCTCTTGACCACCGCGCTACGCCACACTCAGGGGCATAAACAAGAAGCAGCACGCCTGCTGGGATGGGGCCGTAATACGTTGACACGTAAGCTAAAAGAACTGGGAATGGAGTAGTAGAACAGTGTCGTGTAAAAAATAGTCTGCCAGCGCAAACTGCTGCTATTTTGTACTTTACTGTTCAAATGCGTTGAGTATGATCGTGCCCGGAAAGACAGGGGGAAATCATGCTTGAATCACTCATAAATATTATATCGAGCGGTGTCGCAGCCGGTCACACCCCGCAGACGGCAATAGCTGCTGTTCTGTGTGCGGCGATGGTTGGATTGTTTAGCTGATAATTCACCCTCTCCCGGCAAGGAGAGGGTGAATAGATTAAATCACGCGGGAAAACTGCTGCATCCGCGCTTTCTGGCGCAAATATGCGTCAAAGCACATGCATATGTTGCGAATCAGCAACCGACCTTTCGGCGTCACCTGAATCCCTTTCTCATCCACATCCATCAGCCCGTCTTTGGCCAGCGGCGCCAGCAGTTTCATATCTTCAGTGAAGTAGCCATTGAAGTCTAAGTCCCACTGCGTTTCTACAGCGGAGAAATCGAGACGGAAATTGCAGATCAGCGCTTTAATGACATCGCGACGAATACAGTCATCGCGAGTCAACGCAATGCCACGCCATAAAGCCGTTCCGGTTTCATCAATCTGCTGATAATACTGCTTCAGCTCTTTTTGGTTCTGCGCATAGCAGTCGCCAATCATACTGATCGCCGAAACACCCAGCCCCAGCAGATCGGAATCTCCTTGGGTGGTATAGCCCTGGAAGTTGCGATGCAAAATACCTTCACGTTGGGCTATCGCCAGTTCATCGTCCGGACGAGCAAAGTGGTCCATACCGATAAACTGATATCCCGCAGCGGTCAGCGAATCAATCGTTTCCTGCAGGATATCCAGCTTCTGCTCTGCTGAAGGTAAATCGGCATCTTTGATTTTGCGCTGCGCGGCGAAGAGCGTCGGCAAATGCGCATAGTTAAATACGCTCAGACGATCGGGATTTAGCTCAGCAACACGCCGGAGCGTAAAAGCGAAGCTCTCTGGCGTTTGCTTCGGCAGTCCGTAAATCAAATCGATATTGGTAGAAGTAAAGCCAATCTCTCGGGCGTGGTTGAGCAGGGCGAAGATAAACTCTTCATCCTGCTCGCGGTTCACCAGGCGCTGCACCTCTTTGTTGAAATCCTGCACGCCCATGCTCAAGCGGTTGAAACCTTCAGCGCGTAAATGATCCAGTACATCAAGCTCAATTTCACGCGGATCGACTTCAATGGAAATCTCAGCCTCGGCGTTAAAATTGAAATGCGTACGCAGCAGGCTCATCAGGCGGCTAATTTGCGCCTTATTTAAATATGTCGGCGTACCGCCGCCCCAATGCAGTTGGTTAACCTGGCGACCCGCAAAAAGCGGCGCGCGATGGATAATCTCCTGCTCAAGGACGTCCAGATACTGATCGGCTTTATGCTGCTGGCGGGTAACAATTTTATTGCAGCCACAAAAATAGCAGAGCTTATGGCAAAACGGGATATGCACGTACAGCGATAGAGGTCGCTGCGGATAACGGGCTACCGCTGCGTCAAATTCAGCAGCGCCAAATTCCGGAGAAAACTCCAGCGCGGTGGGGTACGAAGTATAACGCGGCCCGGAATAGTTATATTTTTGGATCAGGGCCAGATCCCAGTCGATTAACTGCACAGACATGCTCACTCCTTCCGATGGTGCCGTCGGCGGGTACGCCGCTCCGGCCCAACCACATCAGGGGTAATGAGCCGGTTGCGCAGCCATTTCTGACGCCGCGACAACCGTCGTAGTTTAACGAATAACCACAGCAGATAACATATAACCAAAAGGGTTATAAGCAGGACCGGGAATCCGATGGGGTGCAAATGTTAGTTTCCGCCCTTCAGTAAACGCATCATATCTTCTTTGCGTTCTTCCTCTTCCTCATCTTCGTCATCATCGTAGGAGAGGCCGAGTTGTTGCATCAGTTCATCAATACGGTCCAGTTTGGCATCAACCCAGGTCTGCTCTTCAGCATTCAAGGTTCCGCCCTCTTCCAGACGTTCCAGCAGCGCGTCCAGGCGCTCATCGTTCTCCAGCAAATCCAGCTCAGCCTGCGGTGAAAGCATAGGTTTCTCGCTCTTCGGTTTATGCTGCTTAATCACTGGGGCATTCTCTGTCACACCCAGCGGGATCGGTTTTTTGCTGCCAATGCGCGGATCTTGCTGTTGGCCTTGTTTTTTACCTGCAGAGGCGGCATCACCACCGGTCGCACGACTTCCTGCCGCATGACCGCGATGTTTCTTCTGCTGCTTACGATCGCGAGCTTCCTGGTTCAATTCTTCACGCGTTTTGCGACTTTTTTTGCCACGAGGTACAGATGTCGGTTTTTTCATGGTGTTAATCTTCAGGCCGTTTTCTTCAGTATAGAATTGAGGCGGAATCTAGCAGAAAGCAAGCAAAGAAAAAAGGCGACAGATTACTCTGTCGCCTTTTTCCGCACTGACAACCCTTAATGGGTTTCTACTTTCCATGTTAGCTAACGACAACCCCTGTCTTTCCTTTAGCTACCAACAGTCCCTGTTACATCCATTTCCTTTTAAAACGTCTCCAGACGCCTGTCATCCTGACAATCCGTAGTCCTCGCCTCCTGGCGCTTCCTGACACCTCGTCCTGAGTCTTAATCCTGTTAGCTTCCTTCGCCCTTGCCCGCTACTTTACTGGTTTAAGAAAAACCTACAACCAGCAACTGTATAAAAAATGCTAATTTCAGAATCTTCTCTTCACTTAATTGTATGATTTATAGAATGTTAGTGAATTTTTAATCAGGCTTTTCTCACAAATGTCTTATATCAACAATGGCCAATGTCTCACAAAGCATGTGGTTTTTACTCACATCGGTGAGTTGCGGTAAAAACAGCCTTTTTCTATTGTTCAGGTATAATCCTCGCCATAGCCTGATTAACGGAGACGACCGTCTTGACCAACTGGAATTATCAACTGACGCATTTTGTCACTAGCGCACCAGATATACGCCATCTTCCTTCTGATACCGGTATCGAAGTGGCATTCGCTGGCCGCTCTAACGCAGGGAAATCCAGCGCCCTGAATACGCTGACTAACCAGAAAAGCCTTGCTCGTACATCAAAGACGCCTGGGCGTACGCAGCTCATTAACCTGTTTGAAGTTGCTGAGGGAAAACGTCTGGTCGACCTGCCAGGCTATGGTTACGCTCAAGTTCCTGAAGAGATGAAAATCAAATGGCAGCGGGCGCTGGGTGAATACCTGGAAAAACGCCTGTGTCTGAAAGGGCTGGTCATACTGATGGATATCCGGCACCCGCTTAAAGATCTCGATCAGCAGATGATCCTATGGGCCGTCGAAAGCGATATCCCTGTTCTTGTGCTGCTGACTAAAGCCGATAAGCTGGCCAGTGGCGCGCGCAAAGCCCAGCTCAACCAGGTCCGTGAAGCGGTAATCGCATTTAATGGTGATGTGCAGGTGGAAGCATTTTCTTCCCTGAAGAAGCAGGGCGTAGATAAACTGCGTCAGAAACTGGATAGCTGGTATAACGACATTCCTCCTCAGGAAGAGCCTGAAGACGGCGAGTAATTATCGTCAATTTTCCCGGGTATGGGCATACAGAGCCTTATCCGGGCAGCCTGCCTCGCCAATATCAAGACGCAAAAAATTTTCTTTCACGCAATAAAAAACGCCCCGGTCATAAATGACCGGGGCGGCTAAAATATTCAGCCAAATCCGATTACGTGAAGTAAAAGGTCTGAAAGATAGAACATCTTACCTCTGTACCCTACGTCTTTAACTCTACTCTTGTTTCCGTTATGGATAAAGCATTTTTGTAGTTTATTTTCAGTCTTTACATAGCAAATTCAAATGATCATCACAAAACGGTATAAGTTATGTTACTCACTTACAAAAAATGGCCTTATGTACTGAACACTTAGTGCGCTTGATCCCAATTTTCCCCACTACCCACTTCTACCAGCAGCGGAACTGCCAGCGTCGTGCTGCTTTCCATCAGTTCGTGGATCTTTTTCGCGACCGTATCTAAATCGTCTTTATGAACTTCGAAGACTAATTCATCGTGTACCTGCATGATCATACGCACTCGCGGTTTTTCACTTAACAGCCAATCATCTACAGCGATCATTGCGCGTTTAATGATATCCGCAGCAGTTCCCTGCATCGGCGCGTTGATTGCCGCACGCTCAGCACCAGCGCGACGTGCACCGTTGCTGGATTTAATGTCCGGCAAGTAGAGTCGGCGGCCATCGAGCGTTTCAACATATCCCTGCTCTTTTGCCTGCGCACGGGTACGTTCCATATAATCCAGCACACCTGGATAGCGCTCAAAGTAGAGATCCATATATTTCTGCGCTTCTTTACGCGGAATATTGAGCTGTCGCGCAAGGCCAAATGCGCTCATCCCGTAAATCAGGCCAAAGTTGATAGCCTTTGCGCTGCGTCGCTGTTCGCTGCTCACGCTTTCAAGCGGCAAACCAAAAACCTCTGCCGCAGTAGCGCGGTGGATATCTTTCCCCTCCGCAAACGCGGTTAGCAGGCCGTTATCACGCGACAGGTGCGCCATAATGCGCAATTCAATTTGCGAGTAGTCGGCGGAGACAATGAGATAATCTTGCGGAGCAATAAACGCCTGACGAATACGGCGTCCTTCTTCGTTACGTACCGGAATGTTCTGCAGGTTCGGATCGGTAGATGACAGGCGTCCCGTTGCAGTAACCGCCTGGTGATAAGATGTATGCACGCGACCCGTTTTCGGGCTGATCATCAGCGGCAGCTTATCGGTATAAGTGGATTTGAGTTTTGCCAGACCACGATATTCAAGGATAACTTTTGGCAGCGGATAATCCAGAGCCAGCTCTTCCAACACCTCTTCCGACGTAGACGGAGCGCCGCCCGGCGTCTTCTTCAGTGGTTTAATCCCTTGCTTTTCAAACAGGATGGTTTGCAGCTGCTTAGGCGAAGAGAGGTTAAACTCTTCTCCTGCAATATCATATGCCTTCTTCTCCAACTCAATCAGGCGCTTGGCGATTTCCTGAGAATGCGCATGCAGCACGGCTGGGTCAATCTTCACGCCATTACGCTCAACGCGAGAGAGCACTGGCACCAACGGCATTTCTATATTTTTAAAGATGTTCAGCGGGCCTTCATTCTGCTGAAGCTTTGGCCACATCTTCAAATGCAGTTGCAGAGTCACGTCAGCATCTTCCGCCGCGTAACGACCAGCTTCTTCCAGTGCGATTTGATTAAAGGTGAGCTGATTTTTACCCTTGCCGGCAATCTCTTCAAAAGTAATGGTTTTGTGCTTCAACCAGCGATCGGAAAGGCTATCCATATCATGGCGGCCCGCTACGCTGTCAAGAATGTAGGACTCCAGCATGGTATCAAAGGCAATACCGCGCAGCTCAATGTCATAGTTAGCCAGAATACCGCGATCATATTTGAGGTTCTGTCCTACCTTAAGAGCCTTATCGTTTTCCAGTAAGGGCTTCAGCAGTTCCAGCACGCGGTCGCGCGGGATCTGATCCGGCGCATCCAGATAGTCATGAGCAACCGGTACATAAGCTGCGATGCCTGGCTCAACGGCGAATGACAGGCCGACCATATTGGCGGATACATTATCAAGGCTGTCAGTTTCGGTATCAAAAGCAAAAAGCGGCGCTTTCTTCAGTTTTTCGATCCACGTCGTCAGTGTTTCTTCATCAAGAATCGTGACATAGTTTTCAGAGGAGAGCGTTGCCGCCGTCTCTTCTTCAGCATCTGCAGCATCTGCCGCCACTTCGACTGGTTTCGCGGTAGGTTTAACGCCTTTTGCCTGCATCCATTTACCGGACTCAACATCGGTTATCCAGCGTTTGAATTCATACTTTTTAAACAGCGTCAGCAGTTCATCCGCTGCGGGTTGCTCAACGAGCAGTTCCTCACAGCTCAAATCCAGTTCAACATCCGTTTTAATCGTCGCCAGCTGATAAGAGAGATACGCAACCTCTTTATTCTGTTCTAGCTTCGCCGCCATCGTTTTAGATCCGCGGAAGCTCAGGCCGGCGATTTTCTCAGACTCAGCATACAGGGTATCAAGCCCACCCAGCCCCTGTAGCAACGCCTGCGCGGTCTTTTCGCCGACCCCAGGAACACCAGGAATGTTGTCCGAGGAGTCACCCATGAGAGCAAGGAAATCAATGATCAGTTCAGGTGGAACGCCGTATTTTGTGACGACTTCATCCGGACCAAGAATAGTGTTAGTCATCGTGTTAATCAGGGTAATACCCGGCGTAACTAACTGAGCCATATCTTTATCACCCGTGCTAATCAGCACTGGACGACCTGCCTTTTCAGCTTCACGCGCCAGTGTACCGATCACATCATCAGCTTCAACGCCCGGAACAGCCATCAGAGGTAAGCCCATCGCCTTAACCATGGTATGCAACGGCTCGATCTGCGCACGCAGATCGTCCGGCATCGGTGGACGATGAGATTTATAGTGCTCAAATAATTCATCACGGAAAGTCTTCCCTTTGGCATCAAAAACCACGACTGCATGAGTCGGTTGATACTGTAGGATCAGGCTTCGCAGCATATTCAGTACGCCGTACATTGCGCCAGTCGGTTCACCAGCGCTGTTAGTCAGCGGGGGAAAAGCGTGATATGCCCGGTAAAGGTAAGAGGAGCCGTCAACGAGGATGAGGGGGTTTTCTGGGATCTGAACCATAATTTCCGTGCCTGTTTATCAGATTATGGGTAAAGGATGCCACAGACGGGCATAAAATCCTGAATTTTTCCCCTATTTCATCGAAAAGATTCATTGATCTCCACGATCATTGCACAACTTAATCTGTGGATAACTTTGTGCATAGTTTTAAAATGATAGCTGGGCAACTCTTAACAAAATAGCCCTTTAAATAATTAATTCATATTTATCATTTAGTTAACGTTATATATTTTATCGTAATGTCATTTTGATGACTCAATACTCCATGTGGATATAAGATCCGGAAATTTTTCTGCTCTGGTAAGACCCGTTATTTGCTGTATTTTCTGATAAAATCAGTCCCTTGCGCTGTTTAAATGCGTTTTTTGTCAGCCTAACTTTCTGAATAAACTAACTATGTCGAGATTACTCGCTGCGATAACCCTTCTGCTGAGTATCGCCCTTACTATCTTAGTCACTATAATCTGCTCGGTGCCGATAATCATCGCCGGACTGATTAAACTTCTTGTGCCGATTCCTGCGGTCTGGCGCTCGATATCTGTTTTCTGCAACTTCATGATGTATTGCTGGTGTGAAGGGTTGGCACTACTGCTACATCTTAATCCGTGGTTAAAATGGGATGTTCAAGGTATTGAAGGCCTGAACAAGAGAAACTGGTATTTACTTATCAGCAACCATCACAGTTGGGCTGATATCGTGGTGCTCTGTGTGCTGTTTCGCAAACATATCCCAATGAATAAATACTTTCTCAAACAGCAGCTAGCCTGGGTACCGTTCATTGGTCTTGCTTGCTGGGCCCTGGACATGCCGTTTATGCGCCGTTACTCACGTGGTTATTTAATTCGTCATCCAGAACGTCGCGGTAAAGATGTTGAAACCACCCGTCGTTCCTGCGAGAAATTCCGCGTCCACCCAACGACTATCGTTAACTTTGTCGAAGGTTCACGTTTTACTGAAGAAAAACAGCGTCAGACTCGCTCACCTTACAATAACTTATTACCCCCAAAAGCTGCGGGTATCGCTATGGCATTGGGCGTGCTGGGATCGCAGTTTGATAAGCTGCTCAACGTGACGTTATGTTACCCAGAGAACAACCACAGGCCATTTTACGACATGCTAAGTGGTCGATTGACGCGGATTGTGGTGCGAATAAATCTGGAGCCTGTAGCTGAAGATCTACATGGCGACTATGTGAATGATAAAAACTTTAAGCGCCACTTCCAGCGTTGGTTAAATATGCTGTGGGAAGAAAAGGATCGTCAACTGACGGAAATAATGCGGCAGAAAAAATGATTTTAGTCGCTGAAAAGAACAACGCCGGTCAATGACCGGCGTTTGTTTTTTTATTTCTTCTCAACTAACTGCTTAACAGTATCGGCATACTGAGCAACAAATGCGTCCATGTTGCTGGTATCCATCCCTTGCGGGTTAATCTGATATTTTCCGTTAACGTACATCGCGGGTACGCCCTGCAGTTGGAAATCAGCAGCGGCTTTTTCTTGCTGAGCAACCAGAGATTTCACCACGAAGCTGTTCCACGCCGCATCGTACTCTTCGCCTTTCACACCAGAATCAACAAAGATTTTACGGATATCGGCCACGGTCTGGACGGACTGGGTTTTCTGTACCGCTTCAAACATTGGAACAGTAATCTTGTCTTCCACGCCCAGCGCCATCGCCACAGCCCACGCCTGAGTCAGATCCTTGCCCAATGGGCCCAGGAACTCAACGTGGTATTTAGTCATCTTGACGCCTTCAGGCAGCTTTTTCTTCACATTATCTGACACATGAAGTACTTCTTCAAACTGATAGCAATGGGGGCAGTAGAACGAGAAGAACTCGAGCACCTGAGGCTCGCCAGCAACTGGCTTGTCGAGAGTGATGTACTGCTTACCGTCGGTGATCTGGGCAGCGGATGCACTAAAAGCCAGAATCATACCAGCCAGCGCCAGCCAAATTTTGTTCATGATTAATTCTCTCCTGGATATTTCACATTAATACATTGGCGTTAACTGAAGAGGGGGTTCCTGCAGAACCTTCACCTGCTCAAGAAAAGTTATTGTCTGCCCGCGCCAGTAATCTTCCCCGGTTAACCATGGGAAATTTATAGGGAAAGCAGGATCATTCCAGCGTCTGAGCAACCACGCCAGATAATAAACTAACCGCATCGCACGTAAAGGTTCGATGAGAGCGATTTCATCCGTATTAAAAGAGCTGAACTCTTCATAGGCTTCAATGATCATCTCAAGCTGCATCCGCTGCTCGGCTTTATCACCATTTAACAGCATCCAGAGATCCTGGATAGCGGGACCATTACGCGCATCATCTAAATCAACAAACAGAGGGCCATCACGCCAGAGGATATTTCCGGCATGGCAGTCACCGTGCAAACGTAAGATATTAGCGTTCCCGTGCCATTGTGCCATTACAGCATCAATCAGTTTATCGGTAGCGCTGAGAAAGGCCTCTTTCAGACCAGCAGGAATCAACGGAGAGATCTCAAAGACCTGGCGTGGCTCAAGGAGATATTCATTAGTACCAATCTCCGGGCGAGCGACAAAACGCTGCTTGCGACCCGTTTGATGCATACGGCCAAGATAGCGTCCAACCCATTCCATCTGATCGAGATTATCCGCCTCAAACTGACGTCCACCCAGGCTTGGGAAAACGGCAAAGAAGAACCCCTGGTGCTGGTGAAGCGTACTTTCATGGAAAGATAATGGCGCCGCAACGGGAACATCATCCTGCATGAGTTGAAGGGTAAACTGATGTTCTTCGAGGATTTGTTCTGCAGACCAGCGTTCAGGACGATAGAACTTCACCACATAGCGGTGGCGATCTTCGTCCTGAAACTGGTAAACGCGGTTCTCATAGCTGTTAAGCGGGGTGAGCCCAGATTCCACCCGCATACCCAGATCAAACAAACCATCAATGATGGTATCCGGGTGAAGCGTCTGAAAATTGAAAGCCTTATCGTGCATCCTGACATCCGATAATCGTGCGAATGATTCAGGATATCATCTCATAGCCTGTTCCGTGGCAGCGCTTACAACCTTTTACTCTTTAATGACTCCGCGAGCGCGAAGCAATGCGGTTTTGAAGTCTTCTTCATAATCTTTCTGAATACCGGGAATAACGGCCTCTTTTGTCGAGTCGCGCATTTTCAGATGATAAATCAGAATATCGTCGGAAAGATCGCTTAATTCCCCCGTATAACCGGCCTCTTTGGCCAGTTTTTGCAAGAATTGAATCAAATTTAGTTCAGGTTCTTTCTGCCAGGCAGGTTGGAGGAGTTCAATGACTTCATTCAGACGTTTACATTTCATAGTAATGCTCCTTACTCTAGATAAAGACACGTTAGCAGGGACAATCCCACAATGAAAGAGGCGATATTGATATGCAAGGCAGGGTAATAACCGGTGTTGTGCTGGCGGGAGGAAGAGCCACACGCATGGGGGGGATAGATAAAGGATTGCAGCAGCTAAATGGTAAAGCCTTGTGGCGTCACGTCGCCGACTCGCTAGAAACTCAGGTAACAAACCTGGTGATTAGCGCTAACCGCAATCTTGATAGCTGGCAAGGGAGCGGCTACCCGATTATTACCGACAGCCTGAACGACTTCCCTGGCCCACTGGCCGGGATGCTCTCCGTTATGCAACAAATCGAGAGCGAGTGGTTTTTGTTTTGCCCGTGCGATACGCCATTTATTCCCTCATTTCTTGCCGAGCGCTTAATACAGCAGAAAAAATCATCCCCGGCCGTTTGGGTTCATGATGGTGAGCGCGACCATCCAGCTATTGCTTTAGTTAATCAAGAGGTGATTGCAGAACTGGAAATCTATCTGGCCGGGGGAGAGCGGCGAGTAATGGTATTCATGCGTAAGATTGGTGGGCATAGTGTTGATTTCAGCGATGTAAAATCAGCCTTTATTAACGTAAACACTCTTAACGATTTGCAGAGTATGCAGGTGCCATCATGATACCTCTTTTGGCTATCGCTGCCTGGAGCGGTACAGGTAAAACAACGTTGTTGAAGGCGCTGATCCCGGCATTATGTACTGAAGGTCTACGCCCGGGGCTCATTAAACATACTCACCATGATATGGACGTGGATAAACCCGGCAAAGATAGCTATGAGCTACGTAAAGCCGGAGCTGCACAGACTATTGTCGCCAGTTCACAGCGCTGGGCATTAATGACGGAAACACCTGATGAACCAACTCTGGACCTTGTCTGGCTGGTAAGCAGAATGGACGCATCAACGTTAGATTTAGTGCTAGTTGAAGGTTTTAAGCATGAATCTGTGCCAAAAATTCTACTTTATCGGCAAAACAACGGACATAGCGTAGAAGAGTTGGTGTTTGATGAGCACGTGATTGCGATAGCCAGCGATATTCCTGTCGAAACATCACTTCCACTGTTAGATCTAAATGATATTCAGCAGATAGTCACTTTTATTATGCAGTGGTTAAAGAGGCCTAAATAAGCATCCGATAGATATTTCAGATATAGCCATGTGCAATTATCCTGATATATCTATCGATATTTGCGGACTATAAAAACGCAAAAAGCCCATCCTGACGGATGGGCTCTTCACTTAATTAATGCCT
>NZ_JAPUEW010000099.1:0-140811 GCF_027492335.1 Klebsiella sp. | reverse complement strand
AAAAAAATTTTGGATGACAATAAAGGCATATAACGGGCGGATAATACGACATTAAAATTGGCATGTATAATTTTTATTTTATATGTTTTCAATAAAAGCATTCACTATAATTATCATCATTTCATTAGTATTATTTGTTTTAGATTTTACTTATATCGTAACAATTGATACTTACCATATATTAATTCGCTCCTTTAGCATGAGTTCACTTCCCTTGAGGAAGCGAAAACAAAAACAGCTAAAGGATTGTCTAAATGAAAAGAAAAGTACTGGCCCTCGTTATCCCGGCATTATTAGCTGCTGGCGCTGCTCATTCCGCTGAGATTTATAATAAAGACGGAAATAAACTGGACCTCTATGGCAAGGTAGACGGTCTGCATTATTTCTCTGATGACTCTTCTAAAAATGGCGATCAGTCTTACGTTCGTCTTGGCTTCAAAGGCGAAACCCAGATTAACGATCAACTGACCGGTTACGGCCAATGGGAATACAACGTCCAGGCGAACAACACCGAAGGGGCTGACAACCAGTCCTGGACCCGTCTGGCGTTTGCTGGTCTGAAATTCGCTAACTACGGTTCATTCGATTACGGCCGTAACTATGGCGTGCTGTACGACGTAGAAGGCTGGACCGATATGCTACCAGAGTTCGGTGGCGACTCCTACTCTCAGGCTGACAACTTCATGGCTGGTCGCGCCAACGGCGTAGCAACCTACCGTAACAATGACTTCTTCGGTCTGGTTAACGGCCTGAACTTCGCCCTGCAGTATCAGGGTAAAAATGAAAACGCCGGTAGCGGCGAAGGCACCAACAACGGCGACCGCAGCGTGCGCAACGCGAATGGCGACGGCTTTGGTCTGTCTACTTCTTATGATTTCGGTATGGGTATCAGCGCCGCAGCCGCCTACACCTCTTCTGACCGCACCAACGATCAGATGACCCAGACCACTGCCGGCGGCGACAAAGCTGAAGCATGGACGACAGGCCTGAAATATGATGCCAACAATATCTATCTGGCAACCATGTATTCAGAAACTCGCAACATGACGCCGTATGGCAACGGTAACGGCGTCGCGAACAAAACCCAGAACTTCGAAGTGACCGCTCAGTATCAGTTCGACTTCGGCCTGCGCCCGGCTGTTTCTTTCCTGATGTCTAAAGGTAAAGACCTGAGCAATACCGATGGCGACAAAGACCTGGTGAAATATGCTGATGTCGGTGCAACCTATTACTTCAACCGTAATATGTCTACCTACGTTGATTACAAAATCAACCTGCTGGACGAAGACGACAGCTTCTATTCTAACAGAGGCATCTCTACTGATGACGTTGTAGCATTGGGCCTGGTTTACCAGTTCTAATGTTAAGGCCCGCTGGTAACGGCGGGCTCTCTCCTTCTCTTACTCCTCCAACAGCCTCAGTCAAATCAAAACAATATATCTAATGCCTTAAAATAGTCGTCCGATGAATGATATATTGCTATCAAGAACTGCCGTAGCCGTAGAGGACATCCATTATGAATCATCAGCCCGTAAAATCTTCCCGAATCACCTCCGTCGCCTACGACGAGTCCTCTGGCATTCTTGAAATACGCTTTCGCGATAACCAAACGCTGCAGTATATCGGTGTCCCGCCGCGTATTTACCGTAATTTCCTGCAAGTTGTTTCTAAAGGTCGTTTTTACGATGGCGTCATAAAAGGTAAATTTACCGAACGCCGCTGCGCCTGATAGTAAAAGTGTGATTGTGGTCAATGTACAATAATTGCCTGGATGGCCTACACTTTTAGTGGTTACTTAAACAGGAGGTTTTATGAACAGAATGATTCTTGTGCCCATCGATATTTCCGATACAGAATTAACTGACCGCGTTATCAAGCATGTTGAAGCAGAAGCCAGAATCGATGATGCCGAGGTGCATTTCCTGACCGTCATTCCCTCCCTGCCCTATTACGCTTCGCTGGGAATGGCCTACACCGCTGAGCTACCTGCGATGGATGACCTGAAAGCGGAATCTGAATCGCGGCTGAAGGAAATTGTGAGTAAGTTTAATATCCCGGAAGACCGCATCCATTTCCACATTACGGAAGGTTCGCCGAAGGATAAAATCCTCGCGATGGCGAAATCGCTACCCGCAGACCTGGTGATTATTTCATCGCATCGCCCGGATATTACGACCTATCTGCTGGGTTCTAACGCTGCCGCTGTCGTGCGCCACGCCGAGTGTTCGGTGCTGGTCGTGCGTTAACCCTCTTAGCCCGCCATCGTGCGGGCTTTTTGTCTTTCCCCTCAGGGGTATTTAACCTTAAATGTGCTGACATTCCCCTCGCTAATCCGTACCATACACGCCACATGCTACGCACCAGCAAAAAACCGATAGAATGCTGGCAGAACGCGTGCTCTTCTGATGCCACAATATGAATTGAGCCACTATTAAATGCTGCAAAATCAAGAAATTAGCAAGAAAGAAAAATACAACATCGACAAACTGCAAAAGCGCCTGCGTCGCAACGTCGGTGAGGCAATCGCCGATTTCAATATGATTGAAGAAGGCGACCGTATTATGGTCTGCCTTTCCGGTGGCAAAGACAGTTACACCATGCTGGAAATCCTGCGTAATCTGCAAAGAAGCGCGCCGATTTCCTTCTCGCTGGTCGCGGTAAACCTCGATCAAAAACAGCCGGGCTTCCCGGCACATATCCTGCCGGAATATCTTGAGCAGTTGGGTGTTGAATACAAAATTGTTGAAGAGAACACCTACGGCATCGTTAAAGAAAAAATCCCGGAAGGTAAAACCACCTGCTCGCTGTGCTCGCGCCTGCGCCGCGGCATTCTTTATCGTACTGCCACGGAGCTGGGCGCGACCAAAATCGCCCTGGGTCACCACCGCGACGACATCTTACAAACGCTGTTCCTCAATATGTTCTACGGTGGGAAGATGAAAGGCATGCCGCCGAAGCTGATGAGCGATGACGGCAAGCATATCGTTATCCGCCCGCTGGCCTATTGCCGCGAAAAAGATATCGAGCGCTTCTCTCAGGCGAAAGAGTTCCCGATCATTCCGTGTAACCTGTGCGGCTCGCAGCCTAACCTTCAGCGTCAGGTGATTGGCGATATGCTACGCGACTGGGATAAACGCTATCCGGGACGCATCGAAACGATGTTCAGCGCGATGCAAAACGTGGTGCCATCTCACCTCAGCGATACCAACCTTTTCGACTTTAAAGGGATTAACCACGGTTCAGCGGTGGTTGACGGCGGCGATCTGGCATTCGATCGCGAAGAGATCCCAATGCAGCCTGCGGGCTGGCAACCGGAAGAAGACGAAGCACAGCTCGATGAGCTGCGTCTGAACGTAGTGGAAGTTAAATAACGACGAGCGTCTCAGGCCACAGCCTGAGACGCGTTTTCAACGCTTATTTCAGCAAACGAACCCGGCAGGCTTTACCTTTGATTTTACCGTTTTGCAGTTGCTTAAACGCCTTATGCGCCACGCCCTGACGAACGGCAACGTAAACATGAGCCGGATGGACGTTGATTTTACCGATGTCCGCACCATCAAGACCGATATCACCAGTTAACGCTCCCAACACATCGCCCGCACGCATCTTGGCCTTTTTGCCACCATCAATACACAACGTCGCCATTTCCGCCTGTAGCGGCACAATATTGCTCGTTGCCGGACCGTTCATCCAGTTCAGCTTTATTTGCAGCATTTCTGCGAGAATATTCGCGCGCTGCGCCTCTTCCGGCGCGCAGAGGCTGATTGCCAGGCCACTTTCACCGGCACGGGCAGTACGACCAATGCGATGCACGTGAACTTCCGGGTCCCAGGCCAGTTCGTAGTTCACCACCAGCTCCAGCGACTTGATATCTAATCCGCGAGCGGCAACATCTGTCGCCACCAGCACGCGCGAGCTGCCGTTGGCAAAACGCACCAGCGTCTGGTCACGATCGCGCTGTTCAAGATCGCCATGCAGCGACAATGCGCTTTGTCCGGCAGCGTTCAGGGAATCGCAAACGGCCTGGCAATCTTTTTTAGTGTTACAGAACACCACGCATGAGGCGGGCTGATGCTGACTCAGTAGCTTTTGTAGTAGTGCGATTTTACCGTGTTGCGAAGTTTCAAAGAACTGTTGTTCGATAGCCGGAATGGCATCAACAGCATCAATTTCAATGGTCTGCGGATTGTTCTGTACACGACCGCTAATCGCCGCGATAGCTTGCGGCCAGGTGGCAGAAAACAGCAGCGTCTGGCGCGAAACCGGAGCATAGCGGATCACTTCGTCAATGGCGTCGCTAAACCCCATATCCAGCATGCGGTCTGCCTCATCCATTACCAGCGTTTGCAGGGCATCCAGCGACACGGTGCCTTTTTGCAGGTGATCGAGTAAACGCCCCGGTGTGGCAACGATAATATGCGGCGCATGCTGTAGCGAATCACGCTGCGCGCCAAAAGGCTGCCCGCCGCACAAGGTTAAAATTTTAATATTTGGCAAGAAACGTGCCAGACGGCGCAGTTCACCTGCGACCTGATCCGCCAGTTCACGCGTCGGGCACAGCACCAACGACTGCGTCAGGAACAGCGATGCATCAACGTGCTGGAGTAATCCGAGGCCAAATGCCGCCGTTTTTCCGCTGCCGGTTTTCGCCTGCACGCGCACATCTTTACCGGCCAAAATCGCGGGCAAAGCCGCCGCCTGAACCGGAGTCATCGAGAGATATCCCAGTTCATTCAGGTTATCTAGCTGGGCGGCGGGCAAAACATTCAGAGTAGAAAAAGCGGTCACAATTATTTCTCGCATTACATTAAAGGGCGGACAATCTGCTGGCGCGTATCCTCGCAGATCTCCGCTTCCGATGCGACAATTTAATCGGTTCATCATCAGGCGGAGGATCAGGTAACGGATGCGGTCGCGGTCTGGGATCGGGCACCGGAACCGGATCGTTAGGTTCAGGTGAGATAGGTATTGAGTTCAGTGGCTGATAACGCATATTGACTCCCGGTTATGGGCGGGTACACCAATTAAGCGTAGAAGCTGACAAACAGAGCGCAAAAAAAAGCCGACTCATTAAAGTCGGCGTCGTACGAATCAATTGTGCTATGCAGTAATTCAAAAAAGGAAGTAAGACAATATGGAGCGCAACGCCCATCGCTTGACGTTGCATTCACCTGCGAGAGAGATATTGCCCTGAATGGGTAGGTGGTTTATTGATTTCGCTCAAACATTGCCGGGTTTTCACCATCATCATTATGAAAAAAGGCGATTCTTTACAGCCATTTACTACGATGCAACCACCATGTAACACCGCCAATGAGAACAACTAACATTATGCAAAAAATAGAAAACCCCATATGCCAGCTGTTGCCTGGAATACCGCCGAGGTTGACGCCAAACAGCCCGGTTAAAAAGGTGCTGGGTAGAAAGACCATCGCCATCAGCGACATAGTGTAGGTTCTGCGCGATAGCGACTCCTGCATAATCTGCGCTATCTCATCGCTCATAATCGCCGTGCGAGCAATGCAGCTATCAATCTCATCAAGCCCGCGTCCCAGACGCTCGGCAATATCCTGCATCCGCCGCCGCTGGTCATCGGTTAGCCACGGCAGACGTTCACTGGCAAGTCTTGCATAGACATCCCGCTGCGGTGCCATATAGCGGCGCATGACAATAAGCTGTTTACGCAACAGCGCCAGAAAACCGCGCGGCGGCACCTGCTGATCCAGTAGGTCATCTTCCAGATCGATAATGCGGTCGTGAAGCTGCTCGATAAACTCGCTCGCGTGATCGGTCAGAGCATCGCAAACGTCCACCAGCCAGCTACCGCCGTCTGTCGGACCATTACCCTCACGTAAATCGCCAAGCACATCGTCCAGCGCCAGGACTTTACGCTGCCGGGTCGAGACGATTAAACGCTCATCCATATAAAGGCGCATTGCCACCAGCTGGTCTGGCCGCTCATCGGTACTGCCGTTGATACAACGCAGCGTGATCAGCGCCCCATCACCAATCCGCGTGACCCGGGGACGAGTGCTCTCCCCGGATAGCGCATCACGTACGTTATTAGGCAGCAGCGGCGTTGAGGCCAGCCATTCCGCGCTATCAACATGGGTATAATTGAGATGCAGCCAGCAAGGATGCTCTTTATCGATGGTGTCGCTGTCGGCCAGCGGTTTAACGCCGCCCTGCCCGTCGAATACCCATGCAAAAACGGCATCCGACACGTTCAGTTCCGATCCCTTAATGGCGTCCACTGGACCTCCGTAAACTCATGCACATTTCCGTAGTCTAGCCTTACACTACGGTTACGCAAGAGTTAATCAAGGCATGCTGCTGAATTCGCTGGCAAAATGAAGGGGAGAAAAAAGAACCCGCCGTTGGCGGGTTGTGGATGTGTTTTGCGATACTGTGCCTAACCCGCGTTATCAGCCACCGCCAAAAAACAGGCTGGTAGGATGGCAGGCTAGCGGAAGCCGTTCATTTTTTCTCTTCTGCGTACTGACGAGCGTTGTCGTGCAAATGGGTACACATGCTTTAATCCTCCATAGTCGTAAGCACAACAAAGATAGATGAGAATGTATATTTTGCAAGTTTATACCCGTCATACTTCAAGTTGCTTGTGCGTTGGCTTTCCTCGCTCACCCCAGTCACTTACTTCAGTAAGCTCCTGGGGATTCACTGCGTCGCCGCCTTCCTGCAACTCGAATTATTTTGGTTATATTCAACGCGTATGCCTAAACAATCTTTCATTTGCAAATATTTCAGCAGCAGCAAAAGGTCCAAATCATTGCGTAAATTGAATTTAGACATAATTATTCTTTTATGTGAGAAAACCGTCTTTGTGCAAAGCGCGAGTTTTCGCGCAATATCACTTACTGGCAGCCCTTCATGTAATGCTGCGGCAACTTTTCTCTGCTGTGGGGAAAGTTGCCGATGATGACATTCACAACACCGCACATCAGGTTTATCCATCGATGGCGCTTGCATCAGCAGGTGAATCCGTTTTATTTTCGCCATAATCCGATTTATCTGTTCATCCTGCTGAATAAAGACCATATCCTGCAGACATAATGGCAAAGCCCCTCCCGGACGCAGGAACCGCTTATCAACCAAACCGATAAGTAAACCCACCCGGCGATTCAATAATTCCGGGTGGCAAACAAATTCCTCTCCCCGGCACAAATTCAGCGCCATAATATCAGCATCAATGATGACCTCTTTATCAACATCGTTTATTACGTGCATATTAAATAACACATCAGGAAAGAGACTCTCCATTAACTTACTAAACCCTACCCTAAAAAAGTAGTTATCATTTTTAATGAAAACATTCAATGTCGTCACTTCGATCTCTAATTTATAGGTGATAGCATATCGAGCATCAACCAGACGATTGTTGTCACTGAAATAACAGCGACTGCCGTTTTACAAAAAAGCATACAGAAAAGCATGACATTCCTTTATTGCCAGGTAAACGTCGCAGTAACCACCGCACTAATTGTTCCGGGTGTAACGTTCCCTTGCGAACTAAATGCTCGGGCACGTAGATGGTAGCGATATTCATTATTGATAATAATGCCGCTGACTGTTTTATCTTTCCCTAACGGCTGGCCGTCTGCTGTTTGTAGCTGAATCGCTATATTGCCTGCGCTGCCAGCATTCTGGTAGAGATCATCCGGCCCGGCGCTATCGGCATTGCCGGATAACTGCATCGTGGCTTTTACCGTTCCCGCCGGGCAGCGTTCAATATTAAAATCAAAGAATACCCAGTCTGTAGCTGAACCCGGCGTATACAGAGATGAGGACTGAACACCCTGCGCGCCCGTCAACGGAACGGTTCTTGCGATACTATCGCTGCTGATCTGGCAAGGTGCTGCAACAATCTTACCTTTGATATTCAACGCAACTGGGTCGCCCCCGAAAGCTGTAGCGGAAATAAATATCAGGCCCGGGAGCAAATATTTTAACTTAGCTATCATTTCCCCTCCTACTGATAAGTCATATCCAGTGTTGCCGTGGCATTTGCCTCGCCTGCTTTCACCAGCGATTTAGTCTGGTAGTAGCGCGCCATAATCGGGAAGCTTTCCAGTCCGCCAGGCGACTGTTTTAACATCAGTCGATTGTTTAACTGTATCGGGGCATTGTTATAAAGCAGCTGCACTCCGACGCCATCTGCGACGTTATCTCCCCCTTGCCCGGTTAATGCCAATACGCTGGCATTAGCGCTGGCATCAGGGTTTTGTACGCCTTTAAGCTCAACGTTAATATTGGCACCCGGATTACAGTTAAGTCCTAAATTCTGCGTGTCCGTATGTGAAGGTGTAAACCCAGCTGCAGTGCCAAATTCTGCGGCGCTGACGGAACCCAGATCAAAATTCAATACCTGACTCGAAATAGAGCAACTAAGCACATTTACTTGCGAGTTAGCATCCAATGATATTTTTGTAAAGTAACTTCCCGGAGTGCCAAACCAGGCCTGGGCAATTAATCCCGGCGTTAACAGACCTGGTGTTATATTTCCTGTTTTCACCAGCGACACCGTGTAATAACCAAGATTAAAAACATAACTCGGAGTCACCGTTGGTAAACTAAAATCGCCGGGCATACCGTTAACTTTTATCCCTACTCCATCCAGATTTGTTTTATAGACCCCACTAATTGACGACTCGACACCAGACAAATACACCATGGAATAATTCCCTGGGCAAGACTCCCCGGTATCAGAAGTAATTTTAGCTTTCGCATAACCCGGGGATACCGTTGAAGCAATAGTCGCACCGGGTGGGGTATCACGCTGGACATTCACCGTACCAAAACCGACAGTGTTTATCTGTGCAAGTAATACCTCACAAGTTACCGCAGAGCAGGTAAAAGCCGTGAAGCTTAATATAAAAATAATAAAGCGTATTAATTTATCCATAGAAATACTCATCTACTTCAGGCCAATATACCCGTCATACTTCAAGTTGCATGTGCGTTGACTACGTGCGTTCACTCGAATCACTTACTTGAGTAAGCTCATCGGGACTCTCTTGCTTGCCGCCTGCCTGCAACTCGAATTATTTAGGGTATAAAACTTAATGACAGGTAAACTCTGCCATGCTGATTCCGCTAACGCTACTCTCTCCAGCCAATGAATAGTTCACCCGGCAGCGCTGAGAATTATCTTGTCCCCAGGCAACAATTAACTCGCCTTGCGGCGACAATCCCGTTAGATAAACCTGCCCTCCTTCATCAATGATGGCGCTACGCCCCTCATTTCCTTTAAGGCTGACCAGCGCGCCAAATGGCACGGGCTGCTGGTTAATTTGTTTGAGCGTCAACAATGCCCGCATTCCCACGTTGGCAACATAGTCTGCTCGTACCACCGCGCCACGCGTCGGAATAACGGTTTTATTGGTAATATCCAGATCAACGTTATCCGGTAACGTAGCCGTATTCAGACCAATATCATTCTTACGGTAAGGCGAAACGTTATTTGTCACGGTATATCCGCGAAAATCCGTTTTCGCACCATTCTGATTATTAACCCCCACACCAGTTGCGCCAGGGGCTTTCACCAGGACATTCGTTTCGCCCAACGGTTGCGATAGCGTGACACCATCGGCATGAGCCAGGATGCCTCCCGCCAGACCATAATTCAGCCGTTCACTGTTTTGGTCGTAACTGAACCCCGTCATCACTTCGCTGTAGGTCCCCCGATAGTCAGCGTTTGCGCTGCCGTTGTAACCGACATCATCAGTACCATAGCCCTGTTGAACGCTCCAGTTCAGCGCGTTTCCTTCCAGAGCCATGCCATTTATTCCGACGGTGTGCGTTGTTCCGCCATTCTTACTGGTATTGAGGGCATAATTTGCCCAGACGCTGCTGGCAAAGCGCTGCAACGGTATGCTGATGTTGAGTGAAATAACCTGCTCTGAACTTTGCGAGTCCTGGGTTTGCCCGCCAGAGGTTCCACCATTTTTGCTCCACGTCCAGTTAATTCCATAGCTAATCCCTTGCCAGGAGTTGTTATAACCAGCGCTAACCGAAGAGGCGGAGCGGTTGGTACGCCAGTAATCTTCGCGCACCGCGCTCATCATAAATGAACCGACACGTTCGCCCAGCGCCTGGCTCAGCGTCACTTCCATTCTATTGCGCCGCTGTTCACGCAACGCATTGCCATTGCCCCAAGAGTCCAGAACCTCCTGCATGCCGTAATAACCGCCGGTGGAGTAGCGATAACCCGCAATCGCGAAGTTGGTCCCGGTTGCCACGATATTTTTGCTATAGCGCATTCGCCAAGACTGACCGGATTGCTTTTCTTGCCCTTGAGGATGCGACCAGGCCTGCGTCACATCGCTGGATATCGCCCCGACCTCTCCGAGATTCTTCCCTAGTCCGCCGGCAATAGACTGATATTTCGATGACTCCTGCAAGCCGCCATAGATCGTTAATCCGCCAGCCAGCCCCAAAATTCCCGTCATCTGGCCAAAAGGTGTTTTATCGACCTGGCTATCATAGGAACGGTACTGCCCGGCGGTAAGAGCATATTTGATTCGTCCTTCGCGCTGTAATAACGGCAGCGAAGCATAGGGAACGGTAAAATTCTGCTCGCTACCATCAGCTTCTTTGATGGTGACATTCAGATCGCCAGAGCCGCCGGTGGAATACATATCACTAATTTCAAACGCGCCCGGTGCAACATAGTTTTGATAAATAACGTAGCTATTTTGGCGAATAATCACCTGCGCGTGAGTCCTCGCAATCCCGCGGACCACCGGCGCATAGCCGCTCATCGACTCCGGCAGCATGTCATCATCGGAAGCTAACTGGCCACCACGAAACGGCATGCTATCGAAAATATCGGCGGGTGCCGTACTATCACCCAGCATTAGCTGCGCTTTTAACGCAATAATATTACGCTGCGCATAACTATAAACCGTGTCCCACTTATTCGTTCCCTGGCTGTCTCGATTCCAGGTCGTATAGTTACGCAGGCGCCATGGGCCAACATTAATGCCGGGACGCAAATTGGCATATTGATTGTTGCTATTTTTATCCTGATTGCGCGCCCAATTGTTAGCTCCGCTGAGCATATAGTTCAGCATAACGGCATTAATTCCTTCATCCCAGAGTTCCGGAGAAACATAACCTCGGGCTACCGGTGATAGCGCCGCTTGTGGAACACTTAACCGTAGTTTTTGCGTATTAAATAGAAACTCAGAGCTAGCTTGCGGTATTGCAGAGAGATTTGCACACTCTCCTTTTCCTGACAAAGCGGGGAATTTTGCCGTTTTCACACCATAGCTCCGCAACTGTTCGACCGTCAGGCAGGGTTCAAGCACCACCTCCCCGCCTCCGTCTTTGACGGTATAAAACACAATATCCCGAGTATCAACCTGACTATCATTAATAATCACATCAACATGATAGGTACCCGGTGCCTGAGCGCCGCTTTCAAACGCCGAAAGATCGGCCCCTTTCATCGCGGGATTATCAATTTCAAGAAGTGCCGGGTTAAAGAAATCACGGCCCTGCGCACCATTCCACATTGATGACAATACCAGCGCAATCCAAACCGCCAGGAATGAAGGATAATATATAGATATTTGCTTCAGTGCTTTCATTAGCATTAACTCCCTTGCGATAGCTTTTATCATTTTTATTTCCGCTATCGTCTGGTCTTTTTATTTATAACCTGGCGACATGCGTCACTCCAATTCCGCCATAGTCATTAATAATTTTGAATTCAACCTGTATCGAGGTTCCGCCGGTGGGCAATCTGTACGAACTGGTTGAACCAGGTGCGACAAATGTCACATCATCAATTTTTGACGCCCCCACTTTTATTTCATTAAAATTCATATAGTAAGACGTTGAATTGGTCACCAGAATGCGATCACCCACTCTTTGCCATTTCAATTTATCCGCCTGTTCTTCCGGGCCTGATTTATTTAAAGCAGAGGGACGATAAATGAGTTTTATTCTTGTTTTGACGGCCACCTGTAAAGTGTTATCCCGAGGTGCGACAGACGGAATAGACTTAATATTCAGCCAAAACATAGATTCTTTATCCTGCGCTAAATTTCCGGTCAGTACGATGCGCATAACGTTTTGCTGTTTTTTATCCAGCCGATACAGCGGTGGCGTAATAATAAAAGGCACTTTACCTCCACTGGTGGATGGCGGCTCTATCCAGGATTGGATCAGATAAGGTAAATCATCAGGGTTCGTAATACTTAATGATGCCTCTTTTTTATCACCCGCGTAAATGACGCGCGTTCCGCCGATAATCACCCCTGCGTAAGATATTGAGGTGATAGTTGCCATTAACAGCGTGCTCATCATGACGCCAGTAAAAAACTTCATTGAATACTCCGGACAGTAAGGGCCGAATATCGGCCCCGTTTGACGCTAAAGAATTAGTTATAGTTAACGGTAAAGTTAGCTACTGCGTTAGCCGTACCGGCGGTAACAACCGCCTGAGTTGCCTGGTAGGACGCATAGAAATCGAGGTTGTTATCAGCCGTTGTGACCAGCGGATAGCTATAGCTATTGACCTGGTTCAGGCCCTGCAGGCTTTTATCCGCTGTCATCAATTTGACGGCGACCCCCGTTGCCGCAGCCGCCCCCTGAGTCACCGCCAACAAATCACTATTGCTTAAGTCATTCGCGCCATCGAATTTCACTTTCGCCGAGCTAACAGAAACCGGGCAGTTGATTAATTTAATCGTGAACTTCGTTGAATCAGACTCATCTCCTGCACTCTGGAAAGAAGTCCGGGCTACGCGACCAAGGTCAACGGTCATCGTGTTGTTACTGCCGATATCAACGGTACAGGCCTGGTCAATAATTTCACCGGTGAAGTTGATTGTACCGTCAGCAGCATAAACGTTTACTGCGGACAAAGCGGCGCTAACAGCGAATGCGGCGATCATTATTTTATTATTCATTGTGATACTCCTTACTTGGTTAAGTATATTCCTGTGAATAAAACATTAGATGTATGTCTCATCAGTTTATATTTCACAGAAATTCCATTGCTTCATCATATTGGTATGTAAATAGTCATTATGTCGGAGGTAACGCATGAGAATATGCTCACCAGAAAAAACATTAAAACAGGAGATATCAACCCGTAATGAATCAATATTAAAAAACCCAACATCATTACTACTGCTTTAAATATTGATATAAATACACACATAAACTCAAGTGATTTTTCGGTGTAATTTTACACCGACAGGGATATTCACTCCCTGCTACATATTGGCACATAATTTCGTGCCTCAAATGAATCGGAATATTCATGCTCAACGTTCTCCCAGCAGAGAGTTAAACGTATCTGACGGTATAAAAACAGTGAAAACAAGTATGTACAATGCTTTAACCTTTAAACCTAATCAGCATATTGAAAACCTGATCAACCAACTTAAACCTGAATCCAACATATTTGAAACATATGCAAGACAAAAAATTAACTACGAAAATGATAGCTCCCGCAAATGTTACCTGTTGCTTTCGGGAAGTATTGCCCTTTTTCGCACCCGAGATGGTTTTATGATGAACTCGGAATCTGCCCCTTACGTTTTCGGCTTAAGCAATCAGCTTGCGGCTGCTGATTATCTTTATATGCAAACGATGGAGCCTTCCCACATTGCCTGCCTGTCTTTATTTACAGCAAACGCAATTATTGCCGAAAGAGATTTATGGGAGAGTTTGTCACATCTGTTAATTTACACTGCGGGAAGGGTTTACGATCACTGTACGCGCATTTCGGCACCAACTTCGTACGCGATTATACGTTCTCAGCTGTATGAATTGATGCAGGAATCCGAGGAAATTCGCCACAGTATTACGGCAGCAAATTATATCCAGTCGCGTACGTTTCTTTCTCGCAGCAGCATTATGAAGATCCTCGCAGAACTAAAAAAGGGGAGCTACATTACGACCGAGCGAGGCATTCTTTTACAGATAAAACAGGGCATCCCGATGAAGTACTAACGTTTTCTCTCAGCGAGCATTCTGTTGTCCAACAACAATGTTCTGCTAGATTTAATGTCATATCAGATTAACCAGAAAGACCTATGACAGCGCACGATCGTCACACCGATATCAAAATTCCCTCCCCGCATCTAACGCGTCTTCTTGCCGCGGTGACTTGCAATGAGGATTTCCGCACTCTGGCTAAAGGCAGCAAACTTTTTTTTCGCCGTGGCGCAGAGCCACTGTGCCATTTTGTGCGCAAAGGGAGTCTTCTGCTCGCGCGTAATGAAGATGCATTCTCACTCGGTATTCTCTCCGCTCCGCTGGCATTGGGTTTTACCGTACCGTTATCCGAACATCTTCATCTACGTACGATGACGGAATCTGAAATCGCCACCCTTCCTTATGAGCAAGTGATGGCGCTGGTTGAAGAAAAACAAGTTTGGGATCTTTTAGCTAAACACATCATGTTCGTGACTAACAAGCTTTTCATTTATAACGAAATGCTGACGGCGCCTACCAGCTTTGATATTTTACGCTATCAGTTACTGATGCTCATTCAGGAAACAGACGAAATTCGTGCCAATACCGCGGCTTATCAGTACATTCTCGATCGCACCCGATTATCACGCAGCAGTATTATGAAAATGCTGGCTGAGCTTAAAAAAGGCAACTATATCCAGTTGGAAAATGGCAAACTGATCGCCATTCACCATTTACCCAACCGCTTTTAAACGCCCAACCTGATTACCCACCTCTGCAGACAGTCAGTATCGGCTGGGCAAATTCTCAAAACGTGTAGTTCATGCTCACCGAAATGTTACGGGGTTCGCCATAAACCGCCGAATCATCCAGATACGAGTAATATTCACGATCGAACAAGTTATTGACGTTCGCTTGCACGGTCAGTTGCTTCGTTAACTGATATTGCGCAAACAGGTTAACCAGCGGATAGCTGCCCTGATACAGACGCTGCGTTTCACCATCCGGGCCGGTCACATCCTTATAAACCCGATTTTGCCAGGTTGCACCGCCGCCGACGGTCAGCTCAGGCAGCACCGGAACACGGTAGCGGGTAAACAGTTTGAGCTGTGTTTGCGGGGCGAAACTGTTGTAGCGACCGCTGCTATCAGTAGCGACGTAGCGAGTGGCGCTGAAGGTCATTTGCATGTTGTCCGTCACCGCGCCATTAACTTCAAACTCCGCCCCCTTACTCACCGCTCCTTTTGTCGCGCGATAGGCCTGTTCACTGGAGCCATTGACAAAGACCCCGCTGATGGCTTCCGATGCGTTCTCCTGCTCAATGCGGAAAATTGCGAAGTTGGTGGTTAATCGGCTATCCATCCAATCGGCTTTTAGGCCGGTTTCGTAGTTCTTGCCGGTGATTGGCGACAGCCATGCTCCATCAGCGGATCGTTTAGTTTGTGGCGAGAAGATTGACGTATAACTGGCGTAGGCCGACAGACTTTCCGTGATGTCGTAGACCACGCCGCCGTATGGCGTCATGTTGTATTTGCGCATATCGCCACTGCTGCCGTTAGCGCTGTACTGCGTATAGCGAGCGCCAAGAATGAGCGACAGCGGATCGGCCAGAGAGAAACGCGCGGCGGTATAGGCTGATTTTTGCCGCACAATATCATCGGCATTAAGATACCAGTCACCCCATTCCGGCTGAGCGACGCTGCCGTTCCAGTTGTTATTAAAGATGCCCATCTGGTCGCTATCCATCGGCCCATCCTGGCTATAGCTCGCGTTGTGCTGTCGGCTGTAGCTGGCCCCGGCCATAAGCTGGTGCTGGCGGCCAAATAAATTAAACGGCCCGCTGGCGTAGGTATCAAAAGAGTCAAGGGTCCGTTTGCCGCGGTCTTTACTGCCCCAGCCGGTGGTACCTTCACCGGTGGTCGCATCGGGGTTACCCATCACGTACAGCAAGGTGTCGTTAAACGTCTGCTCGCCATGAGTACCGTTGAAACGCAATGACCAGCCGTTATCCCAGTCGTGGGTCAGATTGGCAAACACCTTGCGCGATTCGACAGCGTAGCGCGTCCAGTCGGCTGCCGTATTGGTGCTGCGATCGTAATGGGTGCGCGAGCCGTCGCTATACAGGCTCGGTAGCCCGCCCCACGTTGGATTACCGGTATTGGTTTTTTGATAATCCCAGCCCAGCGACAACGTTGTCCTGTCCGTTAAATCTGCATCCACGACGCCATAAAGAAACTTTTTGGTCTTATGATAGCGATCCAGCCAACTATCCTGATCCTGATAACCAGCAATCACCCGTCCGCGTACGCTGCCGTCGGCGTTGAGTGGTGTCGAGAAATCGCCGACATAGCGCTGCTTGTTCCAGCTCCCGTAACTGGCGCTGACGTTGCCGGTTACAGTTTTGCTGTCGGCTTTTTTGCGCACCATATTCACCGTCGCGCCGGGATCGCCCGCTCCGGTCATCAGCCCGGTTGCGCCACGTACAATTTCAATACGATCGTAAATAGCGGTATCTTCCGCCGCATCGCCGTAATTCCACGCATCGCCCAGCGAGGTGGGGATATCGTCGTAGGAGAAACTGGTGATTTCAAAACCGCGAGAGTAGTAATACGAACGTTCGCTGTCGATTTCCTGCGCTGACACGCCGGTCGCGTTGGTCAACACATCATCAATACTTTGCAGGTTTTGATCCTTCATACGCTGCTGGGTAACGATGCTGACAGACTGCGGCACATCACGCGGTGCCAGCAGCATTTTGGTGCCCGCGCGCGTGGTTTTCGCGGCGTAATCCTGTGAGTCATCTGCTGTATTTTCAGTACTGCCGTACACCACCATATTCTGCTGAGTATTTTCTGCTGCCCGAGCAGGGTGAATAAACGCGTGTACAGCCAACGCCAGCAGCGAAACGGTAAACGGTTTTACTATTTTGTTTATGGATGCGCGCCCTGAACTTCCCTTGCCATTGAGAAACATAACTTTTTCCATCAGGAATTATTCTTGTGAATGCAGCTGTTACACCAGTAGCGCTGATGAAATAATCCTCTTTTCCATGAGATTTAGCGCCACAAATAACATGAGACAGCAACAATTGAGAATGTAAATGATAATTATTTGTTTTATTAAACTCATAATGTTTTGTAAGTTAACTGTAAGGAAATGTATACTTACATAAAATCAATGTATTAGCCTCTCCCCACCCCGGATTCCTACTCACTACCGCTGAAAAATACCCATCCTGGGTCTTAGAAATCAGCGATCGCCCCCCTCCCGCTTCGTTAGCCAGTTTGCTCAACCCAAACAAATGATTATGATTCTCATTCTTGTTTTAGCGACGCTGCTCTGCCTTAGAGCACGTAAACCCAATGATGGAGTTCAGAATGAAATCGTTGTTCAGCCCGCGTAAAACCACGCTTTCCGCTGCGCTTGTTACGGCATTGACCCTGACCACGTTGCAGGCCATGGCAGAGACATCGCCATCAGCCGCTGCCGCCGTCCACCAGAAAACCACATCACCTCTGGTCCAGCGTCAACTGGGGGATGGTTTATATGAGTTAGCTCTGATACCCGGGCAAAATGCCCTGTTTGTTGCCAGCGCTCAGGGGTTCAAAGACGTTAATGGCGGCATGCTCTACCGACTTGACCCGACAACGCTGACCACCACGGTCGAAACCCATACCGATCTCAAAAACTTTGGTATGGCGGTCGATGATAACGGTCAGGTTTTCTACACCACTAACTCGCTGGATGGCGGCGTGTCAAAAGTGGATGCCCGTAGCGGGAAAGTACTGCAACGCCTGATGTTCGATGGCAAGGACAAAGATGGAGATCCTGTTGGCGCACGGGAAGTTCTGTTTCACGACAATCAACTCTACATCGGCCGCGTGACCGATCCCGGCTACATTTCCGTGGTTGACGCGAAAACCATGACTTTGAAAACCCAGATTGAAAAAGCCGGCAAATGGGTGACCGGGATCATCTACTCTCCGCTAACCAAACTCATCTATGCGGCTAACGGCGGCGGCGAAATTCTGGTGATTAATCCGGCCACCAATAAAATTGAAAAACGCTGGACGCCGGGTGACGGCAAAGAGTACCTGTTCCTCAACATGGCGGAAGACCCGGCGACTGGCCGCCTGTTCGTGACTGACGATTCAAAAGCGAAAACGACGCTGGTGTTTGATGAGCGCACGGGAAAAGTGATTAAACGTCTTGAGGGCGATGCGCTGGGGATCAAATTCAACGCCAAACGCAATGAAATTTATATCAGCCAGCGCGAGTCGAAAAAGGTATTACAGCTCGATGCCACCAGCTATGCGCTGAAAAATACATGGTCTTTCGATAGCCATCCGAACAGCCTGCTGATTTCTCCTGACGGCAACACGCTTTACGTCACCATCAAGCAGGATTTCAACGAAGATAACACCACCAAAGGCCCTGACAGCGTGGCGCGCATTGCGCTGAACTAACCTCCGCATCATCCCGATTTCTTTTGCCGCAAAATGCTGTATTATGCGAGTTATTGCAGCATTTTGCGGAATTTAAAAGATGCATAAAACGGCCAGGCAAAAATACCTGCTTGATATTCTTAGCGAAAAGGGTGAAGTCACTATCAGCGAGCTGGTAGATAAGCTGCAGGTTTCTGCAGATACCCTGCGCCGCGACCTTACCGACCTCGAAAAACAGGGACTCGCACAGAAGAATCACGGCGGCGCTATCGCCCTGAATCTCTCGTTGATGAATCGCCAAAGCAGAAACGCTCTGCTCGCGGATACCAAACAGCGCTTGGGCAAAATGGTGGCCGAGAAGATCCCCAGCGGATCGACTCTGTTTCTTGACGCAGGCAGCACGATACTGGCCGTCGCGACCCAGATAACCGGCCCCATGACGGTCATTACCCACTCTCTGGATATTGCCCAGCACTTCAGCGATCGCCCGGATATTCAGCTTATTCTGCTGGGTGGCAAATGGGATATGCAACAGCGCCTGTTCGCCGGTCACGCCACCCTGTCGCTGCTCGAACGCTATCGTGCGGATATCGCCATTCTTGGCGCCTGCGCGCTTCATGGCGAACTTGGCCTGAGCGCCAGCCAGGAAGCCGATGCCCAGGTGAAGCGCGCCATGCTGGCGGCCAGCGCTGAACACTGGCTGGTCGCCGACCATATGAAACTGGACCACTGCGAACCCTGGCTGGTCGCTGAACTCACCGATATCCATCAGCTCTTTCTCGACCGTCCGTGGAAAGAGTTGAAGGATAACGGCTCAATACACCTCAACATCGCTGATGCTTAATGACGCGGAGACGCTTATGAATAACGCTAAGAACATCAATATCGCCCTGATTGGCTATGGTTTTGTCGGCAAAACCTTCCATGCGCCGCTGATCCAATCCGTTGACGGCCTGAAGCTGGCGATTGTCGCTTCCCGCGATGAAGAAAAAGTGAAGCGCGATTTGCCGAATGTGACCGTAATTGCCTCACCTGAAGAGGCGATTCAGCATCCGGATATCGATCTGGTGGTCATTGCCTCCCCAAACGCGACCCACGCCCCGCTCGCCCGGCTAGCCTTAAACTCTGGCAAGCACGTGGTGGTCGACAAACCGTTTACGCTCGATATGCAGGAAGCCCGCGAGCTGATTGCGCTTGCAGAAGAGAAACAACGAGTGCTGTCGGTGTTCCATAACCGCCGCTGGGACAGTGATTATCTCGGCGTTAAGCAGGTTATCGAGCAGGAACTTATCGGTAAGGTTAAACATTTTGAATCGCATTTCGACCGCTTCCGCCCGGAAGTCCGCGTTCGCTGGCGCGAGCAGAATGTGCCGGGCAGCGGCCTGTGGTTTGATTTAGGCCCGCATATGATTGACCAGGCGCTGCAACTGTTTGGCCTACCGCAATCCGTGCAGGGGAATATCGCGACCCTGCGCGATGGTGCGCAAATTAACGATTGGGCGCATGTGGTGCTGAATTATCCACAGCATAAAGTGATTCTGCACTGCAGCATGCTGGTGGCCGGCGGCGTATCGCGCTTTACCATTCATGGCGATAAAGGCAGCGTGGTCAAACAAAAAGCGGACCAGCAGGAAAGTCAATTACTGGCAGGTGTGGCTCCTGGCAGCGAAGATTGGGGCCATGACGACGATAGTCTGGTGGTTTACGATACCGATCTACAAACCCAGGAAATCAGTACACCGCAGGGCGACCAGCGCCAGTACTATATTCACGTCCGTGATGCGCTGACCGGGAAAATCAACAACCCGGTATCACCATTAGAAGCACTCGCCGTGATGGCAGTACTGGAAGCCGCGGTGCAATCTGCTGAGAGCGGGATGACGCAAACTTTAGCGCTGACCGCCAATGAACTGGCTGGCCTGAAATAAGCCAGGTTCTGTGACCAGAGAAATCGCCGGGCAAGCAATAAAAACCACAGCCAGCACGGACCGGTAGCCAGGACAGGTGCACAGCAGCGTCTCCGGGAAACCGCCACGCCGTGTCGACATTACGCCCGTTGTTACAGGCGCTCCAGCGCCATCTTCGGGGAATCTATCCGGTCTACAGTTTCACCCGCATCAGATCGCTAAAACGGGTGGTGTAGGCCGGAGATAGCATGTTTCGTTTCATCTCCCAAGCACGCTCTATTCCCTGCGCGGCAAACCAGAGACGCCCTTTTCCTCGTTGGTTAACGTGATCGAGTACCGTCATGAGCTGTTCGCTATTGGCTCGCGGCCGATAGTCATCAAACAAGCTCAACTGAGCCACCCCCTGGCTAAAGAAGTCGCCCAGCATTACGCCACACTTTTGAAACCGATACCCCTCCCGCCAGATGGTATCCAGACACTTTATCGCCGCAGCGACGATATCCCGGCTATCCTGCGTTGGGATCTGGATTTTGGTTCCGGCATCTTTACCGTAATAGACTTCATTACCTGCAAACGGGCTGGTTTTAATAAAGGCGGAAACATAGCGGCAATATTGATGATCTGCACGGAGTTTCTCGGCGGCGCGAACCGCATGGCTGCATATTGCTTCACGCATCGGTTCATATTCGCTCACCTTTTGGCTAAACGAACGCGAGCAGATGATTTGCTGCCTCGTCGGCATAAACTCTTCTGGTTCAAGACAAGGCTCGCCGCACAACTCTCGCACTGTGCGCTCCAGCACGACGCTGAAATGTTTTCTGATAAGCGACGCGGGCGTTTCAGCAAGCTGAAGCGCCGTTTTAATCCCCATATCATTGAGCTTTCTCGCTATTCGTCGACCAACGCCCCAGATCTCGCTGACCTCAACCTGAGCCAGCAGTTTTCGCTGCCTGACCAATAAAGAGAGATCAACCACGCCTCCGGTTTGCGGCCATCTTTTCGCTGCATAATTAGCCAGCTTAGCCAATGTTTTAGTCGGCCCAATTCCCACACCTACCGTCAAACCAGTGCACTGGAGTAATGTCGTTCGCACGTGGCGACCAAATGCCTCGAGTTCCCCAGGACGATTAAGCCCGGAGAGATTCACAAATGCTTCATCAATGGAATATTGGTGAACTGATGGGGCCAGCTCTTCAAGAAGGGTCATCACACGGTGCGACATATCGCCATACAGTGCGTAGTTACTGCTAAATACCGCGATCTGGTAACGCTCAAACTGAGATTTCACTTTGAAATACGGCGCGCCCATGGGGATCTCAAGCCGTTTAGCTTCGCTATTTCGGGCAATCACGCAGCCATCATTATTGCTTAATACCACCACCGGACGCCCGCGCAAATCGGGACGAAAGGCCATTTCACAGCTGGCATAAAATGAATTCACATCTACCAGGGCAAACATTAGCGAAACCGATTAATGCTGAACGTGACGACGCCAAAAATCTCCAGCTCTTCACCACCATCGTGTAGTTCAATCGGAGGAAAATCAGGGTTCATTGGCATCAATTGCATCACGGGATGCGTGCAGAGGCGTTTGACCGTGTATTCACCGGCTAACGAGGCAATGATGATATCGCCATGCGTTGCTTTCAGGCTGCGATCCACCACCAGCAGCGAACCCTCATAAATACCGGCATCAACCATCGACATGCCTGTTGCCATTACAAAATAGGTCGCAGCAGGATGACTGACACAAAGCTCGTTGAGATCAATCCCCTTCTCAATATAATCCTGCGCCGGGCTGGGAAACCCACACGGAACAAGATCGCTAAACAACGGAATCGATATGACCTGACGCAATTCAACCGGCTTGTAGAACATCATGATAAACTCACCTGCATATACTGTATTTATATACAGTATCAGCACTTCAATGACGTTAATCAAGCCACATGCAAGGCATTAACGTGAACACATTGAAGTTGTGGAGAATTTAGCATCCGTACGCTAATCATATCGTCGATATTGTGTAGGAGCCCCTATACGTATTCCCGATGGTTTTGTATTGCTCTCTGGAAATTTCGGTCAATTGGGAGGAGGATAGAATCCGCCAATCGGCTCTTTGCTCACAAATTGTGGCGATCCATCCGACATACTGAACGGGAGATTCTTATGTATTACACGTTAGGAGACACCACTCTCCACTTTTATCGCTATCAGTGCCGCTTCTACGTCGCTCATTGGGACGGTGGCCATGTGATAACAGAGAAGTTCAAGCCGTTCATTGCCTCGATCACGGAGAAGACGGGCATTGATGCAAAGAACGTTGAGGCAGTCGCACGAGACTACTTCACTAACGTTGATTAAGAGCCTATCCCATTAGGGCTATTTTACTTGCCATTTTGAACCTGGGCAGTGCTCGAAATCCTCACGTACTCCGTGTACGCTCCGGTTTCTGTGCGCTGTCCGTGTTCAAACTGCCTGCGCCAATAACGCCTACTGGGATAGGCCCTAAGATTGCACTGGTTACCATCGCTATCGGGTCTCCTGAAGCGATGGTGATCGTGTTACGTAAGGCCGAAAAACTTATCTCGCAGAAATAAAACGCCAGTGTCGCATGATTGTAAAACTTAGGCCGTAAGATGAAGCCCGGACGCCACCAGCGCTAAAACGAGGTGAAGAGATGGGAATAGTTAAGGCCAGTGATTTGGAACAGGCAAAGCAGCTTCTGCAATCCAGTGAAACCATTAAAATCGAACTGGATTTTGAACTCGACTCTGATGAGTTTTTTAATTTCGCCATTGAGCACTGCACCAATGGAGCAAAGCTCACGCGCGTTGACGATCGCTTCGTGATTTCACGCAAAAAAAAGTAACCCAATAGCCATATCCGATCATTCACAACATCACAGAAGCTTTTGTTTCTGGCTTCTGTGATAGTGAAGATGCCGTCTAATAAATTAGTATTAGAATATTGACGTATCGCGCATTTTCATCAGCCATGGAGGAATAATGTAGCTTAGGTATCTCACCGAGGATTAAATTGTGAAAAAGTTATTAATATGTTGCCTGTTCGGCGAAACGGCAGGAATTATTGCCAGAAAAATGCAAAAAACAGCCGATACTCAGGGTTTAGATCTTTTAATCAGTGCCGTTGGTGTTGAGAATTTCTTTAGCGTAGCACCTGCCTATGACGGCGTTTTGATCGCTCCGCATATTCAATATAAGATCCCAGAATTCATGAACTCATTGAATTCAGAACAAGAAATTGCAGTGATCGAAAGTTTGCCTTACGCATCATTTGATGGTGAGAAAATCCTCACATTTGCAATGAGTACGATTCCTCAATCAATAACATAATGTGGTTTAGTATGCGCCATGCAGAACCCGTGAAATCACGGGTTCCTTCCACAACACGCACGCTCATAATTTTAAATTAAACAAATAAATTCTCGCAGAGTTCCAGGTAAAAAAGATAATAAGCACGACCATTATTTATACCAGGAAATACCATGCGTAAACTTTCCCTTGTTATGCTGGCTACAATGCTAACGGCCTGTAGTTCACAGTCTCCCAAAACCTTAACTAAAATAGATGCGTTACATATCCCCGTCGTGCAAAACAATCCAATAGCCAGCGACCCGGTTGCCACAACGATGCTGCATCAGAAAAATAAGCAAATCATTGATAATGTATCATTCAGTTTAAAAACAGATTATCTGTTAGATGTGAAAACTAACGATATTTTTGATGTCCATAGCCAGACGTATCGGGTTTATGCTTCACTGACAAAATTGGATCAAATGCGCTTAATGAATAACTACTATCTGAAAGAGCAGAATATCACCGGGTTACAGAAGATGAACGACTCTCTGCAATCACTCACTCAGGGATAAAAAAGAGCCCCCTTATTAGCAATAAGGGGGCTCTTTCCAGGCTGTTGAATTTACTGACCAAATCGATAGCTGACGCCAGCCATCACGGAGCTCACATCGCTGCTCATGCCAATCTGGTTTTCGTTGCCCACATTGTTAACCCACTGATACTCCAGACGCCCCGACCAATTGTCGTTAAAGGCATACTCAGTACCAATCGCCACCACCGGACGCACACCGGTATCAAAACGGTTATGGCCATTCACGTCAGACTCCGCGCGATAGCCCATCAGCCCTGCGCGACCATAGAGGCCCCAATCGCTGGTCAGGCCGTAGCTGGCTTTCAATGAGAGCTGCAATCCCTGACTTTTCATCTGCGAACCGGATGCACCATGGCGACCGTTGATCCCCATATTACCTAAATAATCATACCCACCTTCTACCGCCAGCCACGGGTTAATCTGATAACCGGTAAACACACCACCGCCGACGTTATCACGGTCTACATCGACAGAGTGATCGGAGCTAGAGTCACTATAATGCGACCAGCCAAATTTAGAACCCGCATACCAGGTTCCCTCCTGCGCAGCAGCAAAAGCTGTGGTCGCGGTAAAAGCATTAGCAATAATTAACGTAATAAGCGTCTTTTTCATAAAAATCCTGGTGTCGACCCGTTGTCAAATAAATGAGATACTTAAGAATTAAGTGGGCCTACAATAGAATATTAATGCGGCAATGATAACCGCTTTATTATTTAATTTTGGACAAATCAACCAATCTAAAAACGCTCAGGTAAATTATTTAACTCAATCAAATAACCACCACGTCTAAAAGCGATATAGTTACCAACTTTTAACGCAGAAAGCACATTTAATACACTACTTCTGGATAAATGTGTGCGCTCCTGAATATAATCCAGAATAGATACGCGCATTCGAGTTTCCTCCGGGAGCATGCTCATTTCTATTAAATGATTGCGAATGACGGCATAGGTTCGTTGCTGTACCACTAAGGCATCACGATAAAAAAGATACGCCGTATGATATGACAATAATGAGGCGACATCCTCCCATACGCCGTGCTGACGAAAGGCCTCCATCGCTTTTTGCGCATCGACGCGCAGGATTGTCGATTCAGTTTCCGCCCGCAGTTGATGACCGCGCACCGGCTGGATCATTTCAGCGATGCCAAACAGATGTGGGTTGTAAACGGTGACAATTAACAGGCCGTCTGATGCCCTGAGTATCGAAAGCTCGCCTTCCTGAAAAAGATACAGCTGAGGTTGATTTTTGTGCTCCCAGGTGATGCGTTTCCGCGGCACTACTCTCATTTTTTCGGCAATCGGCTCCAGCAGTGCCGTCAAGCGTTGGATACTCTCTTCCGGGCGAACAGGTGGTGAAATGTGCATAGAAATACCTGATAAGTTTCAGTCAGCACAATTATAGAACGTCATAATGTTTTCGTAAAAATTGCGCAACTCAGTATTTACTCATATCAGGGCACAATAAAAAACCACGATTGCATTTAAATTTAAACAAACCCAAAAGCCAGGCGCGGGCAATTTGAACATAAAAAATACAAATAAATACAGAAAGTTACACTTAGGCATGGAGCTGACTGGTGTCTTAAAAGGAATCGAGACGGAAAAAGATATGACACTATAGACGTCAAAAGGCCCCTTCCGGGGCCGATTCGTTATTTCCTTAACTCCAGCGATGCTGAGTTTTTAGAAATATGTATGGCGATGTTATCGAGTGTAATCATTGAAGATTTACAAAAGATACATTTCGCGCCAAACGGATTTGTTGCAGACACATCGTAAGCCGATGTTCTGTACTGTGACCCATGACAGCATGGGCATCTGAAATGAATGTGGTCAGTCATGATGTTAGCCTCTATTTGCTACAACATTCACTACCGCAGGGACATTTAGCCATATTTAACTGAAAACACTTTCCTGGTTTTCAATGACAACGCAAAAAGCATTGTTCTGAATGGTCGATAATAACAAAGACATCATTGTCATTAATTCTTAAAGATAAACCCGAGATTCTTCGGATTAAAATCTATACTGCACCAGCGATCTTTTGGATGTTGTTTAGTTTTTTAATGTGCCTTCGGCACGTAACGTTAAGTAAAATTTAATACAAAAATATTAAGTGCATTCGGGATATCGTTCTCTCATACACTTTCGATCATTTTAAAATGGGTACACTGGAACCGTCTGCTTCAATATACCCTTTACTGCTATCTTGTGAACCTGTCTACTCGGGCTTAGACCGTCATCGTTGTCGCAAGTTCAAAAAATTTCAGAAAATTATTAATCGCGCAAAATGACATTTGCAGCAGCAGGACCTTTGGCGCCATTCTCGATAGAGAAATCAACTTTCTGCCCTTCAAATAAGGTTTTGAAACCATCACCCTGAAGTGCAGAAAAATGTACAAAGACATCCTTACTGCCATCCAGTGGAGAAATAAAACCAAAACCTTTGCTTTCATTAAACCATTTTACTAAACCAGTCATCTTCTCAGACATAAATATTACCTCAATAATCAACGCCTTACGGCGAAAAAGTTCGCATCACAGAATTTAATTAATAACGATAAGGAGGCTCGAAAAAAGGATTATCTACGGATAACGCTTGAGATGAGAACTGCTTTACTAAACCGCATTATTTTTAGGTCTGTGTACCAAACCAACCACCTATTGATCGCACAGATAACAATTGATAGCAAGCTTTATTTTTATAGAAACTCTGGTCAGCTGGCAATATTGCGCCAACTACGGTTCGCATTCCCTCTTCTACCAGGCTATATCTTAGACACCTTAATTCACATGGGAGTAGTTATGATGAGCAAGAAAATTCTAATGCTGGTCGGCGATTATGCTGAGGACTACGAAACGATGGTGCCATTTCAGGCATTGCAGATGATTGGCCATCAGGTTGATGCAGTCTGCCCTGACAAAATCACAGGCGACTACATTATGACCGCAATCCATGATTTTGACGGTGCCCAGACTTATAGCGAGAAGCCTGGTCATCGTTTTATTCTCAACGCCAATTTCAGCGCAGCGAAGGAGCAGGATTATGACGCTCTGCTGATCCCCGGTGGACGCGCGCCTGAATACCTGCGATTGAATGATGAAGTACTCAAACTGGTACAGGCATTTGACGCTGCACGTAAACCGATTGCCGCAGTTTGCCACGGTCCCCAACTGCTGGCTGCCGCAGGGATCCTAAAAGGACGCACCTGCAGCGCCTATCCGGCCTGTGCACCGGAAGTACGGCTCAGTGGAGGTCATTATGCCGACATCGGCATCGATCAGGCGCACGTCGATGGCAATTTGGTCACCGCCCCAGCCTGGCCAGCGCACCCGCAATGGCTGGCGAAATTTGCCGAATTATTGCAGCAGTAACGCTACAGCCCTCCTGATGAATAAAACGAACATGGCCAGGTGACGACAAGAGATAATCAGAAAAGGCGGGCTGGCGCTGAAAACAGCGCCAGTTGCGGGTTTTACGGTGGTGCACTTATCAGTGCTTCAGATTGCTGACAAAGTGCAGCTGGCTGGAATTGCCCAGTGGCGGCTAGCGCCTTACCGGGCCTACGAAAAATGCACAATTTATTGATATTGTGGGTTTTGTAGGCCGGGCAAGGCGTCAGCCGACGCCCGGCAGAAACGCGAGCACAATCTTTAAACCTGGTTTGTCATCAGTGCTTCTCGATATACATCGTGCGGCTGTATGCCACGTCTTCCGGATTGGTTATCGGATATCCTTTCAGCCACGGTTTAATCAGACGCCCGTTGGTGTATTGATAAATCGGCGCGATAGGCGCTTTCGCCATAATGATTTTTTCCGCTGCGTTGTAATCATCGTTGCGCGCTTTTTCTGAGTTTTCCAACGCTGCCTGGGTCAGGATCTTGTCATAGGCCGGATCGTTAAAGCGCGAAATATTGCCGCTATGGGTTGAGGTCAGTAGCGACAAGAATGTCGATGGTTCATTGTAATCCCCTACCCACGAGGCGCGGATCACATCGAAATTGCCGGTATTTCGACTGTCGATATAGGTCTTCCACTCCTGATTTTGCAGCTTCACGTCAACGCCAAGATTTTTCTTCCACATCGACGCCACCGCAATAGCGATTTTCTGATGATTTTCCGAGGTGTTATACAGCAGAGTCAGCTTCAGCGGGCGGTTTGGGCCGTAGCCCGCCGCCTGCAGCAGCGCTTTCGCCTGAGCATTCAGCTCGGCCTGACTCATGCTCTCAATTTGCACCGGCTGCGGAGTGAAGCCTGCGGTGACATCCGGGGTAAAGCGCCAGGCCGGTTTCTCGCCGGTTCCCAGAATTTTCTCTGCCATCAGACGACGGTCAATCGTCATACTCAGCGCCAGGCGCACACGCTCATCGGCAGTTGGCCCTTTCTGCGTGTTAAACGCATAGTAATAAGTGCCAAGCTGCGGCGGGGTATAGACCTGTCCCGGAATATCCTTCAACAGCTTTTGATACAGGTTTTTTGGGAATGACTCGGTGATATCAATATCGCCCGCCAGATAGCGCTTGGTCGCCGCCGACTCCTGGTTGATCGGCACAAACGTAACCTGCTGAATAACCGTTTTGGCGTTATCCCAATAGTGCGTATTGGGAACCACCACCAGCTTTTCATTCACCACGCGATCTTTTAAAACATACGCGCCGTTACCGACCAGATTACCCGGGCGCGTCCAGTTATCACCGCTTTCCACATTGGCTTTCTGCACAGGATAAAAGGCGAAACTGGCCGTCAGATTGCTGAACCACGGCAGCGGTTTATCCAGTTGCACGCGCAGGGTCCGCGCATCCACCGCGGTGACGCCGAGGCTATCCGGCGCGGCTTTACCATCAATAATATTTTGCGCGTTGCTGATGCCCGCCAGTGCGGCAAACCAGGCGAACGGCGAAGTCGTTTTTGGGTCCACCAGCCGCCGCCAGCTATAGACAAAATCCTCTGCCGTCACCGGCGTGCCGTCGGACCAGCGGGCGTTGTCACGCAGGGTGAAGGTCCAGACGCGGTTATCATTGCTCTGCCAGCGAGTCGCCACGCCAGGAATCAGGTTGCCTTTCGCGTCCTGATTGACTAAACCTTCAAAGAGATCGCGGATCACCTGAATTTCGGGCAGGCCAACGGCTTTAGCGGGATCTAATGTGGCAGGCTCATCTTTAATGTGCCGCACCAGCACCTGTTTTTCGGCTAATACGGTGCCAGGCGGGACATCAGCCGCCCAGGAAAGAGAGGAAACGCTGGCTAACCACAGCGCGCCGCATGTCAATGTGACAGGATACTTCATAAGATCCCCTTTAAAATAAAAAAACCAGAGCTGGCAGTGCGATAATTATTTGTTTCATCACCTGAAATTGCAAACAGCTTGTGGTAGAAAATTGACATATATGCTGATTTCTCGATCGCAGGAAACTGTTTGATTCCGGGACGGTTTTACACAACACTGCTCAAAATAACCTGATAACAGGATGCCCTATGCCCGTTTCTCGTCCTCGCCCTCAACGCGGCGCTTTTCCGCCGGGAACCCAGCGCTACGGCCAGTCTCATCTCGGCGCACCGCTGCTGTGGTTCCCTGCACCGCTGGCCGATAGCCGCAGCGGTTTAATTCTTGCCGGCACCCACGGCGATGAAAACTCATCAATCGTCACCCTCTCCTGCGCGTTACGCACGCTCAAACCGGAGTTGCGCCGTCATCACGTGGTGCTGGCGGTGAATCCCGACGGCTGTCAGCTAGGATTACGCGCCAACGCACGTGGTATCGACCTGAACCGAAATTTTCCGGCGGCGAACTGGAAGGAAGGCGAAACGGTTTACCGCTGGAACAGCGCGGCAGAGCAGCGTGATGTGGTTCTGCTCACTGGCGAAAAACCCGGTTCAGAGCCAGAAACCCAGGCGCTGTGCGAACTGATCCACCAGACCCATCCCGCCTGGGTCGTTTCATTTCACGATCCGCTGGCCTGCATTGAAGATCCCGGCCACAGCGAGCTGGGACGCTGGCTCGCCGATGCCTTTACTTTGCCGCTGGTGGGCAGCGTAGGCTATGAAACGCCCGGCTCCTTTGGCAGCTGGTGCGCCGATATCGGCCTGCCGTGCATTACCGCCGAATTTCCGCCGATATCCGCCGACGAGGCCACGGATAAATACCTGTCGGCAATGATTAACCTGCTGCACTGGCATCCTCAAAGATGAAGTACGCCGGTGCTGAAATGCAGCGCCGGCTCAACATCGACCGCCAGCCAGGTTGGGCCATCAAGATCGGCAAAACGGGCCATCGGCACCAGCGGCAACGCGGCGCTAATGGCTCGCGAGGTACACAACATACAGCCCAGCATCCGTGCAAATCCCTGTCGCTCCGCCTCCTCCGCCAACAGCAACGCTTCGGTCAGGCCGCCGGTCTTATCGAGTTTAATATTGACCATTTCGTAGCGACCACGTAACGCCGCGAGGCTGTCGCGGGTATGGCAGCTTTCATCAGCACAAACAGGCAACGGATGAATAAAATTCTCCAGCGCCGCATCGTCCCCCGCCGGAAGCGGCTGCTCCAGCATCGCCACGCCGATATCCGCCAAAAGCTGACAACGCTCAGCCAGACCATCGCTACGCCATGCCTCGTTAGCATCAACAATTAACGTCGCCTGCGGCACCGCTTCGCGAATCGCGATTAGCCGTTCGCTAATCAGATGATCATCAAGCTTCACTTTCAGCAACGTGGCCCCTTTCTCCCACAGCGCCGCCGCGCTGGCTGCCATCTGCTCAGGCGTACCAATGACCACCGTTTGCGCGGTGACCACCCGGTTAGGCAGCATGACGCCTGACTGCTGAGCAATGCTCTTCCCCGCACTGCGCGCTTGCCAATCCCAGAGCGCACAATCGACGGCATTACGCGCGGCTCCCGGGGGGAGCAGATTTTGGATCTGTTCACGCGAGATGCCGCGTTCAATCTGTTCGCCAATCGTCATAATCTGCGCCATCACCGAGGCGATGCTCTCACCGTAGCGGGGGTAAGGCGTGCATTCCCCCACGCCTTTCACGCCATTTTCTTCGATCTCCACCACCACCACTTTGGCCTCGCTGCGGCTGCCGCGGGCGATCACAAAAGGAGTATGTAACGGCCAGGCTTCTTCATAGACTCGCAGATTTCGCATTCCCTGAACCTCGCAGGTAAGTATTAAAAGGATTTGCCGTGCTGATGACTGATGTCATACACTAGCCGTGACGTTAACTATATGTAAACAGGAAGATAACCATGTCACAAACCGTGCATTTCCAGGGCAACCCCGTTTCTGTTCAAGGCGCCATTCCGCAGGCAGGCGCTAAAGCGCAGCCGTTTACGCTGGTCGCCAAAGATCTCTCTGACGTCGCGCTAAGCCAGTTCGCTGGCAAACGTAAAGTGCTGAACATTTTCCCGAGCATCGATACCGGCGTTTGCGCGGCATCGGTACGTAAATTTAACCAACTGGCGTCTGAACTGGACAACACCGTGGTGCTGTGCATTTCCGCCGACCTGCCGTTCGCCCAATCTCGCTTCTGCGGCGCTGAAGGCCTGAACAACGTTGTCACGCTGTCCACCCTGCGCGGCGCGCAGTTCCTGGCCGACTACGGTGTGGCTATCTCCGCAGGCCCGCTGGCCGGTCTGGCGGCGCGCGCTGTAGTCGTCATTGATGAAAACGACCAGGTTGTTTACAGCCAACTGGTGAATGAAATCACCGAAGAGCCGGACTACGACGCCGCTCTGGCCGCGCTGAAAGCGTAATCTCGCCGCTAAGCTACGTAAGCCCTCGGTTATCGGGGGCTTTTTTATTCCCGCTCAGCATAACGAGAGATAAAACGCGCAATCGCCGGACCGGTCAGCAAGATGGTGAACAGACGCAGCGTCTGCATCGCCATAATAAAAGACATATCCGCCCGCGTACCTGCAGCAATAATCGCCACCGTATCCAGCCCGCCGGGACTGGTTGCCAGATAAGCAGTCATAAAATCCAGCGGCAGAACCTGCGTTAACCCAAAAGCCATCAGCGCACACAACAGAATCAAGCCAATAATCGACGCCAGGATCTGCGGTAAGGTTTTCAGCGCCAGCAAGAAAATCTGTTTATTAAACTTTAGACCAACACTCCAGCCAATGGCGGCATAGGCCAACGCCAACAGCCATTCAGGGAGTTCGAGTACTAACCAGCCCTCTCCCTGCACCAGCGCGCCGAGCAACATCGGACAGAGCATCGCCCCCGACGGAAATCGCAACCGCAGACCCAACCACCCTGCCGCCGCGGTCAATAATAGCGTGAGCGGAAGCTGCCAGCTTATCGAAGGGAACCAGATAACCTGTTGAGTCATCCCCTGGGCATCGCCACCAAGGGCGACGCGAACGACCAGCGCCGCGGCTCCGGCGACGAACAGCACCCGCAGGTACTGCATTAACGCCACCAGCCGAACATCGGCACCGTAATCCTGAGCCATAACCACCATAGCCGACGCGCCGCCCGGCGAACTTCCCCACGCACCGGTGGCACCAGGTAACGCGCTATAACGCACCAGCAACCATCCCGCCAGCGCGCTAATGGCGAGCGTGGAAAAAAGAATCAGCAGCACCAGAGCCCAGTTTGCCAACAGAACGCCGAAGATCGAGGGCGTGAGGCTGCGGGCAATCATGCAGCCAATAATCGCCTGGGCAGCAATAAAAAACGGGCGGGGTACGCGAATTTCTGCGCCGCGAAGGCTAAGAGTAATCCCGGCAATCATCGGCCCCAGCAGCAGCGCTGCGGGGAGATGAAACCAGAACAGAACAAAGGAGAGCGCACCGGAGAGCGCCAGCAATTTCATCCACTGAAAGAAGTGACTACGCGAAATCCACATGCGTATTCCTGAGAGAAAAAGAGTAAAAGCGGAGTATATACAAGATCATATTCGGGAATGAATCCTCCCGTAGCAAAAAAAACCGGCTGCACGGGCAGCCGGTGGTAAAGATTACTCGTCGCCTTTTTTCTGGCTTAAACCATATTCGCGTAGCTTATTCGCTATCGCGGTATGCGAGACGCCAAGGCGTTTAGCCAGTTTACGCGTGCTGGGGAAGTTGCGATAAAGCTGGGTGAGCACAGAGCGCTCAAAGCGGCGAGTGATGTCATCCAGCGAACCTTCCATCGCTTCTTCGCCCACAGGCAAGGAGGCCACATCGTGATCCGGTAACAGGATATCCTGCGGACGCAGTTCAAACCCATCCAGCTGCGTCAGCGCGCGATAAACCGCGTTCTTGAGCTGGCGCACGTTGCCCGGCCAGCTATAACGCGTCAATACGCTATTCAAATCCGCAGAGAGTTTAGGACGCGGGATCCCCTGCTCATCGGCAAAGCGCGCCACGAACAGTTCGGTCAACGGCATGATATCCTGCGGGCAGTCGCGCAGCGGCGGCAGATACAGGGTCAGAACGTTGAGACGATAATAGAGATCTTCACGGAAAAGTCCTTTCTGCACCAGCTCCACCAGGTTTTTCTGGGTGGCGCAGATCACGCGTACGTCGACGTGAACCTCATGATCTTCACCAACGCGGCGGAAGGTACCATCGTTGAGGAAACGCAGCAATTTAGTCTGCATTCTCGGCGACATCTCACCGATCTCATCCAGCAGCACCGAGCCGCCGGTCGCCTGCTCGAAGAAGCCTTTTTTACCCTGAATCGCATCGCCAAACAGCTCGCTTTCCACCGCGTCTTCCGGAATAGAGCCGCAGTTCAGCGCCAGATAGGGTTTTCCTGCTCGCGGGCTGGCCAGATGACAGGCTTGAGCCAGCAGATCTTTGCCGGTACCGGTATCGCCAACGATCAGCAGCGGCGCGCTAAGCATTGCCAGCTTGCGGGCCTGCTCCACGACATGGCGCATTTTTGGACCCACGGCGAGGATCTGACTAAAGGCGCTGGTATCCTGAATGGTCATGGTTTGCAGCTGTCGGCCCATGCGGACCGTCGAACGCAGCATTGCCACCGCACCGGTGAGCACTCGTTCGCCGTGCTCACCTTCCAGATAGACCGGGGTGATTTCCAGCAGGAAATTCTGTCCGTTAACCACAACATGCTCAGCATGCGATTCCTGCGGGCTATTTTCCAGCCAGCGCTGCACGTTAAAATCGGTAATGAGCTGGGCGACCGGATGGCTGCGTAGCTTGTCCTGGCTCTGGGCAAACAGCTGACAGCTGGCCGGGTTAGCCAGTTCAACTTTCCCCCTGGTGTCCAGAGACAGCACCGGTTCCGGCATCGCCACCAGCAGTGCGCTAAGTGCGAGATGTTCACGTTCTGATGGCATCCACGGCACGGTACGCACGTCGGTCACTCCAGCAATACGGCGAATTTCCGCCATCAGGCTGCTGAAGTTGGCAAACTCCAGTTCGGCGAAATTAAGGTAAATTCGGCCAATAGGGTCGATATCGATACCGCGCAGATCGATACCCCGCAGCACCAATAAATCGAGTAATTCACGGGTCAGACCAAGACGGTCTTCACAAAAGACTTCAAGACGCATAGGAGTTTTCACCCTAAAAAGGCCAATGACGGATGAATAATAGGACAGTTATTTGCTGGCGTGAAGATAGCTGTCAACAATTATTGACAGTATGGCGGAAAAATGGCCTTTCCGCCGTAAAGTTATACGTTCAGAGCGGGCACACGACCAAAATAGTTCAGGCGAGTCACCGCCCTCAAACCGGCAAGGTACCTTATGCTGGTTTGAGGGCAGCATCATCGAGCCGCTCCGTTAACGCAAAATATCGACCACTCCCGTTCTTCCGTTCACCCTGACCCGCATCCCATTCTCCAGCAGCGTCATGACCCCGCGCACGCTCATCACTGCCGGAAGCTGCAACTCCCGCGCGGTGACCGCTCCATGTGACAACGGTCCGCCGCTTTCGGTGATCACTCCGCTCGCGCGGTAAAACAGCGAGGTCCATGCAGGATTAGTCGTACGAGCCACCAGAATCGCGCCTTTGGGAAACGCGGCAAACTCCTCCGGCCCATGAACCAAAAAGACCTCACCTTCCACCTCGCCAGGGCTGCCAGCCATCCCCTGTAATCCCTCACCCTGCGGCAACTCGGGGATCGCATCATCTTCGCCAAGATTCCATGACGGACTGCGCTGTTTCGCCGCCTGCCAGGCAGACTTATTGGCGTGCACCTGCGCGGTCAGATCTTCGAAAGCGTTCTGTGCCACCGCAGCGTCAAGATCGGCGAATGACGCGAAATAGAGATCATCCGCTTCTTGCAGAATACCCGCCGCCGTCAGCCGCTCCCCCATCTCGCGCACGCCGCTGCGGAACGGCAGCGTCAGACGCGTGGTCTGATAATGCTCAAGGTCGTCCAGCCAGGTATAAACGCGCGCCAGGCGAGTCACCTCTTCAACAAAGTAGCGCAGATCTTCCGGCACCTGAGCCAACCAGGCGTGCTGCGCCGCTGAAGCCGCCAGCTTGCCGTTAAGCGCCTGCACCGCCAAATCATCGTCCGGCAGCTCCACCAGCATTTTCAGCTGATCCAATACAATATGCGGCGCTTCAAGCCAGGTCGGATAATAAGCGTCGAAATCCAGCTCACGATGGCCGTGGCGTTGCAGGAACTGGTTGAAGTCGGTATCAAACGCAGGATACGCGCTAAGACGCGAAACAAGCGCCAGCGACGGGGTGTCGGCGAACTCCCGCAGCAGCTCAGGCTCGTTACGAACCTGCCGCGATAGCGCCCACAGTTCAGCGTTAACTTGCCCGGTTTTAGTCTCGGCGACCGACAGCAACAGATCGAACATCGATTTGGCCTCTGCCGCAGGCATCGACATTTGCAGGATCTGGTAGAGCACGGCATACAAGGTGCGCTGGGTCAGGGAAATAGCAATATTAGGCAGGAAATAACGTTTACCCGCATCGCGTACCCGCAACAGATAATCCCAGCACTGCGCCAGCGTGTAGCTAGCCAACGGCTCGCGCATCAACGCGCCGATTTCCAGCAGATAGGTATCCAGATCGCGCATCCAGCGGATCGGCAACTCCTGCACCCAGGCATAGCGCTTTGCCAGCGTCGGCAGAGCCGCTCGCAGCTGCTCCAGCGAACTGATGCCGCCGGGCATTCTGCCAGCATACAGCTCCACCGCATTCTGGTTGCCATAGACATAGCACTCTTTTACCGCGAACCATTTACCCCCAAAACCAGGCAGGCCCATCAGGGAAAAAGAGAAGTTGAGCGATTCATGGAAACCTTCCTCTACCAGATCCCAGGTCAACGGCGTTACCGCGTTAGGGAAGCGTTCAGCGGATTCATCGCGCGTCCAGCGTTCCGGCACGAACGTGACCGGACGGGATTGCAGCAGATAGAACGAAGCGCCGGAAAATGCCCATTCAATATCCTGGGGAAAACCAAAAAACGCCTGCGCCTGCCGGGCGACGCTCGCCACCGTCAGACACTGTTCATCGCTAAGCGAACTCTGCGATTGCCGGGATACGGGCAGGACCACATCATGTACGCCCTGGCTATTTTTCAGCAAAATCGTTGTTTTTTGTCCGATACTACGTTCCGTGACTTCTCCCTGCGGCATGGCAACACGGTATTCATCCACCTCCCGCTCGCCGCCAACGACGCTCTCGCCTAATCCAAAGCAAGCGTTAATCAACACTTGCTCCAGCTCGCCGCGTACCGGATCGATGGAAAAGGCCACACCGGCCGCATCGCTTTCCGTCATCTCCACCATCTGCTGGATCACCACCGCCATCGCGGCGTCGAGGTGAGCGAGTTGTAGATGCGCGCGATAACGCATAGCGTGTTCATGCCATAATGAAGCGTAGCATTCACGCACCGCGTTGAGGATCGCATCAGCGCCGCGCATATTGAGCAAGGTATCGTGCTGTCCGGCGAAAGCCGCGCCGGGCAAATCTTCAAACGTCGCTGAAGAGCGCACGGCAACGTTCCAGTCCTTCGCCCCAAGTTCATCCAGCCGTTGCGTTACCGCCGTGCGTAGCGTTTCCGGCAAAGCTTGTCGACGAATAAGCGTCTGAATTTCGCGGCTGCATATGCCGAAATCGTCATATTGTTGCAGTAGAGTCTGGATTTGCTCTCTTAGCGGCGCCAGAAACAGCTGGTAAGCAGAAGCCGACACAATCAGACCGGGCGGCACCGGCAGGCCCCCTGCGGTCAGACGCGCGAGGTTGGCGCCCTTCCCCCCGCTCAGCGTCACTTCGCTGGCGTGCGGATCGTGAAAGGTAAAAATCATCGAGTCTTCCGTTCGCATTATGCTTTCCTTATCATGTTGTTACGGCTGGAGAAGCCGCAGCGGCGCAGCCATACCAGCACCAAAAACGCCAGCAGAGCACCAAAAATCAGATCGATACCGTAGTGATAGCGCAGATAGAGCGTCGCCAGAATCAACCCCGCCACCAGCGGCGACAGCAACAGCGCGCAAAGATAGCGACGCTGTAAAAGCAGATAACCAAACACATAGAGGCTAATGCCGCAGTGCAGGCTGGGAAAAACGTCCATACCCGTTCCTCCACTCGCCACCAGCGAAACCAGCAGCGTGGTCAGCGTGCCGCCTTGCGGCGGGTAGGAAAAAACGTCCGGAAAGGCAAGATAAGGCCCGGCGGCAGGCACCAGCAGATAGCCGATAAATCCAAAGAGATACATCAGCATCAGACCATAGAAGAAGCCACGGCTGGCAAGTTCATGGCGACGGAAAGCGCAAAACAGCACCGGCAGCAGAATAATGAAATAGAATGAGAGGTAGCACAGGCTCATTACCTCACTTAACCAGATCCTTTCCCAGCCCAGCAGCCGTTCAGTCAATCCGCTGCCGAATAGCCAACGATCGCCCGCCAGCAGCCTGGCGTCCATTGAGCGCGGCATTGCCAGCTGAATCGCCTTAAACAGAGGGAAAACCAGCCAACTGGCGGCAAACTGCAGTACGCCAATCCAGCTGCGCCAGCGCGACGACGACGAACACATCGATTGCAGCAACAGCAGCCAAACCACCACGCTGGCGATTACCGGCGCAATAAATTGGGGGTCACGCAGCTGCCAGGCGGAAAAAATCCCCAACCCGGAAATCAAGGCGATCAGGGCTAAATAGATCCCATACCCCGGACGGTTCCGGGAAGCCAAACCGACAAAATGGGTGTTCTTTATCAAGCTCAAACGTTTTCCTCCACCCAAACAGAACGTTGCCGCCACCCCAGGTAAGCCGCTGTATAAAGCAGCCACAGCCAGGGAAAGAGAATACCCAGCACAATCAAACAGGGCAGCCACAGCAGCGAGGCGGCAAAACCGCTCGCCAGACGAAAAAACGCCACCGTATTGCGTCCGTCGGCCTGTCTGCCAACCCACCAGGCGCAAAGCAGTACCGGAAAAAGCACCAGCACAAACGGTAGTTGCAGCGCGCAGGCCCAAATGTTTCTTTGCCGATGCCGCTTATCAGATGGTTTTTCAGCATGTATTCCGCTTGCCGCTCGTTTAAAAGCCAATGCCCAGGGTTCGCTATGCTGCTGGTGGGCATAGCCTTCGGCGTCCGCCATGGTCGCCTCGCTGACGCAGTTGACCGAAACCTGATTCAACGCATTATTCACACATTCACTGATTTCCGTTTCCCAGGCTTCCTGGGACTTATCTTCCCGCGCAGGAAATACCAGCGCTTCGCCAACCAGCAGCTCGACCCGCGACCCAAAGCGATCAGGAACCTGGTAGAAACTCCCTACCGGGATCACCCGAAAGCGCTGGCCTTCCTGCAACAGTCGGCGAATGATTTTCACGGTTCCCGGCTGATAAGGCTGTGGTGCATAGCTCCATTCGCTGGTGCCTTCCGGAAAGATAACCAGACTGCCGCCCTGCTTTATATGGACAATAGCGTGCAGCACCGGGTTTCCCGCCTGCGTCCGGCTAAAACCGTAGCGAACACGATCCTTGTCGCGCACAACCGGAATGCCGGTAAATAACAGGCGCAAAAAACGCGCTCGCAGCAGTTGAACGGAGACAAGAAACTGGCCATGCGGCAACAGTGGGCTAACCACCCACCCGTCAGTCGCCCCGTTACGGTGGCTGGCAAGCAAAATCGTGGGAATAGCGTCGTCCAGCGGTAAAACACGGTGGCCACGTTCGTCAATAAAGTCGATCGAAGCGTAGTAGAAATGGCTCAATAGCCTGGCGATAAAGCGATACCAGCGCGGCAACGCTCTTCCCGGAGTGAATCGCAGCCAGGGAGGATTACGTTTTTCCATAACGTGTGGTTGTCATCATGTCCTTGTTTAACATTTCCGCACAATAGACGCTTCGTTAAGGGATTACAATGAGCAGTTTGGGGGCATCATCGCCCCCTCAGAATTACTGTGGGTGAAAAGTGGACATCAGCTTCCGGTTATGTTCGATAACCTCATCCAGCGCCTGTTCAAGCTTCTCACCGCTGGCGATCAGCGGGTTCAGCACCAGCGCGCGCCAGGCGGTATGCCGGTTACCGGTTATCGCCACTTCGATGGTCAGGCGTTCGAAAGACTTCATCAGTTGTAGCAGGCGCAGCGTATCTTCCGGGAATGATGCCACGTTCAGCGGCTGCGGGCCGGAAGCGGTAATTAACGAACTCACTTCAACCGCACAGTCGTCCGGGCACAGGCGTTCCATATCTGCCGCAACCTCCAGAGCAATCGGGATTGTCCGGCAGGCATTGGCAAAACCGCCCAGCCCGTTGGTCTACTGGCCAATCAGGCCATATCTTAACGAGATGCGCTCTTCAATATCGACTAGCCGCAGCGCCTTAACCGGCATCTCAGCGCGCCGCTTAAGTAAAATGTGTGGTTGATGCCGCGCCTGTCGCGTTTTCAGGCACAGTGGCCGGGGTTGAATTCACAGTTTCACGTGCGGGCCGGAGTGACGGACTTTAACGAAGAGCGTGTGGACCTGGCTATTTACTACGGCGCGACCCAGTATCCCGATCTGTATCAAGAGCGGCTGATGAGTGAGAACCTGCTCTTGCCTTTAGCGAGTGGTTAAGAAGGAGTGTGGTCAGGATCAATACCCGGTGGCGCTGCGCTGACCGGGCTACAAGTCAACAGCCGTCTGCGGGCCGGTAGCCCGGACAGGCGCGTCAAGCGCCGCCTCCGGGAAAGCAGCCGTCTGCGGGCCGGGAAGCCCGCAAAAACTGCTATTTCTCCGGACTATTTTTACTCTTCTGCAATGTCTCTTTTAACTGACCAATCAGTTCACGGCGAAAATCCCCCAGCCGCGGCTTATCATCAGCGATCCACGGCAGCGGGCGGCACAACTCCATGGCCTTAATCCCCAGCCGCGCGGTCAGCAGTCCGGCACCAATGCCCTGGGCCGCGCGCGCCGACAGCCTGGCCGCCAGATCCTGCGACATCCAGTCCATACCCACTTCCCGCACCAGCTCGCTGGCCCCGGCAAAAGCGATATTCAACAGCACCAGACGGAACAGGCGCAGACGGCTGTAGTAACCCAGTTCAATGCCGTACAGCGTGGCGATGCGGTTGATCAGGCGTAAGTTACGCCAGGCGATAAACGCCATATCCACCAGCGCCAGCGGACTGACGGCAATCATCAGCGTCGACTCCGCCGCCGAGCGGCTGATTTCGCGCCGTGCCTGAGCATCAAGCACCGGTTGCACGATCTGCGCATACAGGCTGACCACTTCGCGATCGTTCTGCGTCTCGTGGATCGCCGCATACCAGCGCTGTAGCGCCGGATGCGATTGATCCAGCCCCGCCTGCTGCGCGAGTTTTTCACAAAACGCACGCCCTTTGCCAACTGCATGGCTGTGCATCAAATCCCGCGCCTCATCGCGCTCATGTGCACGTTGACGCAGCCGTCGTAGACGCCGCCATTCGGTCGCGACTGAACCGACGCCAGCGCCAATAATCAGCGCCCCGGCAGCGCAGCCGCCAAGCGCGATCCAGTCCTGCGTCTGCCAGGCGGTCATTGTCCACTGCACGCCCTGCGCGACCACGCTCACGCCGAAAATAGTCAACCCGGCGCTGACCATTTTCCGCCACAGGCTACGTTTGGGCCGCAGAACCGATTCAACAACCGCCTCCGCCGCTCCCTCTTCTTCTTCCACGACATCAAGGCGCGCCGGAGCAAACTTCCCGGCATCCACGTCATCAAAAGCGCGGGCAGATTTGAGAATTTGCGCCTTTTCCGCTTCCAGCGGGCCGTCGAAATCGATACGCGGTTTTAACGGTTCGGTCATCGCAACTTATCTCCAATTAAAAATTCCAGCGCCGCATCGAGGCGAATATGCGGCAGCGGCTTATCAACATCCATCACCTGCGGACGGAAGTTTTCAAACTGGAAGCCCTGCTGTTCCCAGAATGCCTGGCCCGGCAGACGTGCGGGCACTTCGCCAGGATAGACGGTCAGCGGCTGGCCATCGCTCAACCGGTTACCCCGCAGCGCGGGGATCTTTTCGCCGTTCACCTCAATAAGCCCGCTCTGGGTCGCCTGAATAGACGCCAGCCCCAGGCAATCCATACTGATTCCCTCGAACGCCGCGTTTTGCCACGCGTCCTGAATCAGCTGTTGCAGCAGCGACACCATATTGCTGTGCTGATCGACGGTCACGTGATCGGCTTTGGTGGCCGCAAACAGCAGCTTATCGATAACTGGCGAGAACAAGCGGCGGAACAGCGTGCGCTGACCATAGTGAAAACTTTGCATCAGCTGCGTCAGCGCCAGGCGCATATCGTTGAACGCCTGTGGCCCGCTATTGAGCGGTTGCAGGCAGTCCACCAGCACAATTTGCCGATCGAAGCGCAGAAAATGGTCTTTATAGAAACCTTTGACGACTTTCTCGCAGTAGTATTTAAAACGCTCGCGCAACATTCCGGCATTGGTGTGTTTGTCCGCCTGGGCGAGCCTGGCCTCCCCGATAGCATCAACATCCGGCCAGGGGAAAAATTGCAGCGCAGGCGCGCCGGCCATTTCGCCGGGCAGCACAAAGCGCCCGGGCTGAATAAAGTGCATCCCTTCGCGTTTACAGGTGTGCAGATAATCGGTCCATGCGCTGGCAATCTCCGCCAGGCGAGTTTCATCGGCCGGAGCCAGCGGATCCAGCCCGTCACAAAGCTGCCGCCAACGCGTCGACCATTCTGCCCTCTGCCCTTGCAATAGCCCGGTCATCTGTCGTGACCAGGTGAGATAGTCCTGAGCCAGCATCGGTAGATCCAGCAGCCACTCACCGGGATAATCAACAATCTCCAGATACAGGGTCGACGTATCTTTAAAATGGCGTAGCAACGAATCGTTAGAGCGATAGCGCAGCGCCAGGCGGATTTCGCTGACGCCGCGGGTGGGCGTTGGCCAGACCGGCGGCTGACCATATAGCTGAGCCAGCCCTTCGTCATAGGTAAAGCGCGGAATACCAAAATCCCGCTGCGGTACGCGCTTGACGCCCAGCAGGCGTTCTTCTCTCGCCGCGCTGAGCAACGGTAATCGCGCCCCGGCGTGAATGTTCAGGAGCTGATTGACCAGCGCGGTGATAAAGGCGGTCTTGCCGCTGCGGCTAAGGCCGGTAACGGCCAGACGGAGATGCCGGTCAACCCCACGATTAACCAGCGCATTAAATTCAGTTTTGAGTCGCTTCATCGCCATCCTGTTGTGCCTGAAGAACGGGGGAAATAAGAGCCTATCCCAGTAGGCGTTATTGGCGCAGCCAGTTTGGGCACGGACAGCGCGGAGAAACCGGAGCGTACACGTAGTACGTGAGGATTTCGAGCACTGCCCAGGTCCAAAATGGCAAATGAAATAGTCCTAATGGGAAAGACTCTAAACATGAGGGCTAACTTGCTAATTATCAATGGAATGCAATAGCCCCGCAGCAACGGGGCTGAAGATTACTTGCTGATGCTTTTTGGCATATCTATCTGATTAAGGCCACCCGCATTAACCACCTGAGTGTAGCCCATCTCGGTCAGCAGCTGCTGGGCCTGACCCGATTGTCGCCCAACGTTGCAATAAACTTTAATGGTATCGTTTTTATCCGGAACTTCGCTCGCAATCCGCGTTTTTATATCAGCCAGCGGGATGTTAATCGCCCCTTCGACGTGTTCTTTTTGATACTGCTGCGGAACGCGAACATCTATCCAATGCTCCGCCGCAGACACTGGTAAGGCGACAGCCAGAGCTAAACCCAGAAGTAGTTTTCGTAGCATTTTATCATCCTGATATGTTGAGTTTTTAGGCACTCATAACATACGCCATCCGCGACGTTTAGAAAACCGCAGCGCTGCCCGGCTAAGCATCGGTTCCAGAACAAGCATCAGCAGCATTTTCAGCGGCCGACGGGCGACAGATTTAACCGCCCAACCAGCAACGCCGGCCGGACCATAACGCAGCACGGTCAGCAGAACCAGCTTGCCCGCGAATTTCAGGCCTGGCTTCACTTTTTGTCCTGCCTGTTGCCATTTCATGTTCATCATTAACCTCACGTTCAGTTACAGCTGGCGAAAACGACTGCGCAGCGAAAAGGTATCGGAGGTGACGTAACGTTCCATTTCACGCAAACGACGCTCTCCCGCCGCCAGTTCCTTATCTGCGGCAGCCAACAGCTCTCCACTGCTCGGCATTTTTTCACCATTCAGTTCGCTTTCCGGCATCGGATCCAACACGAATGAGAGAATAATGTAGGCCACGACCACAAACAGAAACAGGCCAAAAATCATTGCCAGTACGGTAATCAGGCGCACCAGCTTCACCGGCACGTCCAGATACTCCGCAATACCAGCGCAAACGCCTTTCACCATGCCCTGCTGCGGAATGCGCCACAGTTTTTTACTCAGATCCAGTCCGCCCATTATTTCTCTCTCCAGTTCGGGTGCTCAGCATCAAGGATGGCTTCCAGCGCCTGAATACGCTCGCGCATCCGCTTAGCGTCATCGGTCAGCTGCAGCAGACGCTGCTGTTCGTTCTGCGATAAGCTACCGTTGGCGGTACGGTTGTTGTAATGCAGCCAGAGCCAGACCGGCAAAACAAACAGCACAAACAACGTTAAAGGGATGGCGAGAAAAAGCATGCTCATATCAACTCCTTGCAGATGGCGGCGGCACGTCTCGGTGCCGCCCGAATACAATTACTGGTTATTTTGATTCATTTTGGCTTTTAACGCCGCCAGCTGCTCGCTGATTTCATCGTCCGCTTTCAGGTCGGCGAACTGCTGATCCAACGATTTATCTTTACCGAAACGGTGGCTCTCCGCTTCTGCTTCCATATGGTCAATACGGCGCTCGAACGATTCAAAACGCGCCATCGCCTCATCAATTTTGCCGCTATCCAGCTGACGGCGAACGTCGCGGGAAGAGCTTGCTGCCTGATGACGCAGCATCAGCGCCTGCTGACGAGCACGGGTTTCGCTGAGTTTGTTTTCCAGCTCGCCAATCTCTTTTTTCATCCGCGACAGGGTTTCATCAACCAATTGCGCTTCGTGCTCCAGACTACCGATAAGATCGGTCAGCTTCTGTTTTTCGATCAGTGCTGCGCGGGCCAGGTCGTCTTTCTCTTTACGTAACGCCAGTTCAGCTTTGTCCTGCCATTCCGCCTGTTGAGCAACGGCCTGCTCAATACGACGGCTCAGCTGTTTCTTTTCAGCCAGCGCGCGCGCCGAGGTCGAACGGACTTCAACCAGCGTGTCCTCCATCTCCTGAATCATCAGTCGAACCAGCTTCTGCGGGTCTTCCGCTTTCTCCAGCAGGGAGTTGATGTTGGCATTCACGATGTCGGCAAAACGAGAAAAAATACCCATAATTTCAATCCTCATAGTTCTTGGTGTCAGGCATTGGCCTGTGCAATGATTAATACAAATGGCGTGCCAACTTTTTATCTCATTGATTTTAAAAGATGAGGTTGTTATCTGTGCAGTGGATTGCTAAAGTGATTTGGTGAATCACACTACTAAATGGCGAAATTCATCATGGCGGAATACAAGGACAACCTGCTCGGCGAAGCCAACAGCTTTCTTGAGGTGCTGGAGCAGGTCTCACGGCTGGCACCTCTGGATAAACCAGTGCTGGTGATTGGCGAACGCGGTACAGGTAAAGAGCTTATCGCCAGCCGCCTGCACTTTCTCTCTTCCCGCTGGCAGGGGCCGTTTATTTCGCTTAATTGCGCCGCGCTCAATGAAAATCTACTCGACTCCGAGCTGTTCGGCCACGAGGCCGGGGCGTTTACCGGCGCCAGCAAGCGCCATCCGGGGCGTTTTGAACGTGCCGATGGCGGCACCCTGTTTCTTGATGAACTGGCAACCGCGCCGATGTTGGTGCAGGAAAAACTGCTGCGGGTAATTGAATATGGCGAGCTGGAGCGCGTTGGCGGCAGCCAGCCGCTACAGGTTAACGTTCGCCTGGTGTGCGCAACCAATGCCGACCTGCCGCTGATGGTAGAAGAAGGACTGTTTCGCGCCGACCTTCTCGACAGGCTGGCCTTTGATGTGGTGCAACTGCCGCCTCTGCGCGAGCGGCACAGCGATATCATGCTGCTCGCCAGGCAGTTTGCTATCCAGATGTGCCGCGAGCTCGGGCTGCCGCTGTTTCCCGGCTTTAGCGATCGGGCGACGGAAACGCTGCAAAACTACCGCTGGCCGGGAAATATTCGCGAATTGAAAAACGTGGTTGAGCGCTCGGTCTACCGCCATGGCAGCAGCGACAGCGAGCTGGATAACATCATCATTAACCCCTTTCACCAACGGCAAACCTCACCGGTCGTCACAGAAAAAAATAACGCCGGGCCTGCGCTGCCGCTCGATTTGCGTAGCTTCCAGCACGAGCAAGAAAAGAGTCTGCTGGAGATGAGCCTGGAGCAGGCAAAGTACAATCAGAAACAGGCAGCGGAATTGCTCGGTCTCACCTACCACCAGCTGCGGGCGTTGCTTAAGAAGCACCAGCTCTAAACCGAACGCAGGATTAGAAAAATAAGTGACGCCGTCACCAATAACCTGTCCCATTAGGGCTATCTTATTTGCCAGTTTGGCCCTGGGCAGTGCTCAGACAATACTCACAAAGTTTTGAACGCCCTTCAGGGCGGCCCGAAGGGTGAGCGTAGCGAATCATCCTCACGTACTACGTGTACGCTCCGGTTCTTGCGCGCTGTCCGTGTCCAAACTGCCTGCAACGATTACGCCTACTGGGATAGGCTCTAAATTATTGATGAATCAATGGTTAATTATTTGTAACTAGCAAGATAATTCAATGTGAATTATCATCTGCGCCATCATTATTCAACAGACTGAAAATACAGATGATTCCGGTTAACTCCTCGACGCTTAGCCGCTATGCCGCGCACGTCAGCTTGATCCATACCATGAAGGGTCATAAAGCTCCTGCGCTGTCGGTAATGATGATCTTTTCAGACCTGTGTATCCGTTCAACCGAGGATTCCTATCGCCTGCAAGGCTGGGAAATTACGCAGAAAAAAAGTGGTCTGGTACTGCGAACCTATGTTGCCACCCATCACGACGGCGGTGAGTTGGAAATTACCCCCAAAGATTATATCGCGCGATATAACCAACTCCTTCCGCTGTAGCCCTCCTTGTCCAGCCGCTGTGGAAACACGGCTAACTGGAGAAACCGCTAATAAAAAGATACCATGTGGCAAAAATCAGGGTGCCCGCGCCCCGTGGGACATATGAATCTCTTTTCATAATACCTTCGCTCGCCTGACGCCAAACGCAGGGTGATTTAAGAGGTATACTCGAAGTTAATAAGCGGTTTAAATTTGAATTAGTTGGCCAAATAACCAACGCAACCATCGCTTACATTATCTCCATGAGCAATTAAGGTGGTGGTAAATGTTATTTAATATTAATAAGATAGAGCCTTGCTCTGTAATCAAAAAGATACTATGCGCCTGAAATTGTCATCTCTCCTGGCAGCCGTCTCCATGCTGTGCGGACAGGCCTTTGCCGCGCCAGCGCTGCCTGCTCACGCTGATATCCGTGATAGCGGCTTTGTTTATTGCGTCAGCGGTCAGGTCAATACTTTTAATCCGCAAAAGGTCAGCAGCGGACTGATTGTCGACACGCTGGCCGCCCAGCTCTACGACCGCCTGCTTGATGTCGACCCTTATACTTACCGTCTGGTGCCTGAGCTAGCGGAAAGCTGGGAAGTACTGGATAACGGCGCGACCTACCGTTTCCATCTGCGCAACAACGTACCATTCCAGACGACCGCCTGGTTCAAGCCGACCCGCAACTTTAATGCCGATGACGTTATTTTCACCTTTGGGCGCATTTTTAACCGCGACCATCCGTGGCACAACGTTAACGGCAGCAGCTTCCCCTATTTCGACAGCCTGCAGTTCGCTGACAGCGTTGAAAGCGTACGTAAGCTGGATAACCAGACCGTCGAGTTTCGCTTGAAACGCCCGGACGCCTCGTTCCTTTGGCACCTGGCGACCCACTACGCCTCAGTCATGTCGGCGGAATATGCCGCGAAGCTGGCGCAGGGCGATCGTCAGGAGCTGATTGACCGCCAGCCGGTCGGCACCGGTCCGTTCCAGTTGGAAGAGTATCGAAGTGGCCAGTACATCCGGCTACAGCGCCATTCAGCCTACTGGCGCGGCACGCCGTTGATGCCGCAGGTTGTCGTCGACCTCGGTTCTGGCGGGACAGGTCGCCTGTCGAAATTGCTCACCGGCGAGTGCGACGTGCTGGCCTGGCCCGCGGCCAGCCAGCTCTCAATTTTGCGTGACGATCCGCGACTGCGTTTGACCCTGCGTCCAGGGATGAATATCGCCTGGCTGGCGTTTAATACTGCGAAACCACCGCTCGATAACCCGGAAGTTCGTCATGCACTGGCGCTGGCGATTAATAACCAGCGTCTGATGCAATCGATCTACTACGGCACGGCGGAAACCGCGGCGTCGATGCTGCCACGCGCCTCCTGGGCCTACGATAATGACGCCAAGATTACCGAATACAATCCAGCGAAAGCGCGCGCCCAACTGAAAGCGCTGGGGCTGGAAAAGCTAACCCTTAAACTGTGGGTGCCAACCAGTTCGCAAGCCTGGAACCCCAGCCCGCTGAAAACCGCCGAGCTTATTCAGGCGGATATGGCGCAGATTGGTGTAAAAGTGATTATCGTGCCGGTTGAAGGTCGCTTCCAGGAGGCAAGATTGATGGATATGAACCACGATCTAACGCTCTCTGGCTGGGCAACGGACAGCAACGATCCGGACAGTTTTTTCCGCCCGCTGCTGAGCTGTGCGGCGATTACCTCGCAAACCAACTACGCTCACTGGTGTAACCGCGAGTTCGATGAAGTGCTGCAAAAAGCGCTGACCTCGCAGCAGCTGGCATCGCGTATTGAAGCCTATAAAGAGGCGCAGCACATTCTCGCCAACGAACTGCCAGTACTGCCGTTGGCTTCTTCGCTGCGTTTACAGGCTTACCGTTACGATATGAGAGGCCTGGTGCTGAGCCCGTTTGGCAATGCTTCCTTTGCGGGCGTCTCGCGCGAGAAAGAAGACGAGGTGAAAAAACCATGATTATTTTTACCCTGCGCCGCTTCCTGCTGCTGCTGATTACGCTCTTTCTGCTAACCTTCGTCGGCTTTAGTCTGAGCTATTTCACGCCGCACGCCCCGCTACAGGGCGCTTCGCTGTGGAACGCCTGGTTGTTCTGGTTTGAAGGGGTACTGCACTGGGATTTCGGCGTCTCCAGCATCAACGGTCAACTGATCTCCGAGCAGCTCAAAGAGGTTTTCCCGGCCACCATGGAGTTGTGCATCCTCGCCTTCGGCTTCGCGCTGTTGGTCGGCATTCCCGTCGGTATGCTGGCAGGGATTATGCGTAACAAATGGCCGGACACCCTGATTAGCGCCCTGGCGCTGATGGGCTTTTCTATTCCTGTCTTCTGGCTGGCGCTGCTGCTGACCCTGTTCTTCTCCCTGACGTTAGGCTGGTTCCCGGTTTCAGGGCGCTTCGATCTGCTATATGAAGTCAAGACAGTCACCGGTTTTGCGCTGATTGACGCCTGGCTTTCTGATTCGCCGTGGCGTCATGAAATGATCGTCAGTGCCGCGCGTCATATGGTGCTGCCAGTGCTCACCCTGGCGGTAGCGCCGACTACCGAAGTGATCCGCCTGATGCGTATCAGCACCAGCGAAGTTTACGACACAAACTATGTCAAAGCCGCTGCGACTCGCGGCGTTTCACGGCGCACCATTTTGCACCGTCACGTGCTACACAACGCCCTGCCGCCAGTGATCCCGCGTCTGGGATTACAGTTTTCCACCATGCTGACGCTGGCGATGATTACCGAAATGGTCTTTAGCTGGCCAGGTCTTGGCCGCTGGCTGATCAACGCCATTCGTCAACAGGATTACGCGGCGATTTCGGCGGGAGTGATGGTCATTGGCGCGCTAGTGATCATTGTGAACGTGATATCCGATATTTTGGGTGCTATGGCTAACCCACTGAAACATAAGGAATGGTATGCCCTACGATAGCGTTTATCTGGAAAAGCGCCCGCCCGGCGCGCTGCGCACCGTATGGCGAAAATTTTATGGCGATACGACCGCGATGGTGGGTCTGTACGGCTGCTCGGCGTTAGTGCTGTTATGCGTTTTCGGCAGTTGGTTCGCTCCGTATGGCATTGACCAGCAATTTCTTGGCTATCAGCTATTGCCGCCGTCGTGGTCGCGCTACGGCGAAGTCTCATTCTTCCTTGGCACGGACGATCTTGGCCGTGACGTCCTCAGCCGACTGCTAAGCGGGGCGGCACCAACGGTAGGTGGCGCGTTTGTGGTGACCCTTGGCGCAACCCTGCTGGGTCTGGTGCTGGGCGTGATTGCTGGCTCTACCCATGGCCTGCGCTCAGCCATCATGAACCATATCCTCGACACTCTGCTGTCGATCCCATCCCTGCTGTTGGCGATTATCGTCGTCGCCTTTGCCGGGCCGCACCTCAGCCACGCCATGTTCGCCGTCTGGCTGGCGCTGCTGCCGCGTATGGTACGTTCGGTTTACAGCATGGTACATGACGAGCTGGAAAAAGAGTACGTCATTGCCGCGCGCCTCGACGGAGCATCGACGCTGAATATTTTATGGTTTGCAGTGCTGCCGAATATTACCTCCGGCCTGGTCACCGAGATCACCCGGGCGCTGTCGATGGCGATTCTGGATATTGCCGCGCTGGGATTCCTTGACCTCGGTGCTCAACTCCCCTCTCCGGAGTGGGGAGCGATGCTCGGCGACGCGCTGGAGCTGATTTACGTCGCGCCGTGGACGGTAATGCTGCCAGGCGGAGCAATTATGCTAAGCGTCCTGCTGGTTAACCTGCTGGGCGACGGGATCCGCCGTGCAATTATCGCGGGGGTGGAATAATGCCGTTACTCGATATCCGCAATTTAACCATCGAATTCAAGACTAACGAAGGCTGGGTTAAAGCCGTCGATCGCGTCAGCCTGACTCTCGCTGAGGGCGAAATCCGCGGCCTGGTCGGAGAATCTGGGTCGGGAAAAAGCTTAATCGCCAAAGCTATTTGCGGCGTCACCAAAGATAACTGGCGCGTGACCGCTGACCGTATGCGCTTCGATGATATCGACCTGCTGCGCCTCTCGAACCGTGAACGCCGTAAGCTGGTGGGCCACAACGTATCGATGATTTTTCAGGAGCCGCAATCCTGTCTTGATCCTTCCGAACGTATCGGCCAGCAGTTGAAGCAAAATATCCCCGGCTGGACCTTTAAAGGTCGCTGGTGGCAACGCCTGGGCTGGCGAAAACGTCGCGTCATCGAGCTGTTACACCGCGTGGGGATTAAAGATCATAAAGACACCATGCGCAGCTTTCCCTACGAACTCACTGACGGCGAGTGCCAGAAGGTGATGATTGCTATCGCGCTGGCAAACCAGCCGCGGTTGCTGATTGCCGATGAGCCAACCAACGCCATGGAACCGACGACCCAGGCGCAAATCATCCGCCTGCTGACGCGGCTCAACCAGAACAACAACACCACCATTTTGCTGATCAGTCACGATATGCAGATGCTCAGTAAATGGGCGGACAAAATTAACGTCATGTACTGCGGGCAGACGGTAGAGAGCGCTCCCAGCGAAGAGCTGGTGACCATCCCTCATCACCCGTATACCCAGGCGCTGATTCGCGCAATCCCGGATTTCGGTAGCGCCTTGCCGCATAAGAGCAGGCTCAACACCATGCCGGGGGCGATCCCATTGCTTGAACAATTACCGATCGGCTGCCGCCTCGGCCCACGTTGCCCCTATGCCCAGCGCGAATGCATCGAAACGCCCCGGCTGGTGGGCGTGCGTAACCATCTCTACGCCTGTCATTTCCCGCTGAACATGGAGAAAGAGTGAAATGGTCGAAACATTGCTTGAAGTGCGCAATCTGAGTAAGACCTTTCGCTATCGTACCGGATGGTTTCATCGACAAACCGTGGACGCGGTCAAGCCGCTGAGCTTTACCCTGCGTGAACGCCAGACTCTGGCAATTATTGGCGAGAATGGCTCAGGGAAATCAACGCTGGCGAAAATGCTTGCCGGTATGGTCGAACCCAGCACCGGCGAACTGCTGATTGATGACCATCAGCTGGAGTTCGGCGATTACTCTTATCGTAGCCAACAGATTCGTATGATCTTTCAGGATCCGTCGACTTCGCTCAACCCACGGCAGCGAATTTCTCAAATTCTCGATTTTCCGCTGCGTCTGAATACTGACCTCGAGCCTGAAGCGCGGCAAAAGCAGATTATCGAAACGCTCCGTATGGTCGGGTTACTGCCAGACCATGTGAGTTACTATCCGCATATGCTGGCGCCAGGGCAAAAACAGCGCCTCGGTTTGGCGCGGGCGCTGATTCTGCGCCCGAAGGTGATTATTTGCGATGAGGCGCTGGCGTCGTTGGATATGTCGATGCGTTCACAGTTAATCAATCTGATGCTGGAGTTACAGGAGAAACAGGGTATCTCCTATATCTACGTCACCCAGCATCTGGGGATGATGAAACATATCAGCGATCAGGTTTTAGTGATGCATCAGGGGGAAGTGGTCGAACGTGGCAGCACCGCCGATGTACTGGCCTCACCGCTACATGACCTGACCAAACGTCTTATCGCCGGGCATTTTGGCGAGGCGCTCACGGCCGACGCCTGGCGTAAAGACGGCAAATAATCCGAGGCGCACATTACGATGATTATTCCGGTTCAGTTTTCCTCTTTACCCGTGACGCCGTGGAAAAACGGCGGCGGCGAAACTCGCGAAATTGTCAGTCTCCCCTCGCCTGATGCGCCTTTTATCTGGCGCGCCAGTATTGCCACCCTGAGTAATGATGGGCCGTTTTCCCTCTTTCCTGAGGTTGACCGGGTAATTACCCTTCTTGAAGGGCAGCCGCTGTGGCTGCACGGCGACAACATCGCGCAGCGCCTTGAATTATGGCAACCGTGGGCTTTTGCCGGAGAATGGCCCCTCGTCAGCGAAGGCATTTCCGGACGCGGCCTGGATTTCAATATCATGACTCAGCGCTCGCGCGCCGCCGCGCAGGTCACGGTTGTCGCAGAGCAACAGCAGCCCGGTGCGGAAGGTATCGCCTGGGTGCTGCAAGGTCGCTGGCAGCTGGCTGGCAAGACCTGTACAGCAGGCTCAGGGATCTGGTGGCACGGCGAGTCGCCGGGAGAGCTGCTCCCGCAATCAGCGGATGCCCGGCTTTTGCTGGCCGAGATTGAACGCCGCTAACAACGGATGTCTGTTATAGCAGAAGGTATACTCTTTTGTATGCACGGTAACCCTTACGTGATAAGGCGTAAGGGACAACAGAAAAATATCGTGACACAAGGGGTCGTCAGTGGGATATAATTCCCGGCTAAATTTGAGTTATTTTGAAATAACAACGCTAACCAAATGATTGTTAAAGTAAAAATACGCAATAACGATAAGGATTAAAGCTATGGGTTTTCTTTCCGGTAAGCGCATTCTGTTGACTGGCCTTGCCAGCAAACTGTCCATCGCCTACGGTATTGCGCAAGCAATGCACCGTGAAGGGGCTGAACTGGCGTTCACCTATCAGAACGAAAAACTGAAAGGTCGTGTGGAAGAATTTGCTGCGGCACTGGGTTCCAACATCGTACTGCCGTGCGACGTGGCTGAAGATGAGAGCATTGAATCTCTGTTCACCGAGCTGGAAAAAGTATGGCCTAAGTTCGACGGTTTCGTGCACTCCATCGGCTTCGCTCCGGCAGATCAGTTGGACGGCGATTATGTTAACGCGGTCACTCGTGAAGGCTTCAAAATCGCCCACGATATCAGCGCCTACAGCTTTGTGGCGATGGCTAAAGCCTGCCGCGGCATGCTGAACCCAGGCTCCGCCCTGCTGACGCTGTCCTATCTGGGTGCTGAGCGCGCGATCCCGAACTACAACGTAATGGGTCTGGCGAAAGCGTCCCTCGAAGCTAACGTTCGTTATATGGCGAACGCTATGGGTCCGGAAGGCGTTCGCGTTAACGCTATCTCTGCCGGTCCGATTCGTACTCTGGCCGCTTCCGGCATTAAAGATTTCCGTAAGATGCTGGCGCACTGCGAAGCGGTCACCCCGATCCGCCGCACCGTCACCACTGAAGACGTGGGTAACAGTGCAGCATTCCTGTGCTCCGACCTGTCTGCAGGCATCTCCGGTGAAGTCGTTCACGTTGACGGTGGTTTCAGCATCGCCGCAATGAACGAGCTGGAACTGAAATAAGTTCTTTGCCCTCCTCGCGTCCGTGAGGAGGGTGCTTTCCCCCGCACTTTTCTTTTGTTATTCCAATCCGCTATTTGTTAGCACGTATCAATATTTTCTCCCGCTCCGGGGTTAAGCCAGGATAGTTCAGCATAGCGCAACCGCGAAACGGTGGTTTGCCACATACCGAACAAGGATCCCCCATGGAGCAACGCCGCGTTAACGGCAAAAACCACTGGTATCATGAGACCCAGTCAACAATCTGCCCGGTGGATGTATTGCCGCTCGTCCCTGAAGCCGCCCATGTCGAAGATCGCTTTCTACTCGACCTGACTCTGCCCGAGGATCTTTTCCAGGCGCATGCGCGTTGGATAGCGCCTGCCCGTCAGTTAGCCGATGCCTTCTTCCCGACGACGGTAGTTGTGAGCCGCTTGCAAACATTTAATGCCTACGACCGGCTAAGTACTGCGCTGACCGTGGCACAGGTTTACGGCGTACAGCGCCTGTGTAACCACTATGCCGCCCGCCTGGCACCGCTTCCCGGCCCGGACTCTTCGCGAGAGAGCAACCGTCGTCTGGCACAGATCACGCAATATGCTCGCCAGCTTGCCAGCTCGCCTTCGGTCATTAACGCGCTATCGCGCAGTCAGTTGGATGAGGTGGGCTTGACCAGCCGCGATATTATTCTGATCAATCAGATTGTTGGCTTTGTCGGCTTTCAGGCCCGCGCTATTGCCGCATTCCAGGCCGCATTAGGTTATCCGGTTCGCTGGATACCCGGCATGCCACAGCAAGAAGATGCGCCAGAAGCGCTTTTTGCCGCGAGTGATATTGATTGGCAGCCGGGCCTGGACGATTCAGATTTACACTACGCCAATGATGAGCGTCAATTGCTGTTAGCTGACTGGCAGAAGCATCCGGGTTTGTTCGAACTGGCACCGCTGCTGGCGACACAGGAGTCACCGCTTAATGTGCTGGAACAAGTTCTGACACATCTCAGCGACGCGCAACAGTTTGTCAGTCAGGTGGCGCTGATAACCGCACGCATTAACGGTAGTACCAGTTGCTTCAACGCCTGGGTCGCACGATGTTCGGATTTGCCAGACCTTATTGAGGCGTTGCGTGGCCATGAGGCAGACGCTCAGGCATGGGGGCAGCAACATCCCCAGGAGCGCGTCATTTTACAGGCCGTCCAGCTCTTGACCCGAGCGCCAGACCGCTTCAGCGCCGCCCAGCTAACTCCCCTTATTGAATACGGACTCTCTCGTACTTCGGCTATCGACCTTCTTGCCTGGTGCGGGCTATGCGGTTGGATGAATCGGCTGAAAATCGCCCTCGGGAATGTGAGTCAGCAGACGTAAAATGCTGAAACAGCGCTTGCTGAGGCAGGCATATTCGCGTAAAAATGTCAGCCGCTCTTTTAGCCACGAAAATAAGAAATTATGTTTCAGGACAACCCGCTGCTAGCGCAGCTTAAACAGCAACTGCATTCCCAGACTCCGCGCGTTGAAGGGGTCGTTAAGGGGACGGAAAAAGGCTTTGGCTTCCTGGAAGTCGACTCACAGAAAAGCTATTTCATTCCGCCACCGCAAATGAAAAAAGTGATGCACGGCGACCGTATTATTGCCGTGGTCAATACTGAAAAAGAACGCGAAAGCGCAGAGCCAGAAGAGCTGGTTGAGCCTTTTCTGACGCGTTTTGTCGGTAAAGTTCATAAGAAAGATGACCGTCTTTCCATCGTTCCTGATCATCCGCTGCTGAAAGATGCCATTCCCTGCCGGGCCGTTCGCGGCGTTGAGCATGATTTTAAAGAGGGTGACTGGGCCGTTGCTGAAATGCGCCGTCATCCACTGAAAGGCGATCGCGGCTTCTATGCCGAGCTGACCCAGTTCATCACCTATGGCGATGACCATTTTGTACCCTGGTGGGTTACCCTCGCGCGCCACAATCTGGAAAAAGAAGCGCCAGATGGCGTAGCAACTGAAATGCTCGACGAAGGTCTGGAGCGCCGCGACCTAACGGCTCTGACTTTTGTGACCATCGACAGCGCCAGCACCGAAGATATGGACGATGCCCTGTACGCAGAGCTTGCCGCGGACGGTAAACTGCACCTGACCGTTGCTATCGCCGATCCGACAGCCTGGATTGCTGAAGGCAGCAAGCTGGACAACACGGCGAAAATTCGCGCCTTTACCAACTATCTGCCGGGCTTCAACATTCCAATGCTGCCGCGCGAGCTGTCAGACGACCTGTGCTCCCTGCGCGCCAACGAAGTTCGTCCGGTTCTGGCCTGCCGTATGATTCTGGCCGATGACGGTACCATTGAAGACGATATCGAATTCTTCACTGCCACCATCATGTCCAAAGCGAAACTGGCTTACGATGATGTTTCCGACTGGCTGGAAAATAACGGCAGTTGGCAGCCAGAGAGCGATGCCATCGCTCAGCAAATCAAACTGCTGCAGGATGTCTGTTTGCGCCGTAGCGAATGGCGTAAAACCCACGCGCTAGTGTTTAAAGACCGCCCGGACTACCGATTTGTGTTGGGTGAGAAAGGTGAAGTACTGGATATCGTTGCCGAACCACGTCGTATCGCCAACCGCATTGTTGAAGAGTCGATGATTGCCGCCAATATCTGCGCTGCCCGCGTGCTGCGCGATAAACTCGGTTTCGGTGTCTATAACGTCCACACCGGTTTTGACCCGGCAAACACCGAGCAACTGGCTGCGCTGCTGAAGACGCACGATGTGCACGTTGACCCGGTAGAAGTACTGACGCTCGAAGGCTTCTGCAAGCTGCGTCGCGAGCTGGACGCGCAGCCGTCTGGCTTCCTCGACAGCCGCATTCGTCGCTTCCAGTCGTTCGCGGAAATTAGTACCGAGCCGGGACCACACTTCGGTCTGGGCCTTGAAGCTTACGCGACCTGGACGTCTCCGATCCGTAAGTACGGCGACATGATCAACCATCGTCTGCTGAAAGCGGTTATCAAAGGGGAAGCCATTGCGCGTCCGCAGGATGACGTTGCGATACAGATGGCGGACCGCCGTCGTCTTAACCGCATGGCGGAGCGCGATGTCGGAGACTGGCTATACGCCCGTTATCTGAGCCCAAAAGCCGGAACCGATACGCGTTTTGCTGCTGAAATCATTGATGTTAGCCGCGGTGGAATGCGCGTGCGTCTGGTCGATAACGGTGCTGTCGCCTTTATCCCAGCGCCGTTCCTGCACGCCGTTCGCGATGAACTGGTTTGCAGCCAGGAAAATGGTACCGTGCAGATTAAAGGTGAAGTCGTCTACAAAGTGACCGACGTAATTGACGTCACGATTGCCGAAGTTCGCATGGAAACCCGCAGCGTGATTGCGCGTCCTGCCGCCTGATAGACTGCCCTGTGCGGCTCCCGTTCGGAGCCGCATCCTGGCCCTTCCCGTTGTTTTCCTGCGCGTTTTCCGTTAATAACAGTAGATGAGTTAGGTTGTGAGTTTTTTTCGCTTCTCTTTTTCATCCGTTTTTAGCATCATTGATTTTATTCACATTTGTAACCAGGATTACGCCATGTCAGATCTGAATGCCCACCTGCTCGCCCAACGTATTGATACCGTGCTTGATATCCTGGTTGCCGGAGATTATCACTCCGCCATTCATAACCTGGAAATTCTAAAAGCTGAACTGCAGGCGCTTTCCAGTGACGAACAGGAAGCCAAACCCGGCCAAACTAAAGCGCCGTGGGAAATCTAAAATCCTTTATCGCCGCGGTCGGCCGTTCAGCGCCGATTGCCAGCCTCAAATAGCCCTTTAACTGTGATGTTGCTATGAACGCCCGACAACAAAGTATTTTGCAAATGGTCATTGATAAAGGCCGTATGAGCGTGTCCGATCTCGCGAAGATGACCGGTGTCTCTGAAGTCACTATTCGCCAGGATTTGAATTTACTGGAAAAGCAGAGCTATCTGCGACGTACCCATGGTTTCGCTGTTCCTCTGGATAGCGAAGATGTGGAAACCCGCATGATGACCAACTTTTCTATTAAGCGAGAGCTGGCTACGCGAGCCGCTACGCTTGTCTCTTCCGGCGAGACGGTGTTTATCGAAAACGGCAGCTGCAACGCCCTTCTTGCCCGTACGCTTGCCGAGCGTGGCGATATCACCATCATCACCGTCAGTAGCTATATCGCTCACCTGCTTAAAGAGACGCCCGGAGAAGTCATTCTACTGGGGGGGATTTACCAAAAACGCAGCGAAAGTATGGTTGGCCCACTGACGCGACAGTTCATTCAACAAGTTCACTTCAGCAAGGCATTTATTGGTATCGATGGCTGGCAGGCTGAAACCGGGTTTACCGGCCGGGATATGATGCGCGCCGATGTCGTCAACGCGGTGCTGGAAAAAGGCTGTGAAGCGATTGTGCTAAGCGACAGCTCGAAGTTCAGCGTTGTTCATCCCTATCCGCTAGGCCCTGTAGGACGATTTAATCGCATTATTACCGACGACAACCTAAACGATGCCGTTCGCAATCGGTTGGCTGCGTGCGGGTTAATCGTCGATATCGTTAATCACTCTTAATTCCCTATTTCGCTACAACGCCTCACTCTGCCGGGTAAATACCCGGCTCATGCTTCGTCTGAGACTTTTCTGACACCTGAATTAAGACTTTTTACCTCCCTGAAAATTTTATAGAAAGTAAAATTAATGTTAGCGATATAACAGGAAGTGACTATCACCTGCGTGATTAGAGTAACACCTGCGCAACTTAGCTTCATGGAATACCCCTTAAGCAGAAGTAACAAGCTATGCTTATAGGAAGTTGTATCCGTGAATAGATTATTCAGGAGAAAATTATGATGAATTCAATGAACAAAAAAATGGCTGCTGCGGTCCTGGCAATAACAGTTGCAATGTCTCTGAGCGCTTGTTCTAACTGGTCTAAACGCGATCGTAACACCGCTATCGGGGCGGGTGCTGGCGCAATCGGCGGTGCAGTATTAACTGACGGTAGCACCCTGGGTACGCTGGGCGGCGCCGCAGTCGGCGGTATTATTGGTCACCAGGTAGGTAAATAATATTTATACCCGTCATACTTCAAGTTGCATATGCATTGGCTTTGTTACTCGGCGCCCCTACGGAGGCAGCGCGAGCGCTGTTCAAAACGGTTCACCGTTTTGTCCTGCAACTAGAATTATTTAGGGTATATCACACGAAATAAAATAAAAATTTATATTAGCTAACTGATTCTCCAGCAAAAAAAATTAAGGCCACGATACGCATATCGTGGCCTTATTATTAGAGTCTACCCCTTGTTGAAGCCAGTTTGGTGCCGGACAGCGCGCAGAAACAGGAACGTACACGTAGTACGTGAGGATTTCGAGCACTGCCCGGTGCCAAACTGGCGAACAAAATAGCCTAATGGGATAGGCTCTTAGCCGCCTGCCAGTTTAACTTTCATACCTTTCGCTTCGAGAAGTGATTTGAGTAAATCACGCTTATCGCCCTGAATCTCAATCACGCCATCCTTTACTGAACCGCCGCAGCCGCATTTCTTTTTCAGTTCAGCAGCCAGCTTAGCCAGCGCCTCGTCGTTTTCATCGATACCTGTAATCAAGCACACGCCTTTGCCTTTGCGACCGCTGGTCTGACGCTGAATGCGCACAATGCCATCACCTTTCGCCCGCTCTTGTACCTGTTTAGGCTCATCGATACGCCCGCTGTCCGTCGAATACACCAGACGACTGTTGGAATCGCTCATCACGCCCCCTTGTTCAATGATGCATTAATACTACTTAGCGTGGCGGCCGGATCGGCAGACTGAGTCACCGGGCGGCCAATGACCATATAATCCACACCAGCGGCCAGCGCCTGTTCCGGCGTCATGATCCTCCGCTGATCGCCTGCATCGCTGCCTTGCGGACGAATGCCTGGCGTCACCAGCTTAAATGCCTGACCTAGTTCCTGTTTGAAGCGCACCGCTTCCTGCGCTGAACAAACAACGCCATCCAGACCACAGTTCTGGGTCAGCGCCGCCAGCTTCGCGGCATAATCGGCCGGGGAAAGCGTAATGCCCAGATCCTGCAGGTCGCTGGCTTCCATACTGGTTAATACGGTCACCGCGATCAGCAGCGGCGCATCATTACCAAATGGTAGCAAGGCTTCACATGCGGCGGTCATCATGCGCGCGCCGCCTGAGGCATGAACGTTGACCATCCAGACGCCGAGCTCTGCTGCTGCCGCAACCGCACGTGCCGTGGTATTTGGAATATCGTGAAATTTCAGGTCGAGGAAAACCTCAAAACCACGCTGGTGCAGGTCGCGAACAAGCTGTGGACCAAACAGAGTAAACATCTCTTTGCCAACCTTCAGGCGGCAGTCGCGTGGGTCGATGCGGTCGACAAATGCCAGCGCTTTATCACGGTTATCATAATCAAGAGCAACAACAATAGGAGAGGATGTGACAACGCGGGAAGAAGATGTAGCAGTAGACGTCATGACCGGACCTTAATTGTTGATGGGCGCCAGTGTGGCGCAAAAAGGTAAACGGGCAGCATTCTACCTGCGATAAGGCAAAAATGACAGGTTGTATTTCCCGCCCTGCCAGGCGGGTTTACTTCCGATGCCAAGGGAAATGAAGGATAAAAACACATTAGTATGTTGTAACTAAAATATGGATTTTTTTTAATCTACTGCCCATCAAGGCCGCGAATTGGCTTAATTGTTGCCCATGAGCGACAGGACGGACAGTGCCAGTACAGCGTATGGGCGGTAAAACCACATTTCTGGCAGCGGTAACGCGGCTTACTGCGAACCTGTTCACCGACCATCTGGCGTAAAACACCCAGGCTCTCTTTCGCCCGCCCCTCTTCAGCCTCGCTGATATGGTAGTCAATTAGCTTATGGAACACGCGCATCGTCGGATGACGCTCCAGCTGACGCGTGACGTAGTTTTGCGCCGACTCCATACCTTCCCGCTGTTCAAGGATTTGCGCTAGCATTAAGTCAGCGGTCGCCCCGGTATTTTCTTCTGCGCAGCGGCGCAAAAACGCTTCCCACTCATCGGTTTTGCCCAACTGCTGGTAACAGGTTTGCAGCATATCTAACGTTTCGCCGACCAGTTCTTTGTCCTGCTCGATGACGCGCTCCAGGCTCTCTACCGCTTTGGCATAATCGCCCTTTTCCATCCATACCCGGCCCATCATAATGGAGACACGAGCGCTATTACGATCTGCAGCGGCACCTTTTTTCAGTAACGTCATGGCCTTATCCAGATCGTTACCCGCCATTTGCTGTAAGGCAAGCTCACACCAAAAATTGGCAATTTCGCCGCGATGTTTATCTTTGCCCAGCTTAACCAGACGTTCTGCCATTTCAATAGCGGACTGCCAGTCGCTGGTTGCCTGATAAATTTGCAGCAGCTGTTGCAAGGCACCGAGACGAAAATCGGTTTCATCCACCAGCTGTTTAAACATGCTTTCCGCACGGTCATACAGACCAGCGGCCATGTAGTCGCGACCGAGTTGCTGTACGGCCAGCAGTCGCTGGTCATACGTCAACGAAGCGCTTTCCATCAGGCTTTGATGAATGCGGATGGCCCGGTCAACCTCGCCGCGAGAGCGGAACAGGTTACCAAGCGTCAGGTGGGCTTCAACGGTACCGGTATCCTCTTTCAGCATATCGAGGAACAGATCAACGGCTTTATCCTGCTGATTGCTCAGCAGGAAGTTGACCCCCGCCACATAATCACGTGACAGACGGCTCGCATCGTCCTGTTTGGACTGTTGTGCACTTCTGCGCCCCATATACCAACCGTAGGCAGCGGCAACGGGCAAAAGCAGAAACAACAACTCCAACATAAATGATTATTCCTTCACCGCGGGAACACCGGCTTGCGCAGGTGTAGCGCTGGTTGGTGCGATCTGGTGTTCCAGACGCTTGATTCTACGTTCAGCACGCGCCAGCGAGACGCGAACGCGCAGCCAGAAAAGACCGCAAATCAGCCAACCAATAGCAAAACCAGCAGCAAACAGGACAGCCAGCAGTGTCGAAATCCGGAATTCACCCTGCGCGAGCAAATAATTGAATGTGACTACCTGGTCATTTTGCGCACCCAGCGTCACTGAAATGACAAAGATCGCTAACACCAGTAAGAAAATGAGTAAATATTTCACATTACTTCCCGTTATGTGGGTTGCGCGAAAAAATCCCGCGTTCAGCCCTATAAAGTATCATTTTCGCCGCAGCGGTGAAATGGAAATGCACAACGCCAGTACAGGATATGCGGCCTGATGGCGGTAAAATCAACATTACTCCGGGACTGCAGCCCTTTTTTTAATGTCCTGAGCCTCTTCCCCCGGCGGCGATAGCGGACCACAAAACCGTTGTGTAAGCCAGGTCGCCAGGGTAACCAGCAGCCAGGAAATCACGGTTGCCACGATCAAGTCCAGCGGCCAGTGCATACCAAGCGCAAGGCGGCTGCCCATCACCGCAGTGGCCCATGTTAGCAGTAGCGCCAGAGTGACCCAACGACGCCGCGGCCACAGCAAACCAACGCCGAGTAATGCCCAACTGGCGGCAAACATCGTGTGACCGGATGGGAAAGCGAATCCAGTCTCTTTCTGCCAGTGCTTACGCAGAAATTTAGGAATTTGCTGCTCTTGCGCTAACTGCTCATGCACCAGTTTAGCGCGATCTTTACGTTTCAATGCGTAGAATTGATTCACCGGCACTTGTTGCGTCTTTTCCAGCCAAATGACGAAGGGCCGAGGCTCCTGCACGCGATCTTTAATCCAGGATTTCATGCCCTGCCCGATCAAAATTGCAGCCGCCAGAATCAGAAACAGCACGATTGCCGCCCGTAGACGAAAACGCAGGCACCACAGGAACCAGCCGCACAGGATAACGTGGGTAATAACGCCCCAGGGCTGAGTCACCGTTTCGGTCACCCAATACAACAGCTTCATCCCCCCTTCCGGCAACCCCGGATGCCATTTCCAGCCGGAAATCCAGACTACAACAGGCATAACTAATAACAGCGCCGCGCCAACGGCGGTTCGTCTGGCAATCAACAGCATCTCGTCTCCTTATCATTGACCTGGATATCATAACGGAAAGTGGTTCGTTTGTGCGCTTTGCACGCAAGCAGCCGTGCGCAATTAGGAGAACGTCACGCCGTTGTGGCAAAATAGCGGCAAACAGAAGCACAGTCAGGTGCTGATAGAATCTGGAGAATCACATGCAGCTTAAACGTGTGGCAGAAGCCAAACTGCCAACCCCATGGGGCGATTTTCTCATGGTGGGTTTTGAAGAACTGGCAACCGGGCAGGATCACGTTGCCCTGGTTTTTGGCGATATCTCGGGGCAGATCCCCGTTCTGGCTCGCGTACATTCAGAGTGCTTAACGGGCGATGCCCTTTTTAGTCTGCGTTGTGATTGCGGGTTTCAGCTAGAAGCGGCATTGTCGCATATTGCCGAAGAGGGTCGCGGGATCCTGCTATATCACCGTCAGGAAGGGCGCAATATTGGCCTGCTGAACAAAATCCGCGCCTATGCTTTACAAGATCAGGGTTATGACACGGTCGAAGCTAACCATCAGCTCGGTTTTGCCGCCGATGAGCGCGACTTCACGCTGTGCGCCGATATGTTTAAGTTGCTCAACGTCGATCAAGTGCGCCTGTTAACCAACAATCCGAAGAAGGTCGAAATTCTGACCGAAGCAGGAATAAACATTGTTGAACGCGTACCGCTGATCGTGGGTCGCAACCCGAAGAACGCGCACTATCTGGATACGAAAGCCGCCAAAATGGGGCACTTGCTCAATAAATAATCCGGGCAGAAAAATTCAGGGCCAGCATACGCTGGCCCTCTTTGTTTAAAGCATCGTGGTCTATAGCATATTGCGAATGACATAATGCAGAATGCCATCGTTCTGGTAGTACGTCAGCTCAGTGGCGGTATCGATACGACAGCGGCAGTCTATAACGTCCAGTTTGCCGTCTGCTCGGGTTAGGGTTATCGGAACCGTCATCCCTGGCTGCAGTGATTGCAGGTTGCTGATATCGATCCGCTCCGCACCAGTGAGTCCCAGCGTTTTACGCGTAACACCCTGCGGGAATTCTAACGGCAATATCCCCATCCCAATCAGGTTCGAGCGGTGGATACGCTCGAAAGATTCAGCAATAACCACCCTGACGCCAAGTAGACGAGGTCCTTTCGCTGCCCAGTCGCGGCTGGAGCCTGAGCCATACTCTTTCCCGGCGATCACCGCCAGCGGCGTGCCTTCATCTTTGTACAACATGGCCGCATCATAAATCGCAATAGGTTCACTATCGGGAAGATGGCGCGTCATCCCTCCTTCCACTCCGGGCACCATTTCGTTGCGAATACGGATATTGGCAAACGTACCGCGCATCATCACCTCGTGGTTTCCGCGTCGCGAACCGTAGGAGTTAAAATCGGTGCGTTCAACGCCATGATTTTGCAGGTAACGACCCGCCGGGCTATCGGCTTTGATGCTACCCGCAGGTGAAATGTGGTCAGTTGTCACTGAGTCACCCAGCATCGCCAGAATGCGCGCGCCATGAATGTCTTCTACCGGTTTGGGTTCAACGCCCATGTCGTCAAAGAACGGCGACAGGCGAATATAGGTTGAGTCATCCTGCCAGTCGTAGGTATCAGAGCGATCCACTTTTATCGACCGCCATTCAGGCGTCCCTTCAAACACTTCGGCGTACTCCTTATGGAACATCTCCGTCGAAACCTGCTCAACCGCACGCGCTACTTCTGCTCCACTTGGCCAGATATCTTTCAGATACACTGGCTGACCGTCTTTGCCGATGCCCAACGGTTCGCGGGTCAGGTCGAGGTTCATATTGCCCGCCAGCGCGTAAGCTACAACCAGAGGTGGCGAGGCCAGCCAGTTAGTTTTCACCAGCGGATGAATTCGGCCTTCAAAGTTACGGTTACCGGAAAGCACGGCCCCGACGGTCAAATCGCCCTGTTTGATTGCGCGTTCAATCGGATCCGGCAACGGCCCGGAGTTACCGATACAGGTCGTACAACCATACCCCACCAGGTTAAAACCCAGCTCATCAAGATATGGCGTCAACTTTGCGTGGGCCAGATAGTCGGAGACCACTTTCGAACCCGGCGCCAGCGAGGCCTTCACCCACGGCTGCGGCTTTAATCCCCGCTCGACAGCATTTTTTGCCAGCAGGCCGGCGGCCATCAACACGCTGGGGTTAGAAGTGTTGGTACATGAGGTAATCGCGGCAATCGCCACCGCACCATCCGGCAGCGAATATTGCTGTCCGTTCAGCGTATAGTCGATAGGCCGCTTGTCTTTCTGCGCATGGTTAACTTCCAGCTCGGCGCTGGCGGCAAAAGCTTTAGGGACATCACCCAGAGCAACGCGATCCTGCGGACGCTTCGGCCCTGCCAGGCTAGCTTCTACGGTCCCCATATCCAGCGCCAGAGAGCTGGTGAAGATCGGTTCGTCCCCAGGCTGTCGCCACATCCCCTGCGCTTTCGCATAGGCTTCCACCAGCGCCACCTGCTCTTCGCTGCGCCCGGTCAGGCGCATATAGCTCAGTGTGACAGCATCAATAGGGAAGAAACCGCATGTCGCGCCGTACTCCGGCGACATATTAGCGATAGTGGCACGGTCTGCCAGCGGTAATGAATCAAGTCCATCTCCATAGAACTCGACAAATTTACCCACTACGCCGTGTTTGCGCAGCATTTGCGTCACGGTTAGCACCAGGTCGGTGGCGGTGATACCTTCACGCAGCTTGCCGCTCAGCTTGAAACCGACAACATCCGGGATCAGCATGGAAACAGGCTGCCCCAGCATCGCGGCTTCCGCTTCGATGCCGCCAACGCCCCACCCCAGTACGCCGAGGCCATTGATCATCGTAGTATGCGAGTCGGTCCCGACCAGGGTATCCGGGTACGCCACCCATTCGCCGTTTTGCTCTTCACTCCATACCGCCTTGCCAAGATACTCAAGGTTAACCTGGTGGCAAATTCCGGTGCCCGGCGGCACCACGCTGAAGCGGCTGAACGCCTGCTGTCCCCAGCGCAAAAATACGTAGCGTTCGTGGTTACGCTCCATCTCAAGACGGACGTTCTCTTCAAACGCATCATCATCGCCAAAGCGGTCTACCGTCACCGAGTGGTCAATGACCAGATCGACGGGAGAGAGTGGATTCACTTTGGCTGTATCGCCTCCCAGGCGTTTTACCGCTTCACGCATCGCTGCCAGATCCACCACGGCGGGAACGCCGGTAAAATCCTGCATCAGCACACGCGCCGGACGGTAGGCGATCTCTCGATCAGCATGAGCATTTTTCAGCCATCCGGCCAGGGCGTGAATATCTTCGGCGGTCACCGAATCACCGTCCTGCCAGCGCAAAAGGTTCTCCAGTAGTACTTTGAGGGATTTGGGCAAACGCGAGAGATCGCCCAGTTCTTTGGCGGCCAGCGGTAAGCTGTAGTAATGCCAGGTCTTATCATTAACCTGTAAGGTTTCCTTGCTGGCGGCTCGTAGGGTTGACGACATAGCTCCTCCTTAACATAGGGATAGCAAGCCCTGATCCTCCTCAGGGACATTATTAAAGATAACACATCTTTGACGTAACATTTTGATAACAACCCAAATTGCTAAAATCGATGAAACGCATCAAGACAGAAATTTTGAATAATGGGTGCTAAAAATATTGAGAAGGTTTGAAGGAGGTATGTTTTATTACTGCGGAGTTGTATTAGTACACGAGTACAAAAGAAGAACTAATCGCCACTATTTTGACGATTAGTTCAGCAGAGTAAATTTATAGAGAGAGACCAAAAAGGCAAAAAATATATACTCCTTATTACTGTTATTTTATCGAATGGAAATAGTTCTCAAATCCAGACTGTCATAAAAACGACACAATCAATTTGACTGGAAATGTGCTCTAGTTAAGTAACCACACGTTGCAGACAACCAGAGCAATGACGCTCCAGAACATCGCAAGCCCAAGGATAACGGCACTCCAGGCCTTACTTCTCAAAACCGGATCTATCTCAGTCTTGTCACGTTCCTGTGACATCGCATACTTCATATAATCGATATCACTAATCATTTTTTCACCACCAATCGTTAATAACAACTAAGTACAGATAAATCTTAATTATGGATTCAGTATTAATCCAGTGATTTTATCCCTCGGAAGATGAATTTCATCAATACTTTGATCGCGACGGGTATATTTGCAAATGTGGTAGGATGAGTTAACAAAAATTGTGATTCAGACGAGGTTTAGATATTCAATTATAGGCCATCATAGGATTTGGCATCCCCTTGAGGATGCCATTATTATTTGTACGCTTATTTTTCCGGTAACTTAATATCTTTGAACATCGCTTCAATATCTTCATTTGAACGCAATGCCACAGCGGTATCGACGACATCGCGCGTCAGATGTGGGGCGAAACGTTGAATAAAATCATACATATAGCTTCGCAGGAAGGTACTACGACGGAAGCCGATTTTAGTCGTGCTGTGGCTGAAAATATCGTTGGCATCAAGCTTGACCAGATCCGGATCGGAGACAGGATCTACTGCCATGCTAGCAATAACCCCTACCCCAAGGCCCAGGCGCACGTAAGTTTTTATTACATCAGCATCGGTTGCGGTAAAGACAATGCGTGGCGTCAACCCGGCACGGTTAAAAGCAGTATCCAGCTCGGAACGACCGGTAAACCCGAAGGTGTAGGTCACCAGCGGATACTGCGCCAGTTCCTCGATAGATACCGAACCTCGGGAAGCCAGCGGGTGCTCCGGCGTCACAACAACGGAGCGGTTCCAGTGATAGCAAGGCAGCATGACTAAATCATCATAGAGATGCAGCGCTTCGGTCGCGATAGCAAAGTCAGCATTACCTTTCGAGACTGCCTCCGCGATTTGCGTTGGCGAGCCCTGATGCATGTGCAATGAGACGCGCGGATAGCGTTCGATAAACCCTTTAATCACCCCCGGGAGCGCGTAGCGAGCCTGAGTATGAGTGGTCGCAACGTACAGCGAACCTTTATCAGGCCAGGTGTGTTCACCGGCGACCGACTTTATCGCATCCACTTTTGACAAGACTTCACGAGCAATGCGGATGATCTCCTGCCCGGCGGGAGTCACCTGAGTTAAATGTTTGCCGCTGCGGGCGAAAATCTGAATTCCCAGCTCATCTTCCAGCATGCGGACCTGCTTGCTGATGCCTGGCTGTGAGGTATACAGCCCTTCGGCAGTAGAGGAGACGTTCAGATTATGGTTAACAACCTCAACGATGTAGCGGAGCTGCTGTAGTTTCATGGCTGATATCCGATAACGCGTAAAATGAACCCGCTTAATACATTTTACGTTCAGGCGACTTCCTGGCAGGCAAGCAAGACCCTACCATCCCTGCGACTCGCCATGCTGGCGCCACAACGTATCCTGAAAACGATGATGTATAAGACGATTTGATAATAAAAAAGAGATTAGCTATAACCACTATATCATTTATATCTACAGTGTATAGATACTAACGAAAAATAATAAGCCGGTTATAAGGCGGGGAGAATACAGGATTAAATGTTGTAGATCAGTGACCTGTAATGTTAAAAAAGGGCCGCAATGCGGCCCTTCTTAGCGGTCATAGCGCTTACTTCTTCGCTTCAGTCCATTTGCCATCAATATAGAAGGCTGACCAGCCGGTCGCTTTACCGTCTTTCTCTGAAGCAACGTACTGTTGCTTAGTCTTACGGCTAAAACGCACCATTGTTTTGTTGCCTTCCGGATCCTGCTGCGGCGCATCGGCCAGATAACGCAGTTTCTCAGCCAGACGATCGCGGAAGCGATATAGCTCCTCCACTAACGGCGCGCGAGTTTCACGCGATTTAGGGAAGGTGTTCGCAGCCAGGAAAACACCTGCTGCGCCATCACGCAACACAAAGTAAGCGTCTGATTTCTCGCACGGGAGTTCTGGCAGCGGAACCGGATCTTCTTTCGGCGGTGCCACTTCCCCGTTACGCAGGATCTTACGCGTATTTTTACACTCATCGTTAGTACAAGCCATGTACTTACCAAAACGCCCCATCTTCAGGTGCATTTCGGAACCACATTTTTCACACTCAACGATCGGACCATCATAGCCCTTGATGCGGAACTCACCCTCTTCGATCTCGTAGCCATCGCAGGTCGGGTTATTACCGCAGACGTGCAGTTTACGTTTCGGATCGATGAGGTAGCTGTCCATCGCCGTGCCGCATTTCTGGCAGCGACGTTTAGCGCGCAACGCGTTGGTTTCGGCGTCATCACCTTCCAGCACGTTCAGCACTTCGTTTTCCGGCACCAGGTTGATGGTGGTCTTGCAGCGCTCTTTCGGCGACAGCGCATAGCCTGAGCAACCCAGGAAGACGCCGGTCGTCGCGGTACGGATGCCCATCTGACGGCTACAGGTCGGACAGTCGATGCTGGTCAGCACCATCTGGTTCGGCTGCATACCGCCCTCTTCAGGGTCTTTTTCTGCTTTTTCCAGCTGGTTGGTGAAGTCGCCGAAGAAGCTATCGAGCACCTTCTTCCACTCGGCTTCGTGGTTAGCCACCTGGTCAAGGCTGTTTTCCATCTGCGCGGTAAAATCGTAGTTCATCAGCTCGCGGAAGTTGGCTTCCAGGCGATCGGTAACGATCTCACCCATTTTCTCTGCGTAGAAACGACGATTTTCACTGCGCACATAGCCGCGATCCTGAATGGTCGAAATGATCGACGCATAGGTGGACGGACGGCCGATACCGCGTTTTTCCAGCTCTTTAACCAAAGAAGCTTCACTAAAGCGCGCAGGCGGTTTGGTAAAGTGCTGTGCCGGGAGCAGTTCAACCAGGCTTAAGCTATCGCCCTGTTTAACCACCGGCAGAACCCTGTCTTCATCGCCTTTGCGCAACGCTGGCATCACTTTCGTCCAGCCATCAAAGCGCAGCGTACGACCGCGCGCCTTGAGTTTAAAATCACCCGCTTTTACGGTCAGCGTGGTGGAGTCGTATTGCGCAGGCGTCATCTGACAGGCGACAAACTGGCGCCAAATCAGTTGATACAGTTTCTGCGCATCCGCTTCCATATCTTTCAGCGATTCCGCCACCACGTTCACGTCGGAAGGACGAATCGCTTCGTGCGCTTCCTGCGAATTTTCTTTGCTGGTGTACTGATTGGCGTTTTCCGGCAGGTATTTCTTGCCGAAATTATCGCCAATATAGCCACGAACCATATTTACTGCATCCTGACTCAGGTTGGTGGAGTCAGTACGCATGTAGGTGATGTAGCCCGCTTCATACAAACGCTGCGCCATCATCATGGTTTTCTTCACCCCGAAGCCCAGACGCGTGCTGGCCGCCTGCTGCAGAGTGGAGGTAATAAATGGTGCGCCAGGCTTGCTGCTGGTTGGCTTGTCTTCGCGCTCAAGGACGCTATAACCCGCTTTTTCCAGCAGGCTGACCGCCGCCATAGTTTCGTCACGATTGACCGGACGGAATGGCTTATCGGCTTTATGCGTTACCTGCAACGACAGCGCGTCGCCACCAGGCGTGGTGGTGTTGGCGTCAATTTCCCAGAACTCTTCCGGAACAAACGCTTTAATTTCGCGTTCGCGCTCAACAACCAGACGCACGGCAACGGACTGAACGCGGCCTGCGGACAGACCACGAGCAATCTTTTTCCACAACAGTGGAGACACCATGTAACCCACAACGCGGTCCATAAAACGACGCGCCTGCTGGGCGTTAACACGGTCAATATTCAGTTCGCCCGGCTTTTCAAAAGCCTGACGGATAGCATTTTTGGTGATCTCATTGAACACCACGCGACTATAGCGCTGCTCATCACCACCGATAACTTCCCGCAGGTGCCATGCAATGGCTTCCCCTTCGCGGTCAAGGTCGGTTGCGAGGTAGATGTGGTCGGCTTTTTCTGCCAACTGCTTGAGTTCCGCGACGACCTTTTCTTTACCCGGAAGTATTTCATAGTGCGCATCCCAGTCATGCCACGGGTCCACGCCCATACGATTGACCAGAGCACCACGTTCATCCTTCTTAGGCTTTTTAGCCCCTTTGGTGGCGGTAGAGTCGGCGCTCTTTTTGGAAGCTGAGCCACTGGTCGGCAAATCTCGGATATGACCGACGCTGGATTTCACCACGTAGTCATTACCCAGATACTTATTGATCGTTTTGGCTTTTGCCGGGGACTCAACGATAACGAGAGCTTTACCCATATTCACCTTTACCTAATTTGATTCATCCAGGAATACATCGCACATTGATTCACCATCCACTGGCGACACGTCACAACCTAATGTTGCGTCGTTGTCGATGGATATCAACCCTTTGCATTGGTTTCACATCCATAAAACCAGATTGCTGAGTTTGCTGGCTTTATCTTGCCAGGCGACATAGCACGAATAATTTTTGGCCGAATGTCAAGCAAATCTGCTGCCAGATCGCTGAAAGCGTCACACTGTACCTGATAAAATTCGTTACGCAACTTTATTAGCATGCAAAAGCAAATCCCGCCACTAAACTGATGTTTATTAGGCCTCTGCGATTCCCCCAACAAGATTAATGGAAAATTTGCCCCTCGCCGCGGTGCGGCGTAGACTACCGGCGAAGAACCACAGGAGGCATTTATGCAAGGTACAACCCAACCCATCGATCGCCAGAAGCTGCTTGAAAAAGCCAATAAACTCATCCGCGAACATGAGGATACGTTAGCCGGGATCGAGGCTACCGACGTCGTTCAGCGTAACGGCGTGCTGGTGTTCAGCGGCGAGTTTTATCTTGATGAGCAGGGTCTGCCAACGGCAAAAAGTACGGCGGTATTTAATATGTTCAAATACCTCGCACATGAGCTGTCTGATAAATATCACCTGGCAGATTAACCATTACCTGCCGGGCTAATACGACAACGCGAGGCTTAAGCCTCGCGTTGTTTTGTTTACATCAGCGGTTTTTGTCCGCGTTGCCACCATCGTAGCAGCAGTTTGTCGGCACTTTCAGCCGCGCTGCCGGTAAAGCGGTCGAGCATCTTCTTACGTTGTTGATAACGCACGCTGATGACCTCGTGCTTATCCATCAGTCCCAGCAGCAGTTCATCACTGGTTTCCACCTCGTCCACCAGGCCTTTTTCCAGCGCCTGAGTACCGTACCAATGTTCGCCAGTTGCCACCTGCTCAATATCCAACGAGGGACGCATCTGGTGAACAAAATCTTTGAACAGCCGATGCGTATCGTTCAGGTCTTCGCGGAATTTCTGTCGCCCTTCTTCGGTATTTTCGCCCAGCATCGTCAGGGTACGTTTGTACTGTCCGGCCGTATGCAGCTCAATGTCGATATCTTTGTTTTTCAGGAAGCGGTTGATATTAGGGATCTGCGCCACGACGCCAATAGAACCAAGAATGGCAAACGGCGCAGAGACGATTTTATTCGCCACGCAGGCCATCATGTAACCACCGCTGGCCGCTACTTTATCTACCGCTACCGTTAACGGGATCTGTTTATCACGAAGGCGTTGCAGTTGCGAAGCGGCAAGACCATAGCCATGCACCACGCCGCCGGGGCTTTCCAGGCGAATAACGACCTGATCCCGCGCTTTCACCGCTGCCAGCACCGCGGTAATTTCTTCACGCAGGCTGCTGACTTCATGAGCATCCATACTGCCTTTAAAATCCAGCACCCAAACGCGCGGCTTGCCTTCCGGCTCTGCCGTGCCCAACTTCGCGCGCGCCTTTGCCGCTTTTGCTTCCTGCTTAAGCTTTTTCTTTTGCCCTTTGTGCCACAGTTTTTGCTGTGGGACGTCGAGCAACGAAACCGCCAGCTCTTCCTTCATCTCCTTATATTGCTCGCTAAGATTGGTCACCCGGAGCTCACCGCGCTGCCTTTTGCGCTGAGTCAGGTTAACAATAATGGCGACGACAACCGCAATAGCGACAACAATGGTCGCGATTTTGGCCAAAAACAGGCCATATTGAGCAAGTAATTCCACGTTTTCACCTTGTGTAAAGCACTGACGTTGACGCACAGTGTACATCAGCCATCTGCGAGAAGTCTTTGTGCTTTGCGTCGCATGCGAGGCGCATTCCTGTTTTTTTCAGCGACGATGAAATCGTTGCAAGATATTAATTCCGCGAAGACTTTCCGTTTCACTGATTGCAATAGCAGGCGCTTTCAGGCATAAAGCGCAAAAGTAAGATACCGAATAGCCAGCGCGATCGTCAGCAGATCGCCCGAGGAGTCGCCGTGCATTATCAACCGCAACGTCACCTGTTACAGGACCGCATCATCCTGGTTACCGGCGCCAGCGACGGCATTGGCCGTGAAGCCGCCCTTACCTATGCTCGCTACAGCGCCAGCGTGATCCTGGTTGGCCGTAATGAAGAGAAGCTGCGTCGCGTCGCACAAGAGATTCAGCAAGCAGGAGGTATTCCTGCCCCCTGGTTCACGCTTGACCTGTTGACCTGCACGCCGCAGGAGTGCCAGCAGTTGGCGCAGAAGATTGCTATTCACTACCCGCGTCTTGACGGCGTACTGCACAACGCAGGTCTGCTGGGCGATATCTGCCCAATGGATGAACAAAAGCCGGACGTATGGCAGCAGGTGATGCAGGTGAACGTAAATGGCACCTTTATGCTCACTCAGGCATTGCTTCCTTTATTACTCAAATCTGAGTCCGGTTCTCTGGTCTTCACCTCCTCCAGCGTGGGTCGTCAGGGACGAGCGAACTGGGGTGCTTATGCGGCGTCCAAATTTGCCACCGAAGGCATGATGCAGGTGCTGGCTGAGGAGTATCAAAGCCGCCATCTGCGGGTTAACTGCATCAATCCTGGCGGCACGCGCACCAAAATGCGCGCCAATGCTTTCCCAACCGAAGATCCGCAAAAATTGAAAACGCCTGCCGATATCATGCCGGTTTATCTGTGGCTGATGGGCGACGATAGCCGTCGCAAGACGGGAATGACTTTTGACGCCCAACCGGGCCGCAAACCAGGAATCGCACAATGAGTGATGAACGCTACCGTGAACGCCAGCAGCGGGTAAAAGATAAGGTCGATGCCCGCGTGGCGTCAGCCCAGGAAGAACGCGGCATTGTGATTGTGTTTACCGGCAACGGTAAAGGCAAAACTACCGCCGCTTTTGGCACCGTTACCCGTGCCGTCGGGCATGGCAAAAAGGCCAGTGTTGTGCAGTTTATTAAAGGCACCTGGCCGAACGGCGAGCGCAATCTGCTTGAACCGCACGGCGTTGAATTTCAGGTGATGGCCACCGGCTTCACCTGGAATACTCAGGATCGCGAAAGCGACACAGCCGCCTGCCTCGCCGTCTGGGAACATGGGCGCAGAATGCTGGCCGATGAAAGCCTGGATCTCGTTTTACTGGACGAGCTAACCTACATGGTGGCCTATGACTACCTGCCGCTGGAAGACGTGCTGACTGCTCTGCGCAACCGCCCTGCGCATCAAACGGTCATTATTACCGGTCGCGGTTGCCATCGTGAAATTACCGAACTGGCCGATACCGTCAGCGAATTGCGTCCTGTTAAGCACGCGTTTGATGCCGGAATTAAGGCGCAGATAGGGATCGATTACTAAGCGTCAGCCGTTCAAGTAACGCATAATTAAGCGGCAGGCACAGGCAATCTTCCCCCATCGCCAGTTCGCTTTCGAGAATGTTTTGTCGCGAGACAAAGCGTTTACGATATTCGGTCGGCGTCACCCCACAGTATTTATTAAATGCGGCAATCAGGTATTTATGCTCCTGAAAGCCGCAACTGTGGCTGATATCGGTGATTGGCGTGCGGGTGTCGCGCAGTAGGGTGCGGGCTTTATTCAGCCGTACCAGCGTCAGATACTCTTTGAAATTATGCCGACTGACCTTTTTAAACAGCCGCGAAAACCATGAGTAGCTCATTCCGGTATGGCTGGCGACTTCGCTCAGGGTCAGCGGTTGGTCAAAATGCTGATTAATAAAATCAATGCCTTTCTTGATCATCGCCTCTTCACGCAGCGTACTTTCCGCTTGTTGCGTCGGCTTCCCGGCTGTCACTATCGCATCCAATAACAGATAAATCGCCGCGATGCGTTGAAAAGGCGGGTGGTTATCAATCAACCGCTCCAGTAATGCCGCCAGGCGTCGATGAACGTCGTTGTCAGTCGACGAATAAACCTGCCCGGAAGTGCACCAACTCAGCAGTGGAGAAGGATGTAGCTCATCAAACAGGCCGGGAGAAAACTGTACGGTCACCAGTTGGCTTCCCGTATCCTCCGCGCTAAGCGAGTGCACTTCTTCAGCGTTGATATACAGCATATCCCCCTGCGCCAGCTCCACGCTGTGCTGGCCGACGGAGACCGTAAATCGCCCCGCCAACACGGTAATCAGCTCCGGAGCCGGATGCCAGTGAGGTTCGCAGTAACGCACCTCGGCGGCAAACACGTTCAGCTTCTCTGCGTCAAAAGCAATCAGCTCATAGCCGCTATTTACCGTCTGCCGTCCGGTTTGCATCACTGCGCGAGAGTGAGTGACTGAAAAAGGGAACATGCGCAATCTCCTGTCGTTAGCCGTTAATTACGCCCCGCCAACACGGCGTTCAGCTCGTTGCGATCGATGTCCAACGCTAAAAACTCAGTCAACGCGATCAGCAGACCACAAAATAGGTCCGGTGCCAGGCGAATCAATTTTTCACGCACCTGATCCACCGGCAACTGGCTTTTATCAGCGATCAGACTCACTACGCGGGCAAAGGCCTCCGGCTGTTGGATCAACTGCTGGAGCGAGTTATCATCGCGCAGCGGCACATAGCGCGGCGGGCAGTCCACTGTAATTTCCGCACAAAGCGGCAGGTCGCGGGATGAGCTACCAACGCGGAGCTTCCAGAGACCCGGCGTCACCACCCAGTCCCCAAGGCCTGGATGGTAACAGGCCAGCTCGGCAACAGACAGTTGCAGGCTCACGCGACGAGTTTCCCCTGCGGCCAGTTCCACTTTACTGAACGCCTTCAATGCCTGCACTTCACGAATCAGTTCACCGTCAGGCGCACTCACATATAGCTGAACAACCTCTTTACCGGCGAATGCACCGCAGTTGGTCAGATCAAACGAAACGACGAGGGTCTCGTTTTCCTCTAATCGGGAGGCTGAGAGCGCGACATTATCGTAAACAAATCGGGTATAGCTTAAGCCAAAGCCGAACGGAAACAGCGGCGTCAGGCGGCGTTTATCGTAGTAACGATAACCGACAAAAAGCCCTTCTCCGTAGTGATGGCGTAGATTCTCTCCCGGATAGTGCAGCCATGCGGGGGTCTCTTCCAGCGAATTGGGAACCGTCACGGTTAATTTACCGCACGGGTTGCGCTGGCCAAAGAGAATTTCCGCCACCGCGCGGCCCATACCCTGCCCGGCGAAGAAAGTTTCCAGCAGCGCTTTACACTCACCAAGCCATGGCATGACGACCGCATCGCTGTTGGCCAGTATCACCACCACATTTGGCTGGACCGCCGCCACTTCCCGGATCAGCCGCTCATGAACCGGCAGAATATTCAGGTCCTGACGATCGCCATTCTCGCCATCTTCACCGACAGCGGTACTGACAAAGATCACCGCCACATCCGCCTCCTGCGCAACGGCGCGGGCCTGTGCCAAAGCCTGTTCATCACAGCGCAGATCGTCCGGGGCCCCCTCCGCCCAGGAGACGCTAAAATCATCCCCGGCAAGGTCAAAAATTTCATCCAGCGGACGATCCAGCAGATACGGCACGGTGGTTGCGCATCCGGAGCCCTGAATCACTGGCTCCTGCGCCGGCTTACCCAGCACCGCGATGCGTGGCGTCTTCCCTGGGCGCAGCGGCAGCAGATCATCTTCATTTTTCAGCAAGACGATAGATTCGGCTGCCAGTTGTTGCGCCAGCGCATGGTGCGCCGGAAAATCAGCGCGCGTTTGCGGGCGACGATGACGCCAGACTTTATCCAGAAGCGCCAACATTCGCTGACAGGCCCGATCCACGACTTCCATCGGTACCTCTCCTGATTCAATCGCCGCCAGCAGAGTTTGTTTATCGCGTCGGGTTTCCGGCATTGCCAGGTCGTTGCCCGCCATCAGCGAGGCCGGACGGTCCTTAATCCCGTACCAGTCGGACATCACCAGGCCGTCATACCCCCACTCATCGCGCAGCACCTGGGTGAGCAAAAACGGATCCTGGGATGTCTGCACCCCGTTAAGGCGATTGTAAGAGGACATCACCGTCCACGGCTGGGATTTCTTAATCGCGCGCTGGAAACCCGCCAGATAGATTTCGCGTAGCGCCCGCTCTTCAATAATCGAGTCCATTTCCGTGCGGCGGTACTCCGAGTTATTCGCTGCGAAATGTTTCAAACTCGCACCAACACCTTCCTGTTGCAGTCCGTTAATCAGCGCTGCCGCAATGTCGCCGCTGACTACCGGGTCTTCAGCGTAATATTCATAGCCGCGGCCCGCCAGCGGAGTGCGACGAATGTTGATGCCCGGGCCAAGTAGGATCCCAACGCCCATCTGCTGACACTCAGTCCCCAGCGCTTGCCCCATCTGATGTACCAACCCCACATCCCAACTACAGGCCAGGCTGGAGCCATTTGGAAAGCAGGTTGCCGGAAGCGAGGCGCTGAAAAGCGCCTCACTCCCCCCCTTCACTGCGGATTCTTCAGCGCTGGCCTGGTCTGCGGTCTGGGTGATGACCGAGATAAAGTCATCCATGCTCCACTTTTCACGGCCATCTATTTGCGCGCTACTGTAACGAACGCCGTAAGTACCGTCCGTCATAACGATATCTGCAATACCATGCTGTGGTAGAGAAGCCGTGCGCCACAGGCCGCTACCAGTCAGCAGCGCCACTTTGTCTTCCACGCTCATCGCGGCGAGGGTCGTGTTAAAATCGTTATTCATCTCTCTGGCTCCCTGAGGTTAAAGCGCGTTCTGTTGTTTACGCAGGCTGATTTTTTGCACAATATCGCGATAGGTTTTTTCATCCAGCGAATAGCAGGCGACAAATATTGCGCTTAGCGCAAACATCGCACCGGGAAATATCGTCATCAAAATATTAATGCCATCGATTGCGCTGCTCGAAATATTGCCGGCATCATAATGATAATAATCCAGCATCCACCCTGCGCAGCCGCCGCCAATCGCCATCGCTATTTTGGTGATAAAATTAAAGAAGCCATAAATTGCGCCTTCAGTCCGCACACCATGGTGCCACTCAGCATATTCAACAGTATCGGCAATCATTGACCACATGGAAACAAACCCCATCCCTAACGTAATACTGTACAAGCATACCCCGGTCATGATCAGCCAGATATTGTTGCCGGCAATAAAATATTGCATTAGCACACCGAAGATACCAATCAGCAGCGCAACCAGCGTCATTTTCTTCTTACCGATCAGCGCAATGACTTTTTCCGAAATAACGGTACCTACGATATAGGCCGCTGACTGAATCATAAAGAAGGTTGAGGTAAACCCTTCATTACCGATAATATATTTAATAAAGTAGATCGCTATTGCCATCCATACGGTATAGGCAATATAGAAAAAGACGGTAAACAGCGACAAGTTAATCAGCGGTGTGTTACCTGCCACCGCGCGGAGCATTTCCCTTAACGTCGGCGCAGGCGTCTCCTCTTCTTCACCTACCCGTTCTTTAGTCATCCCAAAGCAGGCAAGAAACAAAAAAGTCGCCAGCAGAGCGAAGCAAGAGACCGCAAAAACGTAGCCCAACTGCTTATCGTCAAACGGTGAAATCAGCATATCTGCAGTCGTTGAAACAATCAGATAGCCGACAATCGCCAATACAAAGCGGTATACCGACAGCGATGAGCGGGACGCTTCATGCTGAGTCAAACGGTTTGTTAACGCTGAGTATGGCGTGTTCACCGCCGTATATGCCAGACAGTAAATAGTATAAGAGATCAACGCAAAATAGAATTTCGCCTCGCCACCAAAAGGCACAAAACACAATACGGTTAAAAAACCGAGCGGTATTGATCCATATAATAACCATGGACGTAATTTGCCATAGCGGCTATGCGTTTTATCGATAGCAAAACCAATCAAAATATTAAAAATGGCATCAATAACGCGAGCAATAACAAAAATCAAACTCGCCTGCACTGCGCTAATGCCGTAAATGTTAGTATAGAAATATAATAAGAAAAGTGAAACAAAGCCGAATGATAAATTAGAGGCAAAATCACCAAAGCCGTAGCCTATTTTTTCTTTCACGCCGATAACCACATAGCTTGCCGATAGTTTTCCTGCTGTATCCATTTTTGGCTACCCGTTTATGTAATCAGTGGCGTCAGTATATGGCGTTGGCTGGCACAGCGCTTTGCGTTATTTGTCCGGGAATTTCCCGTTTTTTGTCTTTATGCAGAAGTGTGAAAGATATCACAGGCGGGAGAAAATAAAGCGAGAATTCCGGCGGTTACCCGCCGGAACGAAAGTCATTAACCGTTACCGTTATTACGGCTGCTGGAGCGACGGCTATTATTGTTATTGCCGACCTGGCTGTGGCGCTTAACCGCACGGCGAATTTGGTTCGCTTTCATGCGACGACGATCTTTCTCGACTGCCACTTTTGAGGTGGTTTCCGGCGTCAACTCCACCAGCTCACGCAGGTAGTTGGTTTGCGCCAGATCCAGCTCGGTATAGCCGCCGCGAGGCAGGCCTTTCGGCAGCGGAATATCGCCATAACGAACGCGGATCAGACGGCTAACCTGTACGCCAACGGCTTCCCACAAGCGGCGAACTTCACGGTTACGCCCTTCGGTCAGCGTCACGTTGTACCACTGGTTAATCCCTTCACCACCGGTGAATTTGATGGTTTTAAACGCCGCCGGACCGTCTTCCAGCTGTACGCCACGAGACAGTTGACGAAGCTTATCTTCATCAACCTGACCAAACACGCGCACGGCGTATTCACGTTCAACTTCACGGCTCGGATGCATCAGGCGGTTTGCCAGTTCACCGTCGGTGGTGAACAGCAGCAGACCGCAGGTATTTACATCCAGACGACCCACGGCAATCCAGCGCGCGCCGCGCAGTTTTGGCAGACGATCGAATACCGTCGGACGCCCTTCCGGGTCGTTACGGGTACACAGCTCGCCTTCTGGCTTGTAGTACGCCAGAACGCGACAGATTTGTTCCGCAGACTCTTTCACCGAAATCAGGTGACCATCGATACGAATTTTTAAACCAGGGACAATTTCAACGCGATCGCCAAGGGTGGCGATTTTGCCATCGACGCTGACGCGGCCAGCTTCAATTTTAGATTCAATTTCACGGCGGGAGCCGTGGCCAGCGCGGGCCAGCACTTTTTGTAATTTCTCGCTCATTGAGCATCCTTAAGGTGTCGCCTTCCCAGGCGTCTGGTATACTTCGAAAAACAAGACGCTTTCAAATTATGAGCTAACGCCATGTTCTGTATATATATTTTGCATCCAGGCATGTCATGTTCTGCGCCGTTTTAACGGCCACAATAGAGACATGCCTTCTCGCGTGGGCGAACATGGTACACGAACTTTAAGATGAATGCTTCTTTGCGTTTCATGTGGCCGCGCTTTTCCACCAGGATACAAACAATCCTTATCAATTATGATTCATGCTGACGGATTTTCCTGTGGCCGAAAAGGCAGGTCATCAGGCTTTCGGGACATAGAGGCGTTGAAGTTCATCATTGCGGGTCAGTGCCTGCTCGGTTGCGGCCCCGTTTCATCAATAACACTAATGATTGTATTGCCATTTATAATTTTTAGGATTATTCTCAATTCACATTTCGTTTTACCCCCTTTGGGATTCATTATTCAATTAAAAACAAAAAGTCTGGAATGAGCTCAAATACCCGGTCTAATTTTAAAAATGAGTTTTGAAAATGAAAAACATTGAACACCTCAAACTTCGTGATGTGTGTTACGCCAAAATAAGAACATGCAATAACGATGAAATGATAATCAAAATTTCCGACATAAACATGGTGGTTGCACAAGGTGATATTTGCATTATTTCATTAAGAAATATGCCATCACCGGTAAAACTAAGAAACAAACTCTCTGAAATTGAATCGTTGCTCAATATGACTCAGCATACCGTCATCCCTTGCGTTGATGCAGCCCACGCTGGTTCAGACGATACATAATCACAATAAAGTCACAATCTATACCCTAAATAATTCGAATTGCAGGACAAGGCACTCGTGCCTTGAACAGCGCTTGCGCTGGCCCCGAAGGGGCGAGGCCGAAGGCCGAGTAACGCGGCAAGGAAGAGACAAATTCGTCAGGAACGAATTTGAACAGCCGAAGGCTGCCTCTGGTGAGGGACAAGGATGTCCCTCATTACATCCCCAGGAGCTTACTGAAGTAAGTGACTGGGGTGAACTGACGCAGCCAACACACATGCAACTTGAAGTATGACGGGTATATACATTTAATCATGAAGGGGCTTAAGGCCCCTGTCATTTCATAAAAAATCACGGTTCAGGTTAATTTTAAACCCTCTGCTACTGCGTCATAAAAACACACATATTATTTAATCTCGCACCTATTATAATTAATAGTTTCTATTATTAACCTGTCGATAAAAATACACACATTCCATTCAAGTAAGAAAAGACAGCTTCAGCGTACCAGGGAAAATATTACCATCCGCCTCCGCCGCCACCGCCTGCACCGCCGCCGGAGAATCCTCCGCCGCTGCCGAAACCGGAAACACTAGAGGCCCCAATGCTCAAATGTGCCTGCAAGGATAATAACACCCCGGATCTGGCTATCTCCGGCTCCTTAATCGCCGCCGCCAGGGATGGAGCCAGGCGATTGGCCCACTCCTTACCCAACCCTGCGGCCACCGCCCAGCTAAGCAATGAAATATCCAGGTAACGGGACTCGCCTTTGCGCCGTCGTCCGCTGTACGTCGCGGCCTCCAGACGTTCCAGATAGTGGATAACTCCCCAAGCCTGGGCAAAGCGCTGCTGGCCTGATTGCGTAAGCTGTGGAAGCAAGCAAAAGCCCAGCGTGGTGATATAACCGGTCAGGCACCAGGCGCTGAAGTATCCGGCGGGCATGTACCATTGAAAGAGCGAAAAGCCCATTTTTGCCCATAGAAACAGAAAAATCAGGCCACCACCGATAAGCGGAAAGAACAACGTTGCCAGTAAACTCTTACGAATCGGTTTGCCGAGATCGCTCTCATCCACCAGGCTCACGCCGCTAAAGAGAAGCGGAATAACGAAGAAAAGGCCCGCAAACCAATCCGCAGTTAAAGTTTTGGCCGTCCAACCCAGACTCTGCTGATTAGCGAGAAACTGAGTCGCAAATATCGCCACAATCCCACACAACAGGAAGCTCAAAGGCCGATATCCCGCGTCCTTATGCTGCTGACGATAGTGTTTCTCCATCCGCATAAAAGCTTTACGCAGCGTTCTATTGCAGCGCCCCTTGAGCACCACCTTATCACCCTTGCGGAACAACAGATCCATCAATAGCTGCTCTTCCTGGGTCGGTATATCGCTTTTTCTGCTCGCCCCCGAGTGAACCCTCACCAGACATTGCTGCGTTTTGTCACCCGACATGCTCTCCAGCACCACCCGCCCCTTCACAATCAGGTTAGTCACATCAGCACAAAAGCCTTTATCGTCGTAGGTCTGCTTTGCCGCCATGCGCAGATAACCGGGTGAAAACTCCGTGGACATTGACGTCAGCTCCGGCACGTCAACCGGGGTAAAGCGAGGTCTGCGTAACCATAAAAACAAGAAATAACCCGCCAACAACCCGCAGGGGATCCAGACGATCAACGACGATAGTGTGGGGATAAAAAGATGCGGGAGAAGATGAGTCGCCTGCGGCTCTGCGGCATCAGGCAACAGCGCCCGAGGCCAGCGATAGAGTACGGTAAAATCCTGCTGGTAGAAGGGTTCGTGGGATTCAATGCGCCCGTCCGGCAGAAGGTGACCATTCTTTAACCTTTCGCCATAATCGCCGGTAAAAAAGTCGATATGCTTAAACGGATCCCCTTGAGCATCCGCCAGCTGCAGCGCGAAGCGAACCTGGTATATTTCGAACGACCAGCTATCGCCGGTGACGTTCCAGATTAGCATGTCATCATCGCCATCACGAATAAACGCGTTGCTAACCTGATAGTGCACCTGGTAGCGATAGTTACCTTCTGGCAGAAGAGTCTGTTCATCCCCCACGACGATTCTCATGGTCCCCCTGCGCCAGCGAAGCTGCCAGGGTTCAGGTTTGCCGTCACGGGTCACGCCGATAACATGATATGTCAGCAGGGCCGCGTTGCCGTCCGGTCGCACCCACATGCGCGGAAGATCGCGAAAAAAGCCGTGTTTAATCTGTCTGTTGCGCGCCTGGAAGTGAATGTTTTCTTGCACATCCAGCACGCCATCCGGGCGCATAGTGGCCTGGACGTCAAACAGAGAAATAGCCTCTGTCGAGGGGGATAAAATATCTGAACGCGCATGGCTGAACGGAGCACTGAACAGCCATAGCAAAAGAAAGAACCGACACATCAATGTCCATTTCATCACTATTCCTTCCGTGGAACAATTGGGAGATTACAAGAACGGCTTCACATCCCCTACGCCTTCACGCACCACCACCGGCGCATCTTCGGTAAGATCGATAACCGTGGTCGGCTGCTGGCCCAGATAGCCGCCGTGAATAATCAGATCCACCTGTTTCTCAAGGCGATCTTTGATCTCTTCCGGGTCAGATTCGGTAAACTCGCTTCCCGGCAGCATCAGTGAGGTTGAGAGCATCGGCTCGCCGAGGGTTTCCAGCAGCATCTGCGCAATCGGGTTCGACGGCACGCGCATACCGATAGTTTTACGCTTTTCCTGCAGCAAACGACGCGGCACCTCTTTGGTCCCTTTGAGGATGAAGGTGTAGTTACCCGGCGTGTTATTTTTAATCAGCCGGAACGCCACGTTATCAACGAATGAATAGGTCGACAGCTCGGATAGATCGCGGCACATCAGGGTAAAGTTATGGCCGTTTGGCAAATCACGGATACGACAAATCCGCTCCATCGCACCTTTATCTTCAATTTTGCAGCCTAATGCGTAACCAGAGTCGGTCGGATATACGATAACCCCGCCTTTACGCACAATTTCCACCGCCTGGTTTATCAACCGCGCCTGCGGGTTTTCCGGATGGACATAAAAAAACTGGCTCATACTTCCCTCTCAATTTTGTTCTACGGCCACTTCCCAACTACGCCAGATCCCTTCTACGCCAGCGGGTAGCCAAAGTTTACGGCCCAGCTCGATCCACGGACAGGGCTGATGGAAATCAGACCCCTGGGAGGCGAGGAGGCCAAACTGCACGGCGTAAGCAGCAAGCTGCGCGCGCTCGTGCGGTGCCTGCTGGCATTGAGCAACTTCCATCGCATCGCCGCCCTGCTCACTAAAATGGGCTAACAATCTTTTCAGCCACTTGGCAGAGAGGTCGTAGCGCCCGGGATGGGCAATAACCGCTTTGCCGCCAGAATGATGAATGACATCAATCGCTTGTTTTATTGTACACCACTGTGGCGGAACGTAACCGGTTTTCCCGCGCGCGAGATATTTCTTAAAGACGTCAGCAATATTGTTCGCATAACCCCCTTCGACCAAAAAACGGGCGAAATGGCCGCGCGTCACCGCCCCGCCGTCGGCCAGTTTCAGCGCCCCTTCCCAGGCACCGGGGATCCGAGCTTTATCCAGCCGTTCTGCAATCAGCTGAGCCCGCAGCTGGCGGCGCGCTTTCTGTTCATCAAGTAACGCGGTCATCGCCTGATGGGTAATATCAATATTCAGCCCGACAATGTGAATCTCGTGGTTTTCCCACAGCGTGGAAATCTCCACGCCATTTATCAACGTTAGCGGTAAACCTGCGCGTTCAATTTCCGCTTTGGCTACGGGGATCGCAGCCACGGTATCATGATCGGTAATCGCCAGGGTGCCGACGCGCATCTGGTGAGCGCGATGAACAAGTTCTTGTGGAGTCAGTCGCCCGTCGGAGGCGATGGTATGGCTGTGCAGGTCGTAAATCACTGCGTAGTTGGTGTTGCTCAAGATGACTCCTGCTGGACATAAACCTGTACCCGTCATACTTTAAGTGACAGGAAAGTTGGCTGCGTTTCGGTGATTCAAATTATGGATAATCTCACCAGGCGCATCATCATACCGACTCACCGATAAAATCTGCAAACAGGGGTTGACTTTACACCTCCGGACTAGTTAACTAGTACGCAAGTTCACATGAAGGGGTATCAACGATGAAAACGCAATTTATCACTCTGCACGGCTGGTGGCGTAGCTCCTGTTATCGGGCGGCGTGATCGCGTTTTGCACTCAGCATACAGATACCCGGCCCGCCAATGAGCGGGCTTTTTATTGGACAAATTATTATACCGAACAGGCGAGAACAATAATGCAAACATCAAAACCGGCACTCGAGCTTCTCACCAGCGACGCCATCTATCGGGAAAACCCGACGGCGTTATTCCACCAGCTATGCGGCGCGCGTCCGGCCACCCTGCTGCTGGAATCCGCGGATATCGACAGTAAGGATGATTTAAAGAGCCTGCTGCTGGTGGATAGCGCGCTGCGCATTACCGCATTAGGTGACACCGTCACTATTCAGGCACTCTCCGCTAACGGCGCGGCGCTGCTGGATTTGCTGGATAACACTCTGCCTTCGGGTATTGATAATCAGCACCAGCCAAATGGGCGAGTGTTAACATTCCCTCCTGTCAGCGCACTGCTTGATGAAGACGCCCGCTTATGTTCATTATCGGTATTTGACACTTTCCGCCTGTTGCAAGAGCTGGTTACCGTGCCGCAGGACGAGCGCGAAGCCATGTTCTTCGGCGGACTGTTTGCTTATGACCTGGTCGCCGGCTTCGAAAACCTGCCGCCGCTGGAAAGCGATACTGCCTGCCCGGATTACTGTTTCTATCTGGCTGAAACGCTGCTGGTTATCGACCATCAGACCAAAAACACCCACATCCAGGCGAGCCTGTTCACCCCGCTGGAAAGTGAAAAACAGCGTCTGCTACAGCGCATCGCCCAGCTTCGTCAGCAATTGAATGAGCCGCCTGCGCCGCTGCCGGTGACAACGGTTGCCGAAATGCGCTGCGACTGCGATCAGAGTGATGAAGAATACGGTGCCGTGGTGCGTAAAATGCAGCGCGCCATCCGCGCAGGTGAAATTTTCCAGGTGGTGCCATCGCGCCGTTTCTCGCTGCCCTGCCCGTCGCCGCTCGCCGCTTACGATGTGCTGAAGAAGAGTAACCCCAGCCCGTATATGTTCTTTATGCAGGATAACGAGTTCACCCTATTCGGCGCATCGCCGGAAAGCTCGCTGAAATATGACGCCGCCAGCCGCCAGATTGAGATCTACCCGATCGCCGGAACCCGCCCGCGTGGTCGCCGCAGCGACGGTTCGCTGGACCGCGATCTCGACAGCCGCATTGAGCTGGAGATGCGCACCGATCACAAAGAGCTTTCCGAACACCTGATGCTGGTTGACCTGGCGCGTAACGACCTCGCCCGCATCTGCACGCCGGGCAGCCGCTACGTGGCCGACTTAACTAAAGTCGACCGCTACTCCTTTGTGATGCACCTCGTCTCCCGCGTGGTTGGCGAGCTGCGCAACGATCTCGACGTGCTGCACGCCTATCGCGCTTGTATGAATATGGGCACGTTGAGCGGTGCGCCTAAAGTACGCGCAATGCAGCTTATCGCCGCCGCTGAAGGCAAACGCCGCGGCAGCTACGGCGGCGCAGTGGGTTACTTTACCGCCCACGGCGACCTCGATACCTGCATCGTGATTCGTTCAGCTTACGTGCAGGATGGCATCGCCACAGTACAGGCCGGTGCCGGTATCGTGCTCGACTCCGTTCCCCAATCTGAAGCGGATGAAACCCGTAATAAAGCCCGCGCGGTGCTGCGCGCTATCGCCCAGGCCCATCACGCGAAGGAGATTTTCTAATGGCCGACATTCTGCTGCTCGATAATATCGATTCATTTACCTATAACCTGGCAGACCAATTGCGTTCGAACGGCCATAACGTGGTGATTTACCGCAACTCAGTCCCGGCGCAGGCGCTGATTGAGCGTATCGGCACCATGAAAAACCCGGTATTGATGCTCTCTCCCGGTCCGGGCACGCCGAGTGAAGCAGGCTGCATGCCTGAACTGCTGACCCGACTGCGTGGTAAGTTGCCGATTATCGGCATCTGCCTCGGTCATCAGGCCATTGTCGAAGCTTACGGCGGTTACGTCGGACAGGCCGGTGAAATCCTCCACGGTAAAGCATCAAGCATTGAACATGATGGTCAGGCGATGTTTGCCGGGTTGACTAACCCACTGCCGGTTGCGCGCTACCACTCGCTGGTCGGCAGCAATATCCCGGCAGGGTTGACGATCAACGCCAACTTTAACGGCATGGTGATGGCGGTGCGCCACGATGCAGATCGCGTTTGCGGTTTCCAGTTCCATCCTGAGTCGATTCTGACCACCCAGGGTGCACGCCTGCTGGAACAAACGCTGGCCTGGGCGTTGCAGAAGCTGGAGCAGACCAACACTATCCAGCCAATTCTGGAAAAACTGTATCAGGCCGAGACCCTGAGCCAGCAGGAGAGCCATCAGCTGTTCTCCGCAGTGGTGCGCGGCGAAGTCAAGCCCGAGCAGCTGGCCGCTGCGCTGGTCAGTATGAAAGTGCGCGGTGAGCATCCGCAGGAAATTGCCGGGGCCGCTACCGCGCTGCTGGAAAACGCCGCGCCGTTCCCGCGCCCTGATTATCTGTTTGCCGATATCGTTGGTACCGGCGGCGATGGCAGCAACAGCATCAATATTTCGACCGCCAGCGCCTTTGTTGCCGCCGCCTGTGGCCTGAAAGTAGCGAAACATGGCAATCGCAGCGTTTCAAGTAAATCAGGCTCATCTGACCTGCTGGCGGCCTTCGGTATTAATCTCGATATGAATGCCGATAAATCCCGCCAGGCGCTGGATGAGATGGGCGTCTGTTTCCTGTTCGCACCGAAGTACCACACTGGTTTCCGCCACGCGATGCCGGTCCGCCAGCAGCTCAAGACCCGCACCCTGTTTAACGTGTTGGGGCCGCTGATCAACCCGGCACACCCGCCGCTGGCGCTGATTGGCGTTTACAGCCCGGAACTGGTGCTGCCGATTGCGGAAACCCTGCGCGTACTGGGCTATCAGCGTGCTGCCGTGGTCCACAGCGGCGGCATGGATGAAGTATCGCTCCATGCGCCGACGGTGGTCGCTGAACTGAACAACGGCGAAATCATGAGCTATCAGCTGACCGCCGCCGACTTTGGCCTGACGCCTTACCATCAGGAACAGTTGGCTGGCGGCACGCCGGAAGAAAACCGTGACATTCTGACACGCTTACTACAAGGTAAAGGTGAAGCCGCTCATGAAGCCGCCGTCGCCGCCAACGTCGCCATGTTGATGCGTTTACATGGGCACGAAGATCTGAAGGCCAACGCACAGCACGTCATCGAAGTCCTGCACAGCGGAGCGGCCTATGACAAAGTGACCGCATTAGCGGCAAGAGGGTAAATAATGCAGACCGTTTTAGCAAAAATCGTGGCCGACAAAGCGATTTGGGTAGAAGCCCGCAAACAACAACAACCGTTAGCCAGCTTTCAAAATGACGTCGTACCGACACAGCGCAATTTTTACGATGCCCTTGCCGGTACCCGCACCGCGTTTATTCTTGAGTGCAAAAAGGCCTCGCCGTCAAAAGGTTTGATTCGCGAAGATTTTGACCCGGCGACCATCGCCGGGGTCTACAAGCACTATGCATCGGCTATTTCGGTGCTGTGCGATGAGAAATATTTCCAGGGCAGCTTCGATTTTCTGCCGATTGTCAGCAAGGTCGCGCCGCAGCCGATTCTGTGTAAGGACTTCACCATTGATCCTTACCAGATTTACCTGGCGCGCTATTACCAGGCCGACGCCTGCCTGCTGATGCTTTCGGTGCTTGATGATGAACAATACCGCCAGCTCGCCGCCGTCGCGCACAGCCTGAATATGGGCGTGTTGACCGAAGTCAGTAATGAAGAAGAGCTGGAACGCGCTATTGCGCTGAAGGCCAAAGTAGTCGGTATCAACAACCGTGACCTGCGCGATATGTCGATTGACCTCAACCGTACCCGCACGCTGGCGCCGCGACTCGGCCATGACGTCACGGTGATCAGCGAATCCGGCATTCATACTTATGCCGAGGTGCGTGAACTGAGCCACTTTGCCAATGGCTTCCTGATTGGCTCAGCGCTGATGGAACATGACGATCTGAACGCCGCGGTAAAACGCGTACTGCTTGGTGAGAATAAGGTCTGCGGCCTGACCCGTCCGCAGGATGCCCAGGTCGCGTATGAATCCGGTGCCGTATACGGCGGACTGATTTTCGTCCCCACCTCTCCGCGAGCGGTAAATGAAACCCAAGCGAAAGCGGTCATTGATAGTGCCCCCTTGAGCTACGTCGGCGTATTTCGCAATGCTCCGGTGGCAGAAGTTGCCGCCCGCGTTGAAAGCCTGAACTTAGCCGCCGTCCAGTTGCACGGTGGTGAAGACCAGAGCTATATCGATGCCCTGCGCGCGTCCCTGCCGGGTAAGGTGCAAATCTGGAAAGCCCTCAGCGTTGGCGAAACGCTGCCGCAACGCAATCTGAACCATGTCGATAAATACGTTTTTGATAACGGCCAGGGCGGTACCGGCCAGCGTTTCGACTGGTCTTTGCTGCAAGGTCAGGACCTGCGTAACGTACTGTTAGCAGGCGGCCTCGGCGCCGATAACTGTGTGGAAGCCGCCAAAAGCGGTTGTGCCGGACTCGATTTTAATTCAGGTGTAGAGACGCAGCCGGGTATTAAAGATGCCAGCAAACTGGCCTCGGTGTTTCAAACGCTGCGCGCATATTAAGGAGCAACAATGAGTACTTTACTGAACCCCTATTTTGGTGAATTCGGCGGGATGTACGTTCCGCAGATCCTGATGCCCGCCCTGCGCCAGCTTGAAGAAGCGTTCGTTAGCGCGCAGAAAGACCCGGCATTTCAGGCCGAATTTACCGACCTGCTGAAAAACTACGCTGGCCGCCCAACCGCGCTGACCAAATGCCGCAACCTCACCGAAGGTACCCGCACTACGCTGTATCTGAAGCGTGAAGACCTGCTGCACGGCGGCGCGCATAAAACCAACCAGGTGCTCGGCCAGGCGCTGCTGGCGAAACGGATGGGCAAAACGGAAATTATTGCTGAAACCGGTGCCGGTCAGCACGGCGTAGCCTCTGCCCTCGCCAGCGCCCTGCTCGGTCTCAAATGCCGCATTTATATGGGCGCAAAAGATATCGAACGCCAGTCGCCGAACGTCTTCCGTATGCGCCTGATGGGTGCAGAAGTGATCCCGGTACATAGCGGCTCCTCAACGCTGAAAGATGCCTGTAACGAAGCCCTGCGTGACTGGTCCGGCAGCTATGAAAAAGCCCACTATATGCTCGGCACCGCCGCTGGCCCGCACCCGTTCCCGACCATCGTGCGCGAATTCCAGCGCATGATTGGCGAAGAGACCAAAGTACAAATTCTTGAGAAAGAAGGTCGCCTGCCGGATGCGGTTATCGCCTGCGTCGGCGGCGGTTCTAACGCTATCGGTATGTTTGCTGATTTTATCGACGAAACCACTGTTGGCCTGATTGGCGTGGAACCGGCGGGTCACGGGATCGAATCCGGCGAACACGGCGCACCGCTGAAGCACGGGCGCGTTGGTATCTACTTCGGTATGAAATCGCCGATGATGCAGACCGAGGACGGGCAAATTGAGGAGTCCTACTCCATTTCCGCTGGACTGGACTTCCCGTCAGTTGGCCCGCAGCACGCTTATCTGAACAGCATTGGTCGCGCCGACTACGTATCAATTACCGATGATGAGGCGCTGGATGCCTTTAAAGCACTTTCCCGTCATGAAGGGATTATTCCGGCGCTGGAGTCGTCCCACGCCCTGGCGCACGCGCTGAAAATGATGCGTGAGAACCCGGAAAAAGAGCAGCTGCTGGTGGTTAACCTCTCCGGTCGCGGCGATAAAGACATCTTCACCGTACACGATATTCTGAAAGCGCGAGGGGAAATCTGATGGAACGTTACGAGACGCTGTTTGCACAACTGAAAGCTCGCCAGGAAGGCGCATTTGTTCCCTTCGTGACGCTCGGCGACCCTAACCCGGAACAATCGCTGAAAATCATTGATACGCTGATTGAAGCGGGTGCCGATGCGCTGGAGCTGGGTATCCCATTCTCCGACCCGCTGGCGGACGGCCCAACCATTCAGGGCGCGGCCCTGCGCGCATTTGCCGCAGGCGTCACCCCCGCGCAATGCTTTGAAATGCTGGCGGCAATTCGTCAAAAGCACCCGACCATCCCGATCGGCCTGCTGATGTACGCCAACCTGGTGTTCAGCCCTGGCATTGATGAATTTTATGCCGCATGCGAGCGCGCGGGCGTTGATTCAGTGCTGGTAGCCGATGTACCGGTCGAAGAGTCGGCACCGTTCCGCCAGGCCGCATTGCGCCATAATATCGCGCCAATTTTCATCTGCCCGCCAAATGCCGATGACGACCTGCTGCGCCAGATTGCTTCCTACGGTCGCGGCTATACCTATCTGCTGTCTCGTGCAGGCGTGACCGGCGCAGAAAATCGCGCCGCGCTGCCGCTGCACCATCTGATTGAGAAGCTGGCCGAGTACAATGCCGCGCCGCCGCTGCAGGGCTTTGGTATCTCTGCGCCGGAGCAGGTCACTGCCGCGATTGATGCCGGCGCTGCCGGGGCGATTTCCGGTTCTGCGATCGTCAAAATCATTGAGCGCAACGTTAACGACCCGCAGGCTATGCTGTCTGAACTGAAGACCTTTGTGCAGAGCCTCAAAGCCGCCACCAAAGCGGCCTAAGCACGCCTACCGCCCGGCACTGCGCCGGGCGGTTATTTCTGCTGTAAGCTGTCCGCGTACTTGCGCGTCAGACGAAACAGCGCCATCACATCCTCTTGCGCCCATCCCGCCAGCACTTGATTCATCAGCCGCGTTCTTGCAACCGAGATACGTTCGATCATTGCCTGACCCGCTTCGCTAAGTGTGACTTCGCTAATCCGCCGGTCTTTGGCGTTGGGCTGCTTTCGCGCCAACCCCTGCGCTTCCAGTTTCTTCACCTGCCGACTGACGGTGGTGTAATCTCGCCCGAGACTATCCGCCAGTTCCACGACCCCCACCGGCCCCCTGCGCCCTACCGCTACCAGCAGTGGGAAGAGGGCCTGATCAAGCTGAACTTCAGCAGCCTGCAGTATCTGCTCATCGCGCACTGGCTGGTTCATCACGCTGATGATGTCGAGCAGCGCACCGTGAAACTCGCTGATGTCGTAATTATTATGTGCATATTGCATATATTATTTAACCAGGTATAGTGCCATTAACTGATATGTGCATTTTACACATAATTATCCCAGGAGAGAATACTATGAAAGCAGCCGTCGTTTTTGACCTGCAACAAGGCCCGATTTGGGCCGATTTTAGCGACCCGCAGCCTACTGAATATGAGACACGGGTCAAAGTGCACGCCTGCGCTATCAGCCATGTCGTGAAAAGCCGGGCCTCCGGCAAACATTACAGTTTTGATGGCCGCCTGCCTTTCGGCGTCGGGATTGATGGCACCGGAACATTGCCTGACGGTCAGCGAGTTTATTTCGCCTTCCCCACCGCCCCGTGGGGCAGTATGGCACAGTGGGCACCGGTCGCGCTAAACCACTGCCTGCCGCTGCCGGATGATCTGGACGACGTTACCGCCGCCGCAATGGCTAATCCAGGCATGTCCGCATGGGCGGCGCTGGTCAAGCGCGCTGGTCTCAAGGCCGGAGAAACGGTGCTTATCAACGGTGCGACCGGTAGCGCCGGACAGCTGGCGGTACAAGTCGCCCGCTTTCTGGGGGCCAAAAAGGTGATTGCCACCGGGCGCAACGCGTTAAAGCTCGCCTCCCTCGGAGCCGATACAATAGTCAACTTAAGCGAAGATGATGCTACCGTGCGGTCACAGTTTGCGCACCTGGCAGCGCAGCAGATTGATGTCGTCGTCGATTACCTGTGGGGTCACAGTGCTGAACTATTGCTCCCGGCGCTGGCAAAGCATAGTCCAGGGAAGGCGCCGGTACGCTTTGTTCAGGTCGGTTCACTCGCCGCTGCCGATATCACGCTCAGCGGCGCAGTATTACGCTCTGCACCGTTGCAACTGATGGGCAGCGGGATTGGTAGCCTGTCCATGCCACAACTGCTGGCGGCGACCGGGGAAATGCTGCAGGCCGCCGTCGCAGGCGGATTTACCATCGCCACTACTGTGCAGCCGCTTCGTGACATTGCTACGGCCTGGCCACAGGATAACAGCCAGAAACGCACCGTTTTTATCGTCGACTAAAAAAAATCGCTTCCACACAAAAGTTGGGGTTGATATCTTAAATGAGAAATATTATCTTTCTCATTACCGAATAGTTGAGTAAACAACTCAGGTATTCGGTACGACATTGCTCACATTGCTTCCAGTATTTTTGCCCGCACTTGTGCGGGCTTTTTTTTATGATAGCTGACACAGCTTGCACACCCGTTGTCTTAACCAGCAATGGGAGAGACAATCCCTTCGTTAATCAATAAAATCTATTTTAACCCATTCTGCGACTGACACTAACTCCACGGAGCAACTGATGAACGATGAAGTACCACTGAAATATTATGACATTGCCGATGAGTATTCGACCGAATCCGCAGAGCCGGTGAGCGAGTCAGAACGTGAACCATTAGCTCGCTATTTTCAATTGTTGATCACTCGCTTGATGAACAACGAAGAAATCAGTGAGGAAGCACAGGGAGAAATGGCCATTCAAGCGGGGATCAATGAGCAGCGTATTGATGATATCGCGAACTTCCTCAATAAATGGGGCAATGAGTAGATCTTGTTAAAACAACATACGCCAGCCAATGCATCCTTTCCCGGTGAGCCACCATCAAGCCAAACCGTTCGCTGTATGATTGTTACAGAATAAAAAAGTAAGAGCTGGTCATACAGCGACCAGCTTTGCCGAAACTTTAGAAACGATAGCCCGCGGAGAACATAAACACCCACGGATCCAGGCGCACGCTGTCGTGCTGCCGAGCCTCGCCCAGTTTATAGCTCGCGGTGGTGTCGATATCCATGTACCACACCGACATGTTAATTAGCCAGTCACGGTTGATCAGGTAATCCATACCGACCTGACCCGCAGCACCCCAGGAATCTTTCAGGCTCAGATCGGAAATCCCCTGATTTTTACCATTGTCGTTCACACCTTCGTCAAAGAAGGTGGTGTAGTTAATACCCACACCAACATATGGACGCAGCTTGCTGCTGGAGTCGCCAAAGTACCACTGCGCCATTAACGTCGGGGGTAAATGATGAACGGTAGCAATATTGCCGGTTGCTGCGGTCCCGACTTTATGGCGGAACGGCGTCGCAGCCAGCAGTTCAACACCGATATTATCCGTTGCCATATAGGTGAACGTCAGGCCCAGCTGTGTATTGTTGCTAACGTTAAAGCCTCCCAGACTGCCTAACGTACCGCCCGCCCCTTCTGTTGGCCTTACCGTTGCCGAACCTGCACGAATAAAAAATTCACCCGCTTCATGCGCCCAGACGCTGCCGCTGGTGAGAGTGCTCAGAATAACAAACGCCGCTGCTAACTTTTTCATACCCACTTCCTCATTATGGTTATTCAGCGCAAGAATATACCTACAATGAAGTATGTTTGATCCAACATAGATCACATTAAACAGGCAAATTTAACATTTATTGATCCAGATTAATTTTCACTTTTTCAATGCAATCAGTGATAAGCGCGCAACATCAAAATCCTGCTTTTGCGCTACTCAAGGCAGCGCATCGCTGGTTTCCTCTTCTATTTACAAAGATATACTTAGCGCGCAGGAGCAGAGACTGCTACCCAGCCGCGATTTGCGGTACAATCGCCCGCTAGTTAACACCTGCAATACTCAAGGAGAATGCATGTCTATCACGGCGAAGTCCGTCTACCGTGACACCGGAAACTTTTTCCGCAATCAGTTCGTTACTATCCTGCTGATTGCGCTGCTATGCGCGTTCATAACGGTAGTACTTGGCCATGCCTTTTCACCCAGTGAAGAGCAGTTATCGATCTTGAGCCAGGGCGATAGCCTGGCGGGTAGCGGTGGGCTGTTCGAGCTGGTCCAGAGCATGACGCCGGAGCAACAGCAGATCCTGCTGCGCGCTTCCGCCGCCTCCACGTTCTCCGGTCTGGTGGGTAATGCCATTCTTGCTGGCGGCGTTCTGCTGATGATTCAGATGATCTCCGCCGGTCAGCGCGTCAGCGCTCTACGGGCGATCGGCGCTTCCGCACCGGTATTGCCAAAGCTGCTGCTGCTGATCCTGCTGACGACCTTTGTGGTCCAGATGGGGATGATGCTGGTGGTGGTGCCGGGCGTCCTGCTGGCTATCGTGCTCTCTTTCGCGCCGGTAATGCTGGTGCAGGATAAAATCGGTATCTTCAGCGCCATGCGTAGCAGTATGCGCCTGGCGTGGGCCAATGTACGCCTGGTGGCTCCGGCTATCATCGGCTGGCTGCTGGCGAAAACCCTGCTGCTGCTGTTTGCCTCCAGCTTCGCGGTACTGACGCCAAACGTTGGCGCTGTGGTAATAAATACTCTCAGCAATCTGATCTCCGCATTGTTGCTGATCTATTTATTCCGCTTGTATATGCTTATTCGCAACTAACTTAATCCGGGCCGGATCCTCCCGGCCCTTCCTGAACAACGGAATCGATGTATGAAGCAGTTTTTGGATTTTTTACCGCTGGTAGTCTTCTTCGCATTCTACAAGCTTTACGATATCTACGCCGCGACGACCGCGCTGATTATCGCCACGGCCATTGTGCTGATCTACAGCTGGGTGCGCTATCGCAAAGTCGAGAAAATGGCGCTGATTACTTTTGTACTGGTCGCCGTATTCGGCGGACTGACCATCTTCTTCCATAACGACGAGTTTATTAAATGGAAGGTGACGGTTATCTACGTTCTGTTCGCCAGCGCGCTGCTGTTTAGCCAGTGGGTGATGAAAAAGCCGCTGATCCAGCGCATGCTGGGTAAAGAGCTGACGCTGCCGCAGCAAGTGTGGTCGCGCCTGAATCTGGCCTGGGCGGTGTTCTTCATCCTGTGCGGGTTGGCGAATATCTACATCGCTTTCTGGCTACCGCAGAATATTTGGGTCAACTTCAAAGTCTTCGGCCTGACGGCTCTGACGCTGGTGTTCACCCTGCTAAGTGGCGTTTACATCTATCGCCATATGCCGCAGGACGACAATCACTAAGTTCGCTTCGGCACGCATAATTCTCTGCGTGCCGCCCTTCTTTTCCCTTACCATTCAATTTATTCCCCCTTCAGACAACTAATTAAATTTCAGGTTTGTCGACACTAAACCGGTTTAACTCATTATTCTGAGTCCCTCCGACAGCATTTCCCATTGAGACTGATTTCTAACCGTCGAAAACGTTTCTTCATTATCCTTGCCATAAGTTGGAAAGTTGCGGCAATTGTGAGGATTTCATGGAGATTCCCTCCCTACAATTGTAATGATAATAATTATCATTGATATTCTCGATCTCAATTTTTCATGATTTGATATGGATATTCATAATGAGACCGCAGAAAAATCACATAGCAACGCCTCTTGCCCTGGCCATCGCAGGCTTACTTAGCCCGGGTGTTTTCGCCGAAGAGGTAGAGCAGGATACCGAAACGATGGTCGTTCGGGGAACCGCTGAAGAAGCGCTCAAACAGCAGCCGGGCGTTTCGATCATCACCGCAGAAGATATCGCTAAAGATCCGCCGGTTAACGATCTGTCAGAAATCATTCGTAAAATGCCCGGTGTCAATCTGACCGGCAACAGCGCCAGCGGCAGTCGCGGCAACAACCGACAGATTGATATTCGCGGCATGGGGCCGGAAAACACGCTGATTCTTATCGATGGCGTGCCCGTCAGTTCAAGAAACTCGGTACGTTATAGCTGGCGCGGCGAGCGCGATACCCGCGGCGACAGCAACTGGGTTCCGCCGGAAATGGTCGAGCGTATCGAGGTTCTGCGCGGCCCTGCTGCGGCGCGCTACGGCTCCGGCGCCGCGGGCGGCGTGGTGAATATTATTACTAAACGCCCGACTAACGACTGGCACGGCTCGCTTTCGCTCTATACCAATCAGCCGGAAAATAATAAAGAAGGCTCCACCAACCGGGCTAACTTTAACCTTAACGGACCACTGGCCGGCGATGCCCTGACGATGCGTCTGTACGGCAACATAAACAAAACGGAGCCCGATGCCTGGGATATCAACCATGCGCAAAATGGCTCTTATGCCGCAGGCCGCGAAGGCGTTCGCAACAAAGATATTAACGCCCTGCTGTCATGGAAAGTGACGCCGCAGCAGATTGTCGATTTCAGCTACGCCTATAGCCGCCAGGGCAATATTTATGCCGGAGATACTCAGTACAGCAACGGCAACGTCAGTCCAAACGGGCTGGTGGATTCGCTTTACGGCCAGGAAACAAACCGGATGTATCGTCAGACCTGGGGCCTGACCTATAACGGCATCTGGGACTGGGGCCAGTCGAAAGCGGGCGTCTACTACGAAAAAACCAACAACACCCGCCTGAAGGAAGGTTCCACCGGCCGCGTAGAAGGGATGATCAACAGCGATGAATATGCCACCAGCCGACTGGAATCATGGCGATCAACCGGCGAGTTGAATATTCCTTTCAACTGGTTGGCTGAACAGACCCTCACGTTGGGTATGGAGTGGAATCGCGATGAACTGAATGACCCAGCGTCGATGCTGGCTACCAGCACGGGCGAAGATATTACTAACGGCATTTCCGGAGATCCTTCGCAACGTAGCACCAAAAATAGCGCCACCCTGACCGGTATCTATCTCGAAGACAATATTGAAGCGACGCCGGGCACCAATATTATTCCCGGTCTGCGCTTTGACTATCACAACGATTTCGGCAGTAACTGGAGCCCGAGCCTGAACCTGTCACAGGATCTGGGCGATATGTTTAAGGTCAAAGCGGGTATTGCCCGAGTGTTCAAAGCACCGAACCTGTACCAGTCTAGTGAAGGTTATCTACTGGCAACTAACGGTAACGGCTGCCCAAATACCGTCTCCAACGGCAAGTGCTATCTGTTGGGTAATCCGGATCTTGACCCGGAAATCAGCATCAACAAAGAGATCGGCCTTGAATTTAACTTAAATGGCTACAACGCCGGTATCACCTGGTTCCGTAACGATTACAAAAACAAAATCGTCTCCGGTACCGACGTACTGGGCTATACCTCCGGTGGCTATAATATTCTGCAGTGGCAAAACGGCGGTAAAGCGGTCGTTGAAGGTCTCGAAGGTACCTTGCTGGTTCCGGTGATTGCCGATACGCTGAACTGGCGCACCAACGCCACCTATATGATCAAATCGGAAAACAAAGATACCGGCAACCCGCTATCCGTCATTCCGAAATATACCATCAACACCATGCTCGACTGGCAGATTAACAGCAAGCTTTCGGCGAACGTCAACTGGACGATGTACGGTAGGCAGAAACCGCGCGAATACGCTGAAATTCGTAACGAGATTGGTGTACTGGCCACCAACGAAGTCGGTTCCTATTCTGTCGTCGGAATTGGCGGTAACTATCAGCTGATGAAAGATTTACGCCTGAATGCCGGGATCAGCAACCTGTTCGATAAGCAGCTTTATCGCGAAAACTCAGGCGCGTCGACCTACAACGAACCGGGTCGCGCGTACTACGCTGGCGTCACGCTCTCCTTCTAAACCTCTACGCCCGCATTAGCGGGCGTCTCCCCCTATTCTCTCCACGCCCTTTTCATAGTAGCATCGCGCCTGATCATCTTTGACGAGTACAGAGTACCGAATGACAACAACAGATCTCGCGCCGAAGGGCGAATTGGTTTTACGCACCCTGGCGATGCCAGCGGACACCAACGCCAACGGCGATATTTTTGGCGGCTGGTTGATGTCGCAAATGGATATCGGCGGCGCCATTATGGCGAAAGAAATTGCCCATGGTCGCGTGGTGACCGTGCGCGTCGACGGCATGACCTTTTTACGTCCGGTCGCGGTCGGCGATGTGGTGTGTTGCTACGCTGACTGCGTGAAGCGCGGCAATACCTCGGTGACCATCAATATGGAAGTATGGGTAAAGAAAGTGTCGTCTGAGCCAATCGGCCAACGCTACAAGGCAACCGAAGCGCTGTTTATCTACGTTGCGGTGGATAACCAAGGTAAGCCGCGCGCGCTACCTGCCCAATAATGCAGATAGCCCGGCAACCTTGCCGGGCTATCTGATTACAGGAAACCAAGTAAAGAAAAGAAGAAGTAGCCGATCACGATGGTAATCACCGGCAGCACGTAGAGCGGGAAGTACTGCACCAGAATCGTATGACGCGGCACCACGACACGTTCGGCGATCTGCTCGCGCGTCAGCCCTTCCGCCCCCCTGGCCTGCTCAAGAATCAGCTGATCCTCAACCCCCTCACGCAGAAACTTCGCCTGACGGCTCATCCGCGCGCCGGATGCCTGCAGCGCCATCCCGACAAAGATCAGGATATAGATAATCCAGAAGCCGATATTCATGCCGTGCTTAAAGTCCGGGAGCGGCGAGTTGTACCAAAAGAAATTCAGGAACGGCGTATTGAAGCGCATCATCTCGATCATTACGTGCGCAAAATCCATCATCACCGCATCAATCCCCGGCTTTTTCTCGCTGTGCTCGTACATAAACTTCAGCACCGAAATCAGCGTCGAGATAACTGCCGGAATAAACACCACCCACCCCAAAATACGTTTAAATACTGCAATGCGTCCAGCTTGTTGATACGTCATGGGTTCCCCTTGTTAAGACGCTCTAGCCACTCTAAGAACCTATCTCAGGCTATTTCACTTGCCACTTTGGACCAGGGCAGTGCTCACAAAGATTTATCTTTGAACGCCCTTCAGGGCGGCCCGAAGGGTGAGCGAAGCAAATCAAATCCTCACGTACTTCATGTACGCTCCGGTTTCTGCGCGCTGTCCGTGTCCAAATTGGCTACGCCAATAACGCCTGGTGGTATACGCTCTAAGTCTACCTTCGTCGGCGAATTTCGCCCAATAATGCGCGGTATGATATACCATGAGTGCCAATTCGTTATCTACTTACGCTACAGGAGAGGGACTTATGTCGGCCAGGCGACAGATTCATGCCGCAATTTTTGATATGGATGGATTACTGATTGATTCCGAACCGCTATGGGATAAGGCAGAGCTGGAGGTGATTGCAAGTCTCGGAGTGGATATTAGCCGCCGCAGTGAAATGCCCGATATTCTGGGGCTGCGCATCGATTTAGTCGTCGACCTGTGGTTTGCTCAACAGCCGTGGACAGGCCCGGATCGCGCCGAAGTCACCGCGCGAATTATCAACCGTGCTATCCAACTGGTTGAAGAAGCGCGTCCACTTCTGCCCGGCGCGCGGGAAGCGGTGGCAATGTGTAAAGCTCAGGGACTGAAAATCGGCCTTGCCTCAGCATCGCCGCTACGGATGCTGGAAAAAGTCCTCACCATGTTTGAGCTGCGCGACCAGTTTGACGCCCTCTCGTCTGCCGAATTGCTGCCATTCAGCAAACCGCACCCGCAGGTTTATCTGAACTGCGCGGAAAAACTTGGCGTCAGCCCGCTGAACTGCGTGGCGCTGGAAGATTCTGTCAACGGCATGATTGCCAGCAAAGCGGCGCGAATGCGCTCTATTGTCGTGCCTGAAGAAGAAAATAGCCGCGATCCTCGCTTTGTGCTGGCCGATGTGAAGATGACGAGCCTGAAATCCCTCACCCTGACCGACCTGCTCGGTTAAGCCATCCAGTGATAATGGGATAGTATCCCTATCCCATTATCATAAAATTAAAACACCGTTTCATTTTTAATTGTTTTTTCTTCCTCCGCCCTCTATGCTTGTCCTTAATGGCGTTATTTAACGCATGAAATCAGCATACAGAGGTGCATATGGTACTGAACGCCTTTGACCTTACGGGTAAGGTCGCTATCGTAACGGGTTGTGATACCGGGCTCGGCCAGGGCATGACGCTGGGCCTTGCGCAAGCCGGGTGCGATATCGTCGGGGTAAATCGTAGAATTCCCCATGAAACGGCGGAAAAGGTTCAGGCGTTGGGCCGACGCTTTACCGCTATCCAGGCCGATTTGAGCCACCAGGATGAGATTGACTCGATAGTCACTCAGGCCGTTGCTGCGATGGGCAGAGTCGATATTCTGGTCAACAACGCCGGCACTATCCGCCGCACCGATGCGCTCGATTTTTCAGAAAAAGACTGGGATGACGTCCTGAATCTGAATCTGAAATCGGTCTTTTTTCTTTCGCAAGCGGTCGCCCGGCAGTTTATTCGGCAAGGCGATGGCGGAAAAATCATTAACATCGCCTCAATGCTCTCTTTTCAGGGAGGCATTAGAGTGCCTTCATATACCGCCTCAAAAAGCGGCGTTCTCGGCATTACTCGCCTGATGGCTAATGAATGGGCGGGACATCGCATCAACGTTAACGCCATCGCGCCGGGATATATGGCGACCAACAACACTCAGCAATTACGTGACGATGCCGAGCGCAGTAAAGAGATCCTCGACCGCATTCCTGCCGGTCGCTGGGGCGTTCCGGATGACCTGCAAGGGCCGGTGGTATTCCTCGCCTCTAAGGCCGCAGATTACGTCAGTGGCTATACTCTGGCGGTTGACGGCGGCTGGTTGTCGCGTTAGGGATTTTGTGACATAGAGTTACACCGTCACCTCTTCCGCACACTGTATAAAAACCCTATACTGTATGAATTGACAGTTTAGGGTTTCTTATCATGACGGCGGAAGGTCACCTTCTCTTTTCTATCGCCTGTGCGGTATTTGCGAAAAACGCGGAATTAACCCCCGTGCTGGCCCAGGGGGACTGGTGGCATATTGTCCCTTCCGCAATTTTGACCTGCCTGCTGCCCGACATCGATCACCCTAAATCATTTCTCGGGCAGCGATTAAGCTGGATATCAAAACCGATAGCGCGCGCCTTCGGCCACCGAGGCTTCACTCATAGTCTGCTGGTGGTTTTTGGCGCGATGGCGGTTTTCTCGCTGAAAGTCCCTGAGAGCTGGATAGTCCCGGCGGATGCGGTTCAGGGGCTAGTGCTCGGTTATCTCAGCCATATCCTTGCCGACATGCTGACTCCTGCGGGAGTGCCTCTACTTTGGCCCTGCCGCTGGCGTTTTCGCTTACCTATCCTCGCTCCGCGTAAAGGCAACCAGTTGGAGCGCGCGCTGTGTATGGCGCTCTTCATCTATGCGGTGTGGATGCCGCAGACTTTTGCCGATAATAGCGCCGTGCGCTGGTCATCGAGCATGATTAACACGCTGCAAACCACCTTTAATCGATTTATTAGTCACCAGGCAGGACAATAAACAAGCGAATTATCCATTTAGTTATAATCAATTCCATTTGAATATAAGTAACGAATAACGCCTTCTGCTACCCTTGCCGTCATAAGAGTTGGTTATTGACCAACCCGGTAAAAAAGATATCAGGAGAACGGGGATGAATTTTCCATTAATAGCGAACGTTATCGTGTTCGCGGTTTTGCTGTTGGCGCTGGCTCAAACCCGCCACAAACAGTGGAGCCTCGCTAAAAAAGTACTGGTCGGTCTGGTTATCGGCGTTATTTTCGGCCTGGCGCTGCAATTTATCTATGGTTCCGACAGCCAGGTACTGAAGGATTCTATCCAGTGGTTCAATATCGTCGGTAACGGCTATGTTCAGCTACTGCAAATGATCGTTATGCCGCTGGTCTTCGCCTCTATCCTGAGCGCGGTCGCCCGCCTGCATAACGCTTCACAGCTGGGTAAAATCAGCTTTTTGAGCATTGGTACTCTGCTTTTCACCACGCTGATTGCAGCACTGGTCGGTGTTCTGGTCACCAATCTGTTTGGCCTGACCGCTGAAGGGCTGGTGCAAGGCAGTGCGGAAACCGCTCGTCTTAACGCCATTCAGAGCAACTATGCCGGTAAAGTGGCGGACCTGAGCGTCCCGCAGCTGATCCTCTCTTTCGTGCCGAAGAACCCGTTTGCCGATCTGACAGGCGCGAACCCAACGTCGATTATCAGCGTGGTTATCTTTGCGGCCTTCCTGGGCGTCGCAGCGCTGAAGTTGCTTAAAGATGACGTTGCCAAAGGCCAGCGCGTGCTCACCGCCATCGACACGCTGCAAAGCTGGGTTATGAAGTTAGTGCGTCTGGTGATGCAGTTAACGCCGTATGGCGTGCTGGCGCTGATGACCAAAGTGGTTGCTGGCTCTAACTTGCAGGACATCATCAAGCTCGGCAGCTTCGTTATCGCCTCTTACCTTGGTCTGGGTATTATGTTCGTGGTGCACGGCCTGCTGCTGGCAGTGAACGGCGTGAGCCCGCTGAAATACTTCCGCAAAGTGTGGCCAGTGCTGACCTTCGCCTTTACCAGTCGTTCCAGCGCTGCGTCTATTCCGTTGAACGTCGAAGCGCAAACCCGCCGACTGGGGGTACCGGAATCTATCGCCAGCTTCTCAGCATCATTCGGCGCGACCATTGGTCAGAACGGTTGTGCGGGTCTTTACCCGGCAATGTTGGCAGTCATGGTCGCTCCGACCGTCGGTATCAACCCGTTCGATCCGCTATGGATTGCCACCCTGGTGGGCATTGTCACCGTCAGTTCAGCAGGCGTTGCGGGTGTTGGCGGCGGCGCAACCTTTGCCGCGCTGATCGTCCTACCGGCAATGGGCCTGCCGGTGACGCTGGTGGCGCTGTTAATTTCAGTTGAACCACTGATTGATATGGGTCGTACCGCGCTGAACGTCAGCGGTTCAATGACCGCCGGTACCCTGACCAGCCAGTGGCTGCGTCAAACCGACAAAACCATTCTTGATAGCGAAGAGGATGCCGAACTGGCCCACCGCTAATCTGAGAGGGCCATAAAGCCTTCAGAGATAAAAAAACCGCTGATGACCTCAGCGGTTTTTTTGTTTTAGCGCGCGCCCTCAAGCATCTATCTCGCCTTCCTGCCTCATCTGCTCCGCCCAACGTTGCGCCGCTTCCGGCACGTTAAACGGCGGTGAGCGGCGAAAATGTTCGTTCACCAGCACAAAGGCGACGTACTTATTGCGCAGCACCCAGACATCGCGATAACCGTCCATTTTGACGGCGTGTTCCGGCGGCGCTGGCTCCACTCGAGGCACGTAGCTAATGACCTGACGATTTTGTTGGCGATGTGGCTTCATCACAAATAGATTCACTAAACAAAGCGGGAAACAGAAACCCCTATCATAGCTGAAAGCCCCCCCTTTCGTCGCCCCTTGTATGTGCGTTTGGTTATCAGTGTACGGAATTAGCCTGGCCGAGCGAGAAGGGATAAAGAGGGGGATCGTTGCAAGAAATATACCCTGAGAAAGCCCGACCAGGTTGAGTCGGGCCCGATTTTTTACACGTCGCGATAGGTTCCGAGTCGATAGCCGCGTTCGGCTATCGCGTACTTCAGCGAATCAGATGTCAGCACATCCAGTTCGGTCAGACGCGGGTAACAATAAGCGCTGCCCATAATGGTGTTATCGACAAAAGCCGGGTGGCACATCACTTCCAGCGACTTTTCATCACGCTGGATGGATGCTTCCAGAGTTTGCAGAAACAGCCCTTCACAAACGGCTTCACCATAGAATTCACTGGCAAATCCCTCGCTGCTGCGCGCCGCATCCTGCTCCAGCCCGGAAAGGGTCGCCAGCTGGCGATCGATACGCATCGCCACGCCCTTCTCACGTGCAAACGCCGCCACAATGGGGTAGATCTGCGCAATCATATGCACGTGGTGATGGCTATCAATATGCGTCGGCTCATAGCCAAACAGCTCAACAAACCGGCGATACTGGCACTCCAGCTCGTGCGCGATTTCATCCAGCGGCAGGCTATCCTCTTCCGCCATCTGCCAAATCCACTTACCCAGACGCCCTTCGCGGGTTAAGCCCGGCATCGCCGACAACGGTTCGCCCAACGTCAGGACAAAGTGCATTCCGACCGCCAGCTCCGGTACACCGCGGCTGAGTTGGGCGGCGTGGCTAATCGCCGCGCCGTTGACCAGTGCCGTCGTGGAGGTTACCAGACCATTTTTGCAAGCTTCGACAATACCGTAGTTTTGCCCCTTGCTGAGGCCAAAATCATCTGCATTGACGATTAACACGCGTTCCATGAGCCGCTCCCTTTACTGTTTCAGTTTTTCGATAGTCGCCGCAAAGTTTGGCAGCCATTGCTCGTGCGCGAGGATCATCTCCCGCGCCAGCTTCTCGGCATCACGATCGGAGTGGATCAGCGGGCTCAGGTTAAGCGCCAGCAGAACATCATCCAGCTTGCCGCTGATTGCCGCTTCGCTGGCCGCCACTTCAAAACCCTTGATGGTGTAAATCAGCCCCAGTACTTTCTCATCGAAATGCGTGATGCGCGGTGTCGGCTTCGCGCCATCACGGCCCAATGTGCAGGTCATTTCCACCGCCCAGTCGGCCGGGATGTTATCAATGTGGCCATGATGCGGCACGTTCACGTAGTGCTCGGCCTGCTTATCATTGTAGATGGCGTTGATCACTTCACAGGCTGCGTCTGAGTAGTATGCCCCGCCGCGCTGCTCCAGCTCTTTCGGTTTGATGTTCAGATCCGGATTTTTATACAGCTCGAACAGCTGTTTCTCAACTTTCTGCACCACCTGTGCGCGCGCACCGCCTTTATAGTACTCACCCATTTCAATCGCCAGCATCTCTTTTGGCTTGAAGTAGTAGAGCAGATAGGAGCACGGAATCAGGCGCAGTGAGCGAATCAGCCCTTCGCTAAACGGCAAATCAAAGATATTTTTCACTGAGTTTGCGGTCAGGCGACCGGAAGCCACGCCGTCCAGAAGTTCGTCAAAGCGCGAAACGCCGTTAACCAGCACGTCGCGGACAAACACCAGATGATTCAGACCAAACAGATCGATGTTCAGCTCATCGCTCGGGCTCAGCTTCAGCACGTCGGTGATAAACATCTTCATGCCGATTGGAATATTGCACACGCCGATAAAGCGCTTAAAGCCGGTGTGGCGATAGACCGCTTCGGTCACCATACCTGCCGGGTTGGTAAAGTTAATCACCCAGGCGTTAGGGCAGACTTCCTGCACATCTTTTACGATGTCAAAAATGACCGGAATAGTGCGCAGGCCTTTAAACAGACCGCCCGCACCGTTGGTTTCCTGGCCTAAATAACCATGGCTCAGCGGAATACGTTCGTCTTTCTCACGCGCCTTCAGTTGACCAACGCGCAGTTGGGTGGTCACGAAATCCGCCCCTTCCAGCGCCGCACGGCGATCGAGGGTTTTATAGACTTTCATCGGCACGCCGGCTTTTTCCACCATGCGCTGGCACAGGGCGTGGATAATATCGAGCTTTTCCTGCCCTTCTGCAACGTCCACCAGCCACAGTTCGGTAATTGGCAGTTCATGATAACGTTTCAGGAACCCTTCCAGTAATTCCGGGGTATAGCTGCTGCCGCCACCGATAGTCACGACTTTTAATTTCTGGCTCATTATTTTCTCCCTTGTGGACTACGCATATACGTACCCCACTCTCCGTTTAAATACGGACAGTTAACTTGAACATTTAGACCGCGCGGAATATTCCGCGCCCGCTTAATTAATACTGGTGAGATGCTTCCGATAACTGCTGGGGGTAAATGAAGTCAGCTTTTTGAATGTTTTAATAAACAAACTTGGGCTACTGTACCCCGACTCATAGGCAATATCGGTCACCGAGTAGTTAGTTATCTCTAACTGTTTCTTCGCGAAGTTGATACGAATATCATTAATTATCTGCATCGGCGTTTTTGCATAATAACGTTGGGTCGCGCGGGTTAAGTACTCCTGAGTTTTTCCGGAGAGCTCAACCATATTTTCCAGTGCGCACTCGCCAAACTTAAGATTATCGTGCATCCCCTCGACGGCATTTTTCAACCATTGCGGAATCACATCTTCCACGGGTTCCTCGCGGTAATGCCGTAAACGATTAAGGGTGTAAAACGAGACCAGTTCGATAAATTCGTCAAATTCAGTTTCGCGAAAATTCAGCGATGCAATAACCGACTCAATGTAACTGAGAAAAGTACTTTTGACGCCGTAGACCTGAGAAGCAACCACACCAAACGGTATCAGCGGCAGATAGTGTTTCTCAAAGAAACTTTTGCTAATGCCGACGTTAAGAATGCGTGTCGCACCAAATTCATAAAAACTCTGGTGATGCGACCCCATCGGAATGAAGACAAAATCCCCGCGTTCCAGCAGCACCCGCTTACCATTAATGACCTGATAATAGCGGCCGGTTAAAACGATGGTGTACTCGTAATAATCATGCTGGTGAAGCCCGCTCACGCTCTCCGTTTTGTTATAAATGACCACATGAAAGTTTTTGCCGTTGAACAGTTGTTGCTCCCGGGCGGTACTGATTTCAGTGGTCATCATCTTTGGTTGCCTCATCGTGTCGATGACCTATTGTACCTTCTCGTGCAGCTCAATCAATTCGGCAACCAACTCACGAGCCAGCATTGAGGTCATTAGATGATCCTGAGCATGAACCAGCACCAGACTCACCTTCACTTTACCTTCACCCTCATCGCTCTCGATCAGCTGCGTCTGTACAAGATGCGCTTCGCTCAGCGCCACTCTTGATTGTTCCATTATGGTTTTCGCTGCATCGAAGTCACCCTTTTTCGCCTGCTTCAGTGCGGCATAGGCCAGACTGCGTGCTTGCCCGGAGTTGATAATCAGCCCCATCACCACCTCTTCGAGGTCGTTTATCGGCGTGTCTTCTGCTGCGATGTTATCCAGATCAAACATAATCATTCCCTCGTTGCTCAGGCGGTACGGGAAACCTCCCGCACCGCTCGATATTAGAATTTCAGTGCGTTAGCGATATCTTCTTCGCTCTCTTCCTGCTCAATGACGCCCTGCGCTTTATTGGAAATCACCACAAACGGCAGGTAGACCAGCGTTGATACAGCAAGGTTAAACAGAGCCAGTAAAAGGGCTGCGACGCTACCGTTGGTGTTAAAGAAAGCGCCTAAGCCGGTCGGCATGGTCCACGGTGCAATGTTGGTAATTGGCGGAATGATGCCCAGGGTGTAAGCCGTCATAGTGATGGCTGCCAGCAGAGGCTGAATCAGAATGAACGGGATAAACATCACCGGGTTCATAATAATCGGCAGACCGAACAGGATTGGCTCGTTAATCTGGAAGATGCCTGACGGCAGCGCCAGCTTCGCAACCTGACGATGATCCTCACGACGTGAAGCGATGAAGATAGCGATGATTAAGCCCAGAGTCGCACCGGTACCGCCAAGGAAGATGTAGGAATCAAGCATCGGCTTAGCCCACATATGGAAACTCTTACCTGCCGCCAGCGCGGCTTCGACAGAACCGTACTGCTGGTAGGTGGCGATGTTTTCCAGCGCCCACGGCGTCATGATTCCGCTATCCAGCGCCGACAGCGCCAGCGAACCGTGTACACCGAAGAACCACAGCAGCGAGGTGAAAATCACATACGCCCAGCCAACAACGGCACCCATTGAGGCCAGCGGCGTGGAGATGGTATCCATGATGATCTGGTGGAAGTTAGTGCCCCAGTGGGTCAGCGCCCAGGAGATAATCCCCATGATCGACAGAATAATAAAGGCAGGAATGACCGCAGAGAATGAGCGGGAAACCGAAGCCGGTACGCTGGACGGCAGCGTAATCACCCAATTACGATGAACAATAAAGGTGAACATCTCAGCAACCACCAGACCGATAACAATACCGGAAATGATATTGGCACCGCCTAACCAGTTAGCGCCAACGGCGTAGGCTTCACCCACGCTATAAGGCGTAACGGTCATAAATGCCGCGACGGCCAGTAAGCCTGCCGCCATCGGGTCCACTTTACGCTCTTCAGCTAACGCGGAACCGATAAAGAAAGGTGCCATCAGCGACATAATACCCAGCGTACCGTTATAAACGTTACCGCCGATAGCTTTAAAACCGTTGAGGGTTTCAATTGTAGAAGCATCCAGACGAATGCCCATTGAATAAAAGAAAGAGCCGTCGCCAAAACTCAGAAATACGTTGTTAATTAGAACAAACATTGCCCCTGCTAGCGTCAATGGCATTAACTTAATAAAGCCGTTTTTAATTGCATTGACGTGAGGTTGTCTTCCTATTCTGACGGCAAAAGGAAGGAGTACCTTTTCAAGCGAATCAATCACTTTACTCATAATAAATACCCTTTAAGGCCGTAATATAATTATTACGGCGATGATGGATGAAATTACTCTTTGACGGGAAAATAAACTCTCGATACTCCAGACAGCAAAGTAGCTAAAACCACCCCTACGAAGTTGTTAGCATTGCTATCCGAAATATGTCGAGTTTTAAAATAAAATTATTGTGCAGCAGCTTTCTTAATGGCCGCAACGGCCGCTTTCAAAACACCTAAACCATCAATCTTACCGTATAAAACAGAATCAATGACTTCCACAGGTTTATTTGGCAGTAAACGTTGAATATCTGGCAGCATATAAGAGATCTGCGGACCTAATAGTACGACATCGGCTTCAGGCCCTTTTTCACCGGCCAGCGTTTCCGGGAATGCTTCAATAACGACCGGCACTTCGTATTTCTCTGCCTGAGCGCGCATTTTAGAAACCAGCAGTGATGTAGACATCCCGGCGGAACAAAATAGGTAGATATGTTTCTTTTCCATGAACGCTTCCTCAATGTGTGTGACCTGTGCTCTCTGCATCCTGATGCCCGAGAGCCGGGTAAGACATGTTTTCTTTCAATTAGTATTGTTTATGCATTGAGTATACGGCATCACCTGGCAGCAGGATAATTCCTCCTTGAACAAAATTGTCTCTCATTGACCTTGCGTTTTGACTACCCTCACATTTCCCTCAAATAATTCGCGCAATTAAATAAGCATGACAAATCATAAAAAAGCCCGACCACTGGTCGGGCTTACGTAGAAATCAGCAATACGGCGGTATCTTACTTGCTGTTGCGCGGATCCGTGTCGTACTCTGCGCAGGTCTGATAGCCAGAATTGATAACGTGTCCCGTATCGTCTAAGGCAACAAAATAGGTTTCAATTTTACCATCGCGTTGACCCAGGATGTATGTCTGACAGGTTCCACGAGCATGAATCATGGTGACTTCAGATGAAGGTTTACCCGCAATTTGCGTTACCTGAGCACGGGTCATACCTTTTTTAACGTCTTTAACCACCGGCTGCGTGAACTGATCTTTGGTACGGTCATAGGCCGTACATCCTGCCAGCATGGTCAATACTGCTGCTGCGCCCAGAAATCCTGCAAAATTCTTGTTCATATACCATCCTCTTTTTTTTGGCGTGTTAATAAGCCTGGAATAAATATCGTTATTTTTCAAGCCGAAGGTGGAAATGAGTAAAAATTAAGAGCTTTCCAATAATAAAAGCTATGTCCTTGAGGTTGCATGCTTTTGCGTCACTCAAAACTGTGATCCTTGTCGTTTTACCGTCAAAGAGGTAGCTTAAACCCTTGCTGATTGCCAAACAGATTCACTTCCCGGAGGGCGCGATGACGCTACAACAAGAAATTATTCAGGCGCTGGGCGCAAAACCCCAGATCGATGTCGAAGGCGAGATACGCCGCAGCGTGGACTTTCTCAAGTCTTACCTGCAAACGTATCCTTTTATTAAATCGCTGGTTCTTGGCATCAGCGGCGGACAGGATTCAACGCTGACCGGTAAACTGTGCCAGTTAGCCATCAACGAACTGCGTGCCGAAACTGGCGATAGCAGCCTGCAATTTATTGCTGTCCGTTTGCCCTACGGCGTGCAGGCGGATGAGCAGGATTGCCAGGACGCTATTGCCTTTATTCAGCCGGATCGCGTATTAACGGTCAATATTAAAGGTGCTGTGCTCGCCAGCGAACAGGCACTGCGTGAAGCGGGCATCGAACTCAGCGACTTTGTTCGCGGCAATGAAAAAGCCCGTGAACGTATGAAGGCGCAGTACAGTATTGCAGGGATGACCCACGGCGTGGTGGTCGGGACCGACCATGCTGCGGAAGCAATTACTGGATTCTTCACCAAATACGGTGATGGTGGTACCGATATTAACCCCATTTTCCGTCTCAACAAACGTCAGGGCAAACAGCTGCTGGCGCAGTTAGGTTGTCCGGAACATCTGTATAAAAAGCTGCCGACCGCCGATCTTGAAGACGATCGCCCCTCCCTGCCGGACGAAGTCGCGCTGGGCGTGACCTACGACAACATTGACGACTATCTGGAAGGCAAAACATTGGACGAGAAAATCGCCAAAACCATCGAAGGCTGGTATCTCAAAACTGAACATAAACGTCGGCCGCCGATTACCGTATTCGACGACTTCTGGAAAAAGTAACGCCCCTCTCCTTTCACCCCGGCTCAGGTCGGGGTTGTTTTTTGCCCTTCTCGCCTTTTCTTGCAACTGCTATACTGGATAAATAAACAGCACCAGGAGCAATAGTGGCAAGACGGCAATCCGCACCGCGTCTCGAATTTGAAGCGGCAGCAATTTATGAATATCCCGAACACCTGCGTCCATGGCTTGAAGCGCTGCCAAAGCAGCCAGGGGTGTACCTGTTTCACGGTGAAAGCGAGACTCTGCCGCTTTATATCGGGAAAAGCGTCAATATCCGCAGTCGGGTGCTGTCTCACCTGCGCACGCCGAACGAAGCCGCAATGCTACGCCAGGCGCGGCGTATTACCTGGCAACGCACGGCGGGCGAACTCGGCGCTTTATTATTAGAAGCACAGCTCATCAAAGAGCAGCAGCCTTTATTCAACAAACGCCTGCGGCAAAACCGCCAGCTGTGTTCGTTGCGCCTGACGGACTCCCGCCCGCAGGTGGTCTATGCGAGTGAACTGGATTTCTCACAGCAAAACGATCTCTATGGTCTGTTTGCAAACCGCCGCGCAGCGCTCCAGGCGCTGCAAAAAATCGCCGATGAACATCGCCTCTGTTACGGACTTATGGGGCTGGAACCGCTCAACCGTGGCCGCGCCTGCTTTCGTTCCGCGCTGGGCCGCTGCGCGGGCGCCTGCTGTGGTAAAGAAAGCACAGACGCGCACCATCAACGACTGCGTGAAAATATGCAAAAAATGCAGTTGGTATGCTGGCCGTGGCCCAGCGCGGTCGCGCTGGAAGAAAGCAGTGGTGACATGACGCAATATCACATCATTCACAACTGGCTGTGGCTGGGTGCCGTCGATTCTCTAGCGCAAGCGTCAACGTTAACGCGCCTGTCGGCCAAATTTGATCATGACGGTTATAAAATATTGTGCAAACCTCTGCTCAGCGGCAACTATAAGCTTCATCCGCTATGAGCTGAATGTTAGCCCCGGTTTACGCCGGGGCTATTTACCAGCCGCCACCGCCTCCGCCGCCCGAACCACCGCCGGACGAGCCGCCGCCCGAAGATCCCGAACCGCTGTAGCTCGAGCCTGATGAGCCAGATCCTGAACTGCTGCTGGGCGTTGGCATCGAAGACGTTCGACAGGATTCGCTAAAGCGATCCAAGCTCTCCCAGCCAGCGCAGGCAAACGCCGCCGACATTGCACCAGTACTGCTTAGATAGTGCGCAAAGGTATCGGCCCAAGTTTTCCCCACCCCAAGCGCCAGCGCAACCGGCAGCAGCTCTTCAAAGTGGGTAATCATCTGTGCGGGCGGATAGATAATCTGATAACGATGCTTTTCAGCGGTGCCGAGATACCGTTTCAACCCTTTGGCGATAGCTAACTCATCCAGCCCCTTTTGCGTATAACGAGGCGTTTTCCAGCCGACAAAAATGCATAGTACGATCGCGGCCAGCAGCGCGCCGATATAACCGGCAGGAAGCTGGGTAACAGGCAATATCCCGAAGAGAAAAAGCCCTCCCCCCAGCGTCGCGAAAGGACCAAAGATGACAGCAAAAAATAGCAGGCCCGCTCCCCAGGCGCGCCACATTTCCCGCGGATGGCATAAAAAGCGCAGCAGAAAAGTTAACATCGTTGCGCCGATCAGCATAAAGAGCGCCGCCGGGATGGTGAGCAGCGCAACTTCAACATTTACCCAGATACCGCAAATCACCGGCATCAGCAATGCAATATAGATGCAGCGCCGCAGCGGTTGCGCCCACTTGCGAAACAGTTTAGGACGCAGCGCTTCACAGCGTTTATCCTGCCGATCGCGGCCATTCTGCATCGACTTCTGATGGGCCACGCTGAGGTCGATATTCTTTCTTTTACCTTTAAATAGCGTGCTTAATAGCTGTAGGTCATCGCTGTTTAAGCGGCTGTTCCCCTCAACGGGCAAACGAGTCAGTATCTGTTTTCCGCCCGAGTCTGAAAGCCAGGGACTATGGGATTGATTTTCGTCCCCCTTCACCGCCATCCCGCGCTTCGCTACCAGCCCCAAAAGGTCGCTACTAAAAGCGATATCATCATATTTACGCCGGATGAGAAAACGCAGGTAGCCCGGCGACATCCCGGCAGGCAGCGAAAAGAGCGGCACGACTGGCGGCTTCCTCAGCCCGGCTTTGGTTACGTGTTTCCGCCACCAAAGGCCGTAGTACAAGGCCATCAGCAGCAACGGCAGCCATATCACGCTGGTCTTCAGCGTCGGAATGAGCAGATGCACCAACGGCAACGCGGCTTCCGGTGCCGGAGCGGCAGCAAGAATCGCCCGCGGCCAGGTATAGACAACAGTCAGCCCTTCCCCTTTTGCCAGCGGTCGCAGAGTGCGCACGCTGCCATCGGACAGAACCTCCGCGTTGTGCTCCTTGGCCCCTGCAATACCGGTATATACGTCAATAGAGCGCAGCCTGACGTCTTTGGAATCTGCATTGAGTTTACCGGCTGCATCCGGCAGCTCCAGACGAAAGCTGGCTCTGGTTATCGGCCAGGCCCAGTCGTTTCCTGTCACGTTCCAGTAAAGCTCATCCCACTCGGGAAAGCGGCTGAAATGGTTACTGACCTGATAGCGAATCTCATAATTGTAGATCCCCGGCCTGAGGGTCTGTTGTGCGCTCCCAATACGCAACGTCAGCGTTTTTGCATCTTTATCAAGGCTATAGAGCTCATATTCACCATCGCGCGAAACCGATTTAATCTCATAATCGACGCTGAAAATCTTACCGTCCTGACGGTTCCAGGTCAGGGGCAGCGTGCGAAAAATCCCCCGACGGATCTCTTTTCCCAACGCAAGCACCTTGATATTTTCCTGCATCTCCATGCTGCCATCCGGGTTAAAACGCGCCCGGGAGTCGAAAGAGAGAATATGTTCATGCGCCGGGATCGCGCCTGGCGGGAGCTGCGAGGCATCTTTGACAATAATCATCTTGCTATCGGCGAAAACCGAGCTTGCTGCCACCAGCAATAGCAGTACGAACGCCCGAAGCGCCTGAAGAGGTAAATGAGACATTAAATCACTCCATCCGTGGTGATTTGGCCTCTTCGGGAGAGTCCAGCTCAAAAAACACTTCTGTTTTAAAATTAAACAGCCGCGCCAGCAGTAGACTGGGGAAAGACTCAACCAGAATATTGAAATCGCGCACCGTACCATTGAAGTAGCGGCGGGCCATTTGCAGCTGCTCTTCTATTTCGCTGAGGGATTGCTGTAAAGAGAGAAAGTTTTCGCTGGCTCTGAGCTCAGGATAAGCTTCTCCGAGCGCAAATATGCGCCCCAGCGTGCCAGCATAGCTACGCTCGTTATCCGCTATCTGACGAGTATTGCCCACCAGTTCGCCACGCTGGCGGGATATCTCTTCCAGCAGTTCCTTTTCATGCTGCGCATAGCGTTTCACCAGGCTTAGCAGATTAGGGGCGAGGTCGTGACGACGTTTGAGCTGTACGGCAATGCCGCTCCAGGCCTCATCTTTGAAACGCCGCAGGGAGATAAAGCGGTTATAGGTCATGACGACCCAGACGAGTACCACAACGATAATGGCCAGACCGATATACATTTCCATATGTTAAATCCATAAAATAGCAGGCAGCATTAATATTTTGCATGTACCTGCAATGATACCAAGGGTATCTATCCTGACACACTCGACCCTGTGGGGTAAATCGGGTTTAACTAACCGGGCATTTTTCGGTTAACCGGCTATGTATAAAGAAAAAACCGCCGGCCCTGCCCAAAGCCTGTTGGCATTATTGGGCAAGACCGGCGGTCTTAAGTCAGCGCGCTGAGTTATTCAGCTGGTGCAGGCATTTTACCTTCAGGCGCTTTACGTTCTGTCAGATGCTTCTCAAAATTGGCATTAAACTGTTTTTTCTGTTCCGGCGTCAGAATGTTGTAAATCTTGTTCTGGGTTTCCAGACGGGCCAGCGCCATCTCTTTGTGCTGGGCTTCCATCTTATCAATCTGCGCCTCCGCCTTTGCTTTATCGAAGGTGTCGCTGGCGACCAGTTCATGCATCGCGCGGCGTTCATCCAGAGACGGACGCTTCATATTTTCACGCTGGTCTTTCATGATGTCGCGAATTTGCGTTTTCTGCGCATCGGTCAGGTTCAGACCTTTGAACATCATTTCGTGTGGGCCGCCTTTGCCTTTATGGTGCATCATCGGCTTGCTGTCGGTTGGAGTGGCGGTAGCGTCTGCCGCATGAGCCAGGTTAGCCGCGCCCAGAGCCAGAGTAGAGGCAACAAACAGTGCAGTAATCTTCTTCATAGTTCAATCCTTACTTTGCGTTATTCTTACGGCGCGTTGCCGTGTTGACGAGATAAACTTTACGACGTTTATCGTCAATTAGTCAGAGCAAGCGTAAAACAATGAAAGTGTAAAAAACATTTTCTCGCCAATTGTGGAGGAAATATGAAAAATAAGGAGAGAATTGCAAGAATAAATAATTAACAGGCTGTTTTATAGAGAAATTATGGAGATTATAAATCAGCAAAGATTAAAAACAAAGCATTTAACCAGGAATAATCTGCAATCAATCTTCAGCGCACAAAAAAATAAGACTAAGGCAGAAAGACAATTACGTAATACCCCGCCGCCCGACCGGACGACGGAATATCTAGAACCGCTCCAGCATCAGCCCGGCCCGCTGGCCAAAAGCAACGCCAGGGTTGGGAAACAGCACATATTCCTGCGCTCTTTCCACCACGTAGCGGATATCGCCATCTTCGGCCAGCAGCGTACCGGCGGTGAACGACGTGAAGTTGAGCGTCTGCGCCGACATATGCAGTCGAAACAGTTCGCTGCTGCGGGTGATTTGCTGTATCACCCGGTAGCGTAGCGGCGTTTGCCCCTCCTCCAGCGTCATATCCCCCGCCAGTAGACGTGCCAACGCATGTTGGGTCACAGCAAACTGATTCAGATCGTTGTCGCCAAACGGTAACGCCTTGCCTAACTCCAGCGTGCAGGAAAGCGCACCAAAACGTTCACAGCTGAAATGGGTAAAGGTGCCACCCGGTTGCTGATGAAACACCAGCGCCGCCAGGCCCGCCGCACCCAGCCAGCGCAGAAAATCGTCATCCCACGGTTTATCCCGCGCCGGAAGCACGCCAAATTGAGGGTGGAGCGAACCACGAATGGCGGTATGTAAATCCAAATGCCAGCGCTCCCCCGGGCTCGTGGTATAAAACCGCGTCACTGCACGTTCTAACTGCCTGGCGCGAGCGGTTTCATCACTGGGACTAAACGCTCGCCAGCGCTCGCCAAACATACGGTTGATATCGCTGTGCACATAGCGCTTGTTCGCTCGCAAAGCCGGTGGATTACCGAGGATCACCAACAGCCGCCAGCGAAGCGGTAGCTCTCCGCGAAATAGCTGACGCAGCAGTAAATCGGTGATTTCAACTGGTGCGGTCTCATTACCATGAAGCCCGGCTGACAGCACCAGCGAACGATCGCAGGACTCATGGGGGATAAGCTGCAAAATACCGCAGTCAAGCCAGTGCCAGCGAAAATGCGCGGTTTGACCATGAAAATGGTGGGGCAAACGCCCCGCCAGGGTTAATGCCAGAAAGTCATCCACAACGCCTCCTTATTGCTGGAACGGATAGACCGAGCCGAGACGCAGAATTTGCGTTAAGCGATCCAGCGCCTCACGCCCTTCGCGCAGCAACTGCGGGTCGGCAAGATCCGCCTGAGTCAGACGATCGCGGTAGTAGCGGTCCACCCAGTCATTAAGCGTCACGAACAGCCCGTCGTTCATCATGACCGCCGGGTTGACGGCCTTCAGCTCGCTTTCGTTCAGTACCACCCGCAAGCGCAGGCAGGCGGGGCCACCGCCGTTGGCCATGCTTTCGCGCAGATCGTAGACCTGTAGCTCGTCAATGGGGTTATCCTCAGCCACCAGCTGGTTAAGATAGCGCCAGACACCTTCGTGTTCTTGCGCCTCCTGCGGCAGAATAAGCCGCATTCCGCCTTGCGCTTTACTCAGTAGTTGGCTGTTGAACAGATAGGTTGCCACCGCGTCTTCGACCGAGACCTGGCTTGCCGGTACGACAAGAGGCGTAAATCCAGGAACCTGCTGTGCCAGCTGTTGCAGCAGCTGCGGCTGATCAACAAACGCCTGCTCGTGGCAGAACAACACCTGCTGATTGCTCACCGCGATGACGTCATTATGAAAAACGCCTTTATCGATCGCCGCCGGATTTTGCCGGGCGAAAATCACCTGCCGGGGATTAACCTGGTTCAGGCGGGCAACGGCCTGGCTGGCCTCCAGCGTCTGCCGCGCCGGGTAGCGCTGCGGGTTGCTTTCGCCTCCCTGCTGACGGCCATAAATAAACAGCTGCACGCCAGGCGCGCCATATTCACCACCAAGGCGGTTATGGTTTGCCGCCCCTTCATCGCCGAATAACGACACTTGAGGCAGCGCAGCGTGTACCGCAAAGTGTTGCTCATCAGGAAAAATGGCCCGCAGCAGCGCTTCGGTGGTCGGCGCTTCGCTGGCGCGATGGAATTTATCGTTCAGATTAGCGACGGTCAGGTGTACCCGACCATCCAGCGAATCAGCAGAGGGGGAGACGGTGGCGGCATTTGCCACCCACATCGATGACGCTGAGCTAACCGCCGATAGCAGATCCGGTGCCTGTCGCGCCGCTTTTTCCAGCACCTGCTCATCGCTACCGTTAAAGCCTATCTGGCGTAATAGCGGGATGTTTGGCCGCTCCTGCGGCGGGATCAGCGCCTGCGGATAGCCCGCGTCAGCAAGGGCTTTCATCTTCTTTAGCCCCTGCTTCGCTGCCAGGTGCGGGTTCGATACCCGATAGCGATGTTTGGTCGAAGCCTCGTTACCAAACGATAATCCCGCATAGTGGTGGGTCAGGCCTGCAAGCCCGTCAAAGTTAACCTCCCAGGCTTTCATTGGGCTGACTCCTGCTGGAAATCCAGCCCAGGGCTTAGCGTTGCCGGTAGCGACAAATCCGGTGACTCCAGGCTCGCCATCGGCCAGGCGCAATAGTCTGCGGCATACCAGGCGCCAGGGCGATGGTTGCCGGATGCGCCGGTACCGCCGAACGGTGCGGTGCTGGCGGCCCCGGTCAGAGGCTTGTTCCAGTTAACGATACCGGCACGCGCCTCCAGCAGCAGGCGATCGAACTTCTCGCGCTCGGCAGAGATTAGCCCACACGAGAGCCCAAAGCGGGTCGCGTTGGCAAGGGTAATCGCCTCGTCAAAGTCGTCATAGCGCCAGACGCAGAGCAGCGGGCCGAACACCTCTTCATCAGCCACCTGCGCCACCTCGCTCATCTCAACAATACCCGGCGTCAGCAGGGAAGTTCCGGCCTGCAGCAGGCGCGGCTCCAGTAGCGTCTTGCCGCCGTTTGCCACATGCGCCAGCCAAGCCTGATGGACCTTTTGCGCCGCCTGCGCTGAAATTAACCCACCGAGGAACGGCTGTGGGTCAGCGTCCCACGCATCGGGAATCAATTTTTGTGACACTGTCACTAGCCGTTTCAGAAACGTATCGCCCGCCTCACCGCGTTTAACCAGCAGACGACGCGCGCAGGTACAGCGCTGTCCGGCGGTAATAAACGCCGACTGGATAGTCAGATGGACGGCGGCGTCGATATCCTGCGGCTCATCGACAATCAGCGGATTATTGCCTCCCATCTCAAGGGCGAGAATTTTCTCCGGCTGGCCTGCCAGCTGTTTGTGCAGTTGGAAACCAGTATGCGAGCTGCCAGTAAACAGCAGGCCGTCGATATCCGCCTGCCTGCTCAGGTCCTCGCCGGTTTCACGCCCCCCCTGAAGCAGATTCAGCACGCCCGCTGGCAGGCCCGCTTCGGCCCACAGCCTCACCACCGCCTCACCGCTCTGCGGGGTCAGCTCGCTGGGTTTAAAAACCACGGTATTTCCCGCCAGCAGCGCCGGAACAATATGCCCGTTAGGCAGATGTCCGGGAAAATTATAGGGGCCAAACACTGCCAGTACGCCATGCGGACGGTGGCGCAGCGTCGCGGCGCCGTCTGCCATCGCGGTCTGCGCTTCTCCTGTACGGCTATGATAAGCACTCACCGAAATCGCGATTTTGTTGATCATCGCGGTAATTTCCGTTGCCGCTTCCCAGCGCGGCTTGCCGGTCTCCTGAGCAATGATCGCCGTTAATTCCGTCTTGTTCGCCTCCAGCAGCGTGGCAAACTTTTCCGCTATCACCCGACGTGCAGCGAAGGGCTGACGCGCCCATGCCGGAAACGCCTGACGGGCAGCACTCACCGCCAGCGTAACCTGCTCAGTATCCGCATCATTACCCTGCCACAGCAGCGCCTGGCTCACCGGGTTGTTTTTAGTTCGGGTCGGCCCGCGACCACTTTGCCAGTCGCCATTAATCCATAAACTCATGATTTTTTCTCCTCAGGGCACAGGCGAACCAGTCTGACCGGGTCGCCGACGTGGCATTTCAGGGCATCGAGTTCGCGCGCGCTGAGCATCAGGCGGTCGGAATCCGGGTCTGCGTGAACTAACATGGCGCGAAACTGCTGATACTGCTCATTGGCGACCAGGCACACTGGCCACTCTCCAGGCGCTGGCTCTCCTTCTGCGACGGTGACCAGCCGACTTTTGCGGATAGCCCTGACGCGGTTAATTTCACACTCCAGTGTCGGACCGCCATCGAAGATGTCGACGTAATTAAGATAGCGGAAGCCCTCTTTCTCCAGCACCGCACGGGCCGGGGCGGTTTGCGGATGGACCTCACCGATCACCGCGTGCGCCTCATCGGATAGAAAGTCGATATAAAGCGGATGCTTCGGCATCAGCGCGGCAATAAATGCCTTTTGTCCGGTGCCGCACAGGTAATCCGCGCGGGAAAATTCCATCGCAAAGAAACGTTTGCCGAGGCTTTCCCAGAACGGCGAATAGCCATGCTCATCGATAACCCCACGCATCTCCGCCACCACTTTTTCGTTGAAGCGCTCGCGGAACGCAGCCATAAACAAAAAGCGCGATTTCGACAGCAGGTAGCCGTTGCCCTCTTTGCGCCATTTCGGGTCGAGAAACAGCGTACACAGTTCGCTGCTGCCGGTATGGTCGTTACTGAGAAACAACGTCGGCAAGGCGTTATAGACGTTAAGCTCTTTCGAAGCATGGACCTGGGTCCCGACGCGGTAGTTGTACCAGGGATCGTTCAGCCCAACGGCAACTTCGATAGCGCAAATCCCCGCTACCGCGCCGCTGGTGCAATCCTCAAGTACGAACACATAGCCCTGTTCACTTTTCGGCAGCTCACCGCGCCAGGTCATCTGCGAGCGCTCAATCCGCGCAGCGAGCGTCGCCTCATCAGCCGGAAGCGACGTCAGGCCGCCGCCGGTCTCGCCCGCCAGGGTCATCAACCCCGGCAGATCGTCTTTTTCAACAGGACGGATCACCATCATGATGAGACCCCCGCAAGAAAGTGTTTGCAGGCCAGCTCAAAGCGATCCAGCCCGCTGTTAACTTCTTCTTCGCTGACAATGAGCGCCGGAGCGAAGCGCACCACGTTCGCACCAGCAATCAGGACAATCAGCCCATCTTCCGCCGCCTGGTTGCTGATAGCCTTCGCCTTCCCGGCATATTCCTCTTTCAACACGCAGCCAATCAGCAGCCCCAGACCACGGATCTCTTTAAACAGACCATAACGCGCGTTAATGGCATTGAGTCGTTCGCTAAACCACTGATGGCGCTGCTTAACGCCGTTGAGCACAGCTGGAGTATTGACGATGGATAACACCTCTCCAGCCACCGCGCAGGCCAGCGGGTTGCCGCCGTAGGTGGTGCCGTGGGTACCGACGGTCATTACGCTCGCGCAATGCTCCGTAGCCAGCAGCGCGCCAATCGGGAAACCGCCGCCCAGCGCTTTAGCGGTCGAAAGCACGTCCGGCGTGACGCCATAGTGCATATAGGCATACAGCTCACCGGTGCGCCCGACGCCAGTCTGCACTTCATCGAAAATCAGCAGTGCGTTATGCGCATCGCACAGCTCGCGCAGACCGCGCAGGAAATGGGGATCGGCAGGCACTACGCCGCCTTCACCCTGCATTGGCTCGACAATCACCGCGCAGGTATCGTCATTAATCAGCGCTTTTGCCGAATCGAGATCGTTGTAAATGGCGTGCTGAATTTGCGGCGGCAGCGGCGCAAAATCCTGCGAATAGGCGGGCTGACCGCCAGCGGAAACGGTGAACAATGTGCGGCCATGGAAGGCATTTCTGAACGCGACGATGCCGCTCTTCTGGCTGCCGAAATGGTCGTGGGCGTATTTACGCGCCAGCTTGAGCGCCGCTTCGTTAGCTTCAGCCCCCGAGTTACAGAAAAAGACCCGGTCGGCAAAGGTGGCGTCAATCAACTGTTTAGCCAGGCGCAATACCGGTTCATTGGTATAGCCGTTGCCGGTATGCCAGAATTTCCCCGCCTGTTCAGTTAGCGCCTTCACCAGCTGCGGGTGAGCATGACCGAGGGCGTTCACCGCAATGCCGCCCGCAAAATCGATATACTCTTTTCCCTGCTGATCCCACAGGCGGGAACCTTCGCCGCGTACCGGAATAAAAGCCGCTGGCGCGTATACAGGCATCATCCATTCATCAAAGTTGCTACGCGTAATTGACTGAGACATATCGACCTCTTCCGGTAAATAAAAAGTTTAAATAATGTTAATAAATATGGTTATTACGCTGTAAATGTAGATTGCACGGTTCGTGCCAGCCAGAGGGGAAAGTGCATAAATTGAAGTCAACAACGAAATATCAATAAGTTACAAAAGACACTTATTCACATTTAATGCATAAAAAGTGAATAAAAATAACAATTGTGCCTTTTATAGTGGAATAAAAAGAAAGATTATGCAGAGGTAAGATATAATTCTGTAATTGTGATCCTCTACGAAATTTATCGGTAATATTCGCCCTTTTTTGGCGCATCGCGTTCCAGAATGGTGCACAGTTTGTGCAAACAGGCTACCAACCACTGCAATTGGCAGAATAAACCACCTCAACGCAGCCAGACCGGCGAATTTCTGCTACCATCCCTGCACTATTCACCTTGCACAGTGGCAGCGACTATGAAATTTGTCTCCTTTAATATCAACGGCCTGCGTGCCCGCCCGCATCAGCTGGCCGCCATCATCGAAAAACACCAGCCGGACGTCATCGGACTACAGGAAACGAAAGTTCATGACGATATGTTTCCGCTTGAAGACGTGGCGAAGCTTGGCTACAACGTTTTTTATCATGGGCAGAAAGGTCATTACGGCGTTGCGCTACTGACCAAAGAAACGCCTGTCTCCGTACGTCGCGGTTTCCCAAACGACGGAGAAGAAGCCCAGCGCCGCATCATCATGGCGGAAGTCCCTTCCCCGTTTGGCAACGTGACGGTGATTAACGGTTACTTCCCGCAGGGAGAAAGCCGCGATCACGAAACCAAATTCCCGGCTAAGGCGGCGTTTTACCAGAATCTGCAAAACTATCTGGATACTGAGCTGAATAAAGACAATCCGGTTCTCATCATGGGCGATATGAATATCAGCCCCACCGATTTGGATATCGGTATCGGCGAAGAGAACCGCAAGCGCTGGCTGCGTACCGGCAAATGCTCGTTCCTGCCGGAAGAGCGTGAATGGATGGAGCGCCTGCTGGGCTGGGGCCTGGTGGATACTTACCGTCATGCGAACCCGCAAGATAACGAACATTTCTCATGGTTCGACTACCGCTCGAAGGGCTTTGATGACAACCGCGGCCTGCGTATCGATCTGCTGCTGGCGAGTAATCCGCTGGCGCAGCGTTGTGTCGAAACCGGCATTGACTATGAAATTCGTGGCATGGAAAAACCGTCCGACCACGCGCCGGTTTGGGCAACCTTCAAACCGTAAATCTTTCCCTGCATCAGGCTCTCTGCACCGGAGAGCCTGAGCCATATCAAAAAAGCCGCGGTAATAGATTGTGAACGGCGGCAAACTATTATACTGTCGCGCGCACTTTTACCGCCCGCGCAAGACAGGAGAACCCAATGCAAAAGAAGCCGTCATAAAGCAGAGTATAAGCTGCTTTCTGTTGTGGTCGTATTGAGCATTGTCGCCTGTATTATCCAGCAGTCGGGTTTTACCGAGCTGGTCACCAATTTTCAACACCTGCGTGAGATTATTCGCCAAAGCGGTACCTTCGGCTATACGCTCTATATTCTGCTGTTTATTATCGCCACCCTATGCCTGATCCCTGGCAGTATTTTAGTGATTGCCGGAGGGATTATTTTTGGCCCGCTGCTGGGCACCGTGCTATCGCTGCTGGCCGCGACCGTCGCCTCTTCGCTATCGTTTCTGTTCGCCCGCTGGCTGGGCCGCGAGCTGCTGCTAAAATACGTCGGTCAGACGGCGATATTTCAGGCAATCGAAAGAGGTATCTCCCGCAGCGGAACGGATTTTTTAATTCTGACCCGACTCATCCCGCTATTTCCTTATAATATCCAGAATTATGCCTATGGCCTGACAGCTATTCCATTTTGGTCATTCACCTTTATTTCCGCTATCACCACCTTACCCGGCGTATTTATATATACGCTGATGGCCAGCGAGCTTATCCGCGACGGTATTACGTTCCTTTTTGTGCTTAAGCTGACTCTCGCGGGACTGGCCTTATTTGCCCTGATCCAGACGGCGAAAAGATATGCCCGCTACCGGCGAATCGATACCGAACAACGACAGGCTAACGATGAAAAATTATAACGCGTACTATCGGGCGGCGATCGGCATCGTGCTGATCGTCGCCCTGCTGGCCTGGTGGCTGGTACCTGGCGTAAATACGTTTATGCAGCACAGCCTGGCGGCCTTTGCGACCCTCGATCAGCAGTCGATTGAGCGCTTTATCGACTCCTGGGGGCCGCAGGCCGCGCTCGTCTCCTTCGCGTTGATGATTCTGCAAGCGATCGTCGCCCCACTTCCCGCCTTCCTGATAACTTTCGCCAACGCCTCCCTGTTTGGTGCCTTCTGGGGCGGCGTGCTTTCGTGGGTAAGTTCCATGGCCGGGGCGGCGCTGTGCTTTTTCATCGCCAGAGTACTGGGTCGCGAGGTGGTGGAAAAACTTACCGGCAAAAGCGTGTTGCAGAGTATGGATGGCTTTTTTACCCGCTACGGTAAACACACCATCTTAATTTGTCGCCTGCTACCCTTCGTGCCTTTTGATCCGGTGAGCTATGCCGCCGGGTTAACGTCAATGCGCTTTCGCCACTTTATGCTGGCCACCGGCCTTGGCCAACTGCCCGCAACGATAGTCTATTCATGGACCGGTAGCCTGCTTACCGGCGGCACCTTCTGGCTGGTGACCGGTTTATCGATCCTGTTTGCGCTGGCAATTGTGGTGGTCGTCGCAAAAGCCCTCTATCTTGAACAGCAAAAGAGGAGTTCACGATGAGCTTACCGCCCCTGAAGTCAATTCCCCTGATTCTTCGCCCGCAGGCATGGCTGCACCGCCGCCACTACGGCGAAGTACTCAGCCCTATCCGCTGGTGGGGGCGCATTCCGCTGGTGTTTTACCTGGTGTCGATGTTCGTCGGCTATCTGGAGCGCAAACGCTCGCCCCTCGACCCGGTACTGCGATCGCTGGTCAGCGCCCGCATTGCGCAACTCTGCTTGTGCGAGTTTTGTATTGATATTACCAATATGAAACTGGCGGAACGTACCGGCAGCAGTGACAAGCTACTGGCGGTCGCCGACTGGCGAAACAGCGCATTATTCAGCGAGCGTGAGCGGCTGGCACTGGAGTATGCCGAAGCCGCCAGCATGACGCCTCCGGTCGTCAACGATGCGCTGCGCAGTAAAATGGCCGCGCAATTTGATGCCCAGGCGCTGACCGAACTCACGGCGCTTATCGGTTTACAGAACCTGTCGGCGCGCTTTAACTCGGCGATGGCGATCCCCGCACAGGGGCTATGCCAGATCCCAACCGATTCAAAACCATAAGGAGTGGTTATGCGCAGTTTGTTGATCCTGGCTTTACTATTGATCTCTCCATTGACTGCCAGCGCCAACTGGCAATCCACCCAACACGAAGCCCGCGGTCAGACGGTATGGTTTAACGCCTGGGGTGGAGATCCGGCGGTCAACCGCTATCTCGATTGGGTCAGCGGCGAAGTAAAGCGTGATTACGCCATCGACCTGCGCATCGTGCATATCGCCGACGCCGCAGACGCGGTTAAACGCATCCAGACCGAAGCCCGGGCCGGGCGCAGTCAAGGTGGTTCCATCGATCTGCTGTGGGTCAACGGCGAAAACTTCCGCACTCTGAAAAGCGCAAATCTACTGCAAACTCAATGGGCGGAAACGCTGCCCAACTGGCGTTTTGTTGATACGAAAAAACCGGTACGTGAAGATTTCTCTATCCCGACCGATGGCGCAGAATCACCGTGGGGCGGTGCCCAGCTCACCTTTGTCGCCCGCCGTTCGCAAACGCCTGATGCCCCCAAGAATGCGCAGGAACTGCTGAAGTTCGCCGCCGCCCATCCCGGTAGCGTCACCTATCCGCGCCCGCCGGACTTTACCGGCACCGCCTTTCTCGAACAGCTGCTGCTGACGCTCACCCCGCAGCCCGATGCCCTGAGCCAGCCGCCGCAGGAAGCCACCTTCGCCGCCGTGACCGCGCCGTTGTGGCACTATCTTGACCAGCTTCATCCTCTGCTGTGGCGCGAGGGTCGCGACTTCCCGGCTTCACCCGCTCGAATGGATGCCATGCTGAAAAATGACACCCTTAAGCTATCAATCACCTTTAACCCACTGCACGCTCAACAAAAAGCGGCGAGCGGAGAGTTGCCGAAAGACAGCTACGGCTTCGGCTTCAGCGAGGGCATGCTCGGTAACGTCCACTTTGTGGCGATCCCAGCCAACGCCCGCGCAGCGGCGGGCGCAAAAGTGGTCGCCAATTTCCTGCTTTCGCCCGAAGCGCAGCTGCGCAAAGCTGACCCGACAGTATGGGGCGACCCCAGCGTGCTGGATCCGGCGAAATTAACGGGTGAGGAGCGTCAGGCCTTCAACGCCGTTTTACCGCAAAATTTGCCACCGATGCTGGCCGAACCGCACGCCGCCTGGGTTGACGCGCTGGAGCAGGAATGGCTGCGCCGCTACGGTACGCACTAACGCTGCTAACCTGGGGATTGGTAGCGCTGATTTATTTGCCGCTGCTCCCGGCGGCTTCACTGATGGCGCTGCCAGCGCAGCGTCTCTCCTGCTGGCAGGCGCTATTTGCCGATCCACAGTTCACTCAGGCGCTAACGGCGACTCTGGTTTCGACGCTGCTGTCGGTTGGCGGCGCGCTGCTTATCACCGCTACTGTTGTTGCCGCACTCTGGCCATCGACTGGCTGGCAACGGCTGGTGAGAAGGCTTCCGCTGCTGCTGGCGGTGCCCCACATCGCTTTCGCCACCACTGCCCTGCTGCTGTTTGCCGAGGGCGGCTGGCTCTATCGCCTCTGCCCCTTTTTATCCCCCACGGTCGACCGCTACGGCATCGGTCTTGGCCTGACGATGGCGATTAAAGAGAGCGGTTTTCTGTTGTGGGTGGTTTATGGCCTGTTGGATGAGAAGCGTCTGGCCGGGCAGGCCACGGTATTAAAAAGCCTCGGTTATGGTCGCTGGCAGTGCCTGAATTGGCTGGTTTTACCGACGCTGCTTCCGTCGCTGTCGATAGTGCTGCTGGCGACCGCCGCCTGGAGCCTTTCGGTGGTAGACGTCGCGCTGGTGATCGGCCCCGGCAACCCGCCGACGCTGGCGGTGCTGGCATGGCAATGGTTAAACCAGGGCGATGATGCACAGCAGGCCAAAGGCGCTATCGCCAGCCTGGTCTTGCTGTTGATCCTCGCCGTGATGGCGACCGGGGCATATGGCGCGTGGCGTCTCTGGCGTCGGCGAATACCGTGCGTTGAGGGAATGCGTCAACCGCAGCCACGCGCGCTGGTCGGGAAAACGTTCGCCATTTTCCTGCCGCTGTGCGGTGTAGTCTGCGCCCTGTTTCTCGCGGCGGTCGCGCAAAATACTCAGCCGGCCAGCGAGAGCGTCAGCAATAGTTTATGGTTGGGGCTATGCTCAGCGCTTATCGGAGCGGTGATTTGCCTGCTGTGGCTGGAGCTTGGACCCTCCCGCGTCAGTGGATGGATTTGGCTACCGCTGGTTCTCCCTGCGTTACCGCTGGCGGACGGGCAATATCAGTTAGCGCTGTATGCATGGCTGGACGGCGAGTGGCTCACCGTTTTGTGGGGACATCTGCTGTGGGTGGTGCCGTGGATGCTGTTTATCCTGCTCCCGGCGTGGCGTAGTCTCGACCCGCGCACGGTGCTGGTCGCACGCACCCTCGGCTGGCAACGGGGGCGCATCTTCTGGCTGGTCACTCTACCCTCGCTAACGCGCCCTTTGTTAACCGCGCTGGCGGTCGGCTTTTCAGTGAGCATCGCGCAATATCTGCCAACTCTGTGGCTGGGGGCCGGACGTATTCCAACGCTCACCAGCGAAGCCGTGGCCCTGAGCAGCGGCGGCGATACGGTAACCCTCGCCGCCCAAGCGTTATGGCAGCTTCTCTTACCGGTGATCTTCTTTGCCCTCACCGCCCTGCTGGCCTGGCTGACGGGCCGCTATCGACAAGGATTACGCTAATGTTGGCCGTCAAAAACTTAACCCTGGAGCTCGATAAACAGTCGCTGCTGCGCAATGTTGATTTTTCAGTGGTTCCCGGTGAAGTCCTGACGCTGATGGGGCCGTCCGGTAGTGGAAAGTCGACCCTGTTTGCCTGGATAGTGGGTGCGCTGGCGGAGAATTTCCGCGCCTCCGGCGAACTGTGGCTGGATAATCAGCGCTGCGATAATTGGCCAACCGAGCGGCGACGCATCGGTATTTTGTTTCAGGACGCGCTGCTGTTCGACCACTTCAGTGTCGGGCAAAACCTGCTGCTGGCGCTTCCTGCGGACATTAAAGGGATGCAGCGAAGAGCCCAGGTGGAACAGACGCTGGAGCACGCCGGGCTGGCGGGTTTCTATTCCCGCGATCCTGCGACCCTTTCCGGCGGCCAGAGCGCGCGGGTCAGCTTGCTGCGCGCCCTGCTGGCACGACCGCAGGCGCTGCTGCTGGATGAACCGTTTAATCGCCTCGACGTTGACCTGCGCGCCGACTTTCGCCAGTGGGTATTCGACGAACTGGCACGTCTGGCGATCCCTGCGGTGCTGGTCACCCATGACAGCCAGGATACTCCCATCGGGGGGCGCTGTTTGCATATGAGCCTCTGGCAATGAAATCCTGCGCTATCGCAAAGAATTATTCACTGATAACGCGGAGAATTGCCGCTCAATTTTCTACTGTCGGGCATTTCGATGAAACGTGTTTCTCAATTGACCGCACTCGCCCTGCTGATGGGGCTTGCTGCTACTTCCACCCTCGCCGCTGAAACCATGCCAACGCTCACGCTTTCCACCCTGCAACAGCAGAATGGCGTCACCATTGATACCCGTCTCAGCGCTTTCTATAACGGTTGGCCGCAGAATGCCAACGGCACGCAAGGCCATGAGCCGCAGGCGCTGAATCTTTCCGCCAACTGGCTTAGCGCCATGAGCGACGAGCAGATCAGCGACTGGGCTAAGCAACATAATTTACAGGCAGCAACGCCGATTGCGCTGTACGGCAATGCGGACGACAACGCCAAAGTCGCTGCGCGCCTTCAGACCGCCGGATTTACCCATCTCAGCACGCTCGGCGATGCCCTGAGCCATGCAGATCGGCTGCAAAAGCTGCCGCATTTTGAGCAACTGGTGTATCCGCAGTGGCTGCACGACCTTCAGCAGGGTAAAAAGGTGACCGCCGCCCCTGCCGGACAATGGAAGGTGTTTGAAGCCGCCTGGGGCGCGCCGAAGTTTTATTTGCTCAACCACATTCCGGGTGCCGGTTATATCGACACCAACGAGGTTGAAAGCGAGCCGTTGTGGAATAAAGTCTCCGACGAGCAGCTTAAAGCAATGCTGGCAAAACATGGTATTCGCCATGACACCACGGTGATTCTGTACGGTCGCGACGTCTATGCCGCAGCCCGCGTGGCGCAGATCATGCTGTATACCGGTGTGAAAGATGTGCGTCTGCTCGATGGCGGCTGGAAAACCTGGTCCGATGCCGGGCTGCCAGTCGAGCGAGGGACGCCGCCGAAACAGAAATCCGAGCCGGACTTCGGCGCGACGATTCCGGGTCAGCCACAGCTGATGCTCAATACCGAACAGGCTCGCGCCCTGCTGCATCGTCAGGATGCTTCGCTGGTAAGCATTCGTTCCTGGCCGGAGTTTATTGGTACCACCAGCGGCTACAGCTACATCAAGCCGATGGGTGAGATTGCCGGTGCCCGCTGGGGCCATGCAGGAAGCGATTCCACTCATATGGAGGATTTCCATAATCCTGACGGCACCATGCGCAGCGCCGATGATATCGCCGCGATGTGGAAATCATGGAATATTCTGCCGAACCAGCAGGTCTCTTTCTACTGCGGCACCGGCTGGCGCGCCTCAGAAACGTTTATGTACGCCCGGGCGATGGGCTGGCAAAACGTCTCGGTGTACGATGGCGGCTGGTACGAATGGAGCAGTAATCCGAAAAACCCGGTTTCTCACGGGGAGCGCGGTCCGGATAGCAGTAAGTAATTCGCTTATTGGCAACATGCGCCGCCGGGAAGCATCCGACCCGGCGCATTTCCCGGAGGCGGTGCTACGCACCTGTCCGGGCTACCGGACCGCAGACGACTGTGAACCCGTAGGCCGGGCAAGGCGTCAGCCGCCGCCCGGCATCAAACATGCTCACTAAACTCCCACCTGTTTAAGTGTGACATAACCACTCCACACCCGCGTAAAGGTCGTCAGCCAGCACAGCGCGCCAAAAATCCACGCCAGCCAGGCAAACCATTCAGGGAACAGGCAGCCCAGCACAAACAGCGCAATCGTCTCCGTCCCCTCGGTCAAACCGCCAATGTAATAAAACGATTTGTGGGCATAGCCTGGATTATCTATCTGATGCTTCGCCGCCAGCGTGGCAAAGGCCAGAAAGCTGCTGCCGGTACCGATAAAAGCAAACAGCAGCCAGCCACCCGCCAACGCATTGTGCGCCGGGTCAGCGAGGATAAAGCCAAACGGCACCAGCGCGTAAAACAGGAAATCGAGCGAAATATCCAGAAAGCCACCCGCGTCGGTCAGCCCGCACCGCCGGGCAAGTGCGCCGTCTAAACCATCCAGCAGGCGATTGAATACTACTGCCGCCAGCGCCGCCTGATACCAGCCCAGCGCCAGAAACGGCAGCGCCAGCACGCCAATCGCAAAACCAAACAACGTCAGGCCATCGGGAGAAATTGCGGGGCGATCCAGCAGCGCGGCGATGGCGTTGAGCACGGGTTTAAGGCGAGGATGTAAATGACGGTCAAGCACAGAGTCTCTCCAGTGGGGTTAGGGTTGTTTGAAAAGCACGAAGGCGGTGATAATAGGCCATTATCCCGCACAGAACGATGATTCACATGCTAAAAACCATTGATGTTGTTGCCGCCATTATCGAACGCAACGGACAAATTTTGCTGGCACAGCGACCTGCACACGCCGACCAGCCCGGGATGTGGGAATTCGCCGGCGGTAAAGTCGAGCCAGGCGAAACACAAGCTCAGGCGCTGATCCGTGAGCTTCAGGAAGAACTCGGGATCATCGCCCAACCGAAATGCTATATCGCCAGCCATCAGCGCGAAGTCTCCACCCGCCTGATTCATCTTCACGCCTGGTGGGTCCCACATTTTAGCGGCGAGCCAACAGCCCACTACCACAGCCAGCTACGCTGGTGTTCGCCACAGGAAGTCTTAACATTCAATCTTGCGCCAACCGACATCCCCCTGCTGGAAGCCTTTATCGCCCAACGTGCATCTCTCCTTTCCCGCTAATTTTGTCAGGCTATTGTCATCGTTTTTGATTATGACCAAAGCCTAATTATAAATTTTGCTTTCTGGACAATTTTTCCTTGCTTAACTAACGATTCCCGGTGGTATAGTCGGAAAATCGGCCTTTTCAAGAGCCGAATCATAATAAATATACCCTAAATAATTCGAGTTGCTTAAAGGCGGCAAGGGAGGGAGTCCCCAGGAGCATAGATAACTATGTGACTGGGGCGAGTGAGCGTAGCCAACACATAAGCAACTTGAAGTATGACGGGTATAAATGCAATCACAATCATAAGGGGAACTTATATCAATGGATCAGACGTGCACTCTGGAAGGTTTTCTCGCCCGCGTTCAACAGCGCGATCCAAACCAAACTGAATTTGCTCAGGCCGTCCGCGAGGTGATGACTACCCTGTGGCCTTTCCTTGAGGAAAATCCGCGCTATCGTCAGCTGAATTTGCTGGAACGTCTGGTTGAGCCGGAGCGCGCTATCCAGTTCCGCGTCGTTTGGGTTGATGACCGCAATCAGGTTCAGGTTAACCGCGCCTGGCGCGTACAGTTCAACTCCGCCATCGGCCCGTATAAAGGCGGTATGCGTTTTCACCCCTCTGTAAACCTGTCGATTCTGAAATTCCTTGGCTTTGAACAAACCTTCAAAAACGCCCTGACTACTCTGCCTATGGGCGGCGGCAAAGGCGGCAGCGACTTCGATCCTAAAGGTAAGAGCGATGGCGAAGTGATGCGTTTCTGCCAGGCGCTGATGACCGAACTGTATCGTCATTTAGGTCCGGATACCGACGTCCCTGCCGGCGATATCGGCGTAGGCGGTCGTGAAGTGGGCTTTATGGCCGGGATGATGCGCAAACTCTCCAACAACAGCGCCTGTGTGTTCACCGGTAAAGGCCTCTCCTTCGGCGGCAGCCTGATTCGTCCGGAAGCAACCGGTTACGGCCTGATCTACTTCACCGAAGCGATGCTTAAGCGCCACGGTTTAGGCTTTGAAGGCGCTCGCGTCGCGGTGTCCGGTTCGGGCAACGTAGCGCAATATGCCATTGAGAAAGCGATGGAGCTTGGCGCGCGCGTTATTACGGCTTCCGACTCTAACGGCACTGTGGTTGACGAAGCTGGCTTCACCAAAGAAAAACTGGCCCGCCTGATCGATATTAAAGAGCGCAGCCACGGTCGCGTAGCAGATTACGCCCGCGAATTCGGCCTGACCTATCTTGAAGGCAAGCAGCCGTGGGGCGTACAAGCGGATATCGCTCTGCCGTGCGCAACGCAGAACGAACTGGACGTCGATGCTGCCCGTCAGCTGATTGCTAACGGCGTGAAGGCCGTCGCGGAAGGCGCCAACATGCCAACCACCATCGCGGCAACCGACCTGTTCCTCGAAGCGGGTGTCCTGTTCGCGCCGGGTAAAGCGGCTAACGCCGGTGGCGTGGCCACCTCTGGCCTGGAAATGGCACAGAACGCCGCGCGTATGGGCTGGAAAGCGGAGAAAGTGGACGCGCGTCTGCACCACATCATGCTGGACATCCACCACGCCTGCGTGGAATACGGCGGCGAAGCGAAGCAGACCAACTACGTTCGCGGCGCGAATATCGCCGGTTTCGTGAAAGTTGCCGATGCTATGCTGGCTCAGGGTGTGATTTAAACCTGATATACACACGAGCCGTATAAAAAAGTTAGGTAATATCATGGCAAAACCCCGGTTCCCCGGGGTTTTTTACTGTGAGCTCTCTGCTGCTGAATCAGCCGCAGGCTTCTTACCTTTAGCTTTGGCCCTACCTTTACTCTTGCTAAAACCTTTCTTACCATCGCCCGGCGCGACAATGCCGCGGAAGCGGCGTACCGGAGTACTGCGCGCCTGGTCGATAAGCTGGAACAACGTGCCTACCAGCGGTTGCATAAAGTCCTGATAGCGGCACTGCTTTTCGCTGATTTGCGTCAGGATCGACTCCCAGTGGGCGGTCATATCCGGACGGGTTGCCATTTCGGGCAGCGAATGGAAAAGCGCCTTCCCGGCATCGGTCGAATGAATATAGCGCCCCTTCTTGGTTAAGAAACCGCGCTTAAACAGCAGCTCGATAATCCCGGCGCGGGTTGCCTCCGTACCCAGACCATCCGTCGCACGCAGGATCTTCTTCAGATCCTTATCCTGCACGAAGCGGGCTATCCCGGTCATCGCCGACAAAATCGTCGCATCGGTGAAATGACGCGGCGGCTGGGTCTGACGTTCCACGACTTCGCCCTTTTCGCACAACAGTTCGTCATTTTTAGCCACCACTGGCAGCGGTGTCCCATCGTTTTCCTCATCGCGCTCTTTATTGCCCAGCAGCGTTCGCCAACCGGCTTCCGCCAGGAAACGGGCTTTGGCGATAAATTTGCCGTTGGCGATATCGAGATCGATCTGGCATTTGCGAAACACCGCATCCGGGCAAAACTGCATCAGGTATTGACGAGCAACCAGGCCGTAGACCTTTTCTTCGTTGTCGCTGAGCTTCACCTGTGAGCTGCGCGCGGTGGGAATGATAGCGTGGTGCGCATCGACCTTTTTATCATCCCAGCAGCGGTTGCGGATCTCCGGGTCCACCACCGGCTGCGGTAGCAGGTCTGCCGCGTGCACGCTAATGGCGTTCAGCACCGCATGACGACCGGCAAAATGCTCTTCTGGCAGATAGCGGCTATCCGAACGCGGATAGGTAATGAGTTTGTGGGTTTCATACAGCTTCTGGCAGATATCCAGCACGTTCTGCGCGCTAAAACCAAAGCGCTTCGCGGCTTCAATCTGTAGCGCGGAAAGCGAGAACGGCAGCGGCGCAGGCTCGGAATCCCGCTTGTCGTTATAAGCGGTCACCGTTGCCGGTTGGCCTTCAATGCGCTTAACAACGTGTTCGGCAAGCGGGCGGTGGAGCAAGCGCCCCTCTTCGTCCTGATATGACTCACAGGCTTCGCTTGGCACCCAGTTAGCGACAAAGCGTTCATCCTTCGGCGTGACGATATGCGCCTTCACGTCGAAGAAATCTTTAGCGACGAAGTTTTCAATCTCTTCATCACGGCGCACCACCAGGCCAAGCACCGGAGTCTGCACGCGCCCGACGGATAACACTCCCTGATAACCCGCGTTACGACCGAGAATAGTATAGGCGCGGGTCATATTGATCCCATATAGCCAGTCGGCGCGAGCGCGGGCCAGCGCCGACACGCACAGCGGGATAAACTCACTGTTCGCGCGCAGACGATTTATCGCCCGCTCCACCGCCTGCGGGTTAAGGTCGTTAATCAGGCAGCGTTGCACCTGCTGGCGCTTTTCCGGCGCCAGCTGCAGATAATCCAGCACCTCATCCACCAGCAGTTGACCTTCCCTGTCCGGGTCACCCGCGTGAATCACTTCCTGGGCATCACCGAGCAGGCGCTTAATCACGTTAAGCTGTTTGGTCACAGACGGTTTGGGTTGAAGCTGCCACTTCTCAGGCACGATGGGCAGGTCGAGCAGGTTCCAGCGCGCATAGCGCCCGTCATAGACGTCAGGCTGCGCCTGCTCCAGTAGATGGCCGATACACCAGGTGACCACCTGTCCGTCACCGCACTCAATGTAGCCGTCGCCTTTGCGATGCGGCTTTGGCAGCACCTCAGCGATGGCGCGCCCGAGACTTGGTTTTTCCGCAATAAACAGCCGCATGAAATCAACGGATCTCGATCATTGGGCGACCGCCGCGGGCGGTGACCAGCTCGCCGATGGCGGCAAGCGTAATACCGTACTCAGCCGCCGCGGCCTGAACCTCAGCTTCCGCATCCGGCGTTACCGCCAGCAACAGACCGCCGGAGGTCTGCGGGTCGCACAGCAAATCGCGCCACTCTGGCGGCATTTCGCCCATCAGATGACCGTAGCTGGCAAAGTTACGCCCGGTACCGCCCGGGACCGCGCCCGCTGCAATATACGCTTCCACACCAGGTAGTTTCGGGATATCGGCGTAAGTTAGCTGCGCCTGTACACCCGCGCCACGGCACACTTCGCTCAGGTGGCCAAGCAGCCCAAAGCCGGTGACGTCGGTCATCGCTTTTACGCCTTCAATGTTGGCAAACGCTGAACCAACGAGGTTCATCTGGCACATGGTTTCCGTCGCCAGCCCCTGATGCTCAGGCTTCAATAGCGATTTTTTCTCGGCGGTAGTCAGCACGCCGATACCCAGCGGTTTAGTGAGATACAGTTTGCAGCCTGCCTGAGCGGTGCTGTTTTTCTTCACCCGCTCGGTCGGCACCACGCCGGTCACCGCGAGACCGAAAATAGGTTCCGGGGCATCAATCGAGTGGCCGCCCGCAAGAGCAATGCCCGCCTGCTGGCAAGCAAAGCGCCCGCCATCGACGACCTGACGAGCGATTTCCGGTGCCAGGGTATTAATCGGCCAGCCGAGAATGGCGATCGCCATGATCGGTTTACCGCCCATCGCGAAAATATCGCTGATGGCGTTGGTGGCGGCAATGCGCCCGAAGTCGAATGGGCTATCGACGATCGGCATAAAAAAGTCGGTGGTGCTGACAATTGACGTGCCGTTGCCGAGGTCATATACGGCTGCATCATCGCTGGTCTCATTGCCCACCAGCAGATTCGGATCGATAAACTTCGCCTGGTCACTCTGCAGAATCGTTTCCAACACTTTAGGGGAAATTTTACACCCGCAACCGGCTCCGTGGCTGTATTGCGTTAAACGAATAGCTTGCTCGCTCATGGACATCTCCTGTCATTGCAATCCCGCTATGGTAGCGCCCAAATGCCAAGGTGATAAGTACGACAGTCCTAAATCGCGCATAGTTGCTCATTAAGCAGACAAAAAACCGATTTTGCGATACAGAACCCTTTTTTTAACGCCACTTTAACCTCTACTAAAAAATGACAGAAATGTGACAAAAAAAATTCTGTTTCATCTGGACATATAACAACGTAAGGAAATTTTAATGAAAAAGCGCGTTCTCGCCCTTTGCCTGGCCAGTTTCTTCTCCATTAACGCTTTCGCCCTGGCTCCAGCCGGTAACGACGTCACCACTAAACCCGATCTCTACTATCTGACCAATGCCCAGGCCATTGATAGCCTGGCGCTGCTGCCACCGCCACCGGAAGTAGGAAGCATCGCATTTTTAAACGATCAGGCGATGTATGAAAAAGGTCGTCTGCTGCGCGGCACCGAGCGCGGTAAATTAGCCGTGGAAGACGCGAATCTGAGCGGCGGCGGCGTGGCCAATGCCTTCTCTGGCGCCTTCGGTTCGCCCATTACCGCGAAAGATGCGCCGGAGCTGCATAAGTTACTGACCAATATGATTGAAGATGCCGGGGACCTGGCGACGCGCGGCGCGAAAGAGAAGTATATGCGTATTCGGCCATTTGCGTTTTACGGCGTCGCCACCTGTAACACCACGGAACAGGATGCGCTGTCGAAAAACGGCTCCTATCCTTCCGGCCACACCTCTATCGGCTGGGCCACGGCGCTGGTGCTGGCTGAGGTCAATCCACAGCGGCAAAACGAAATTCTTAAACGCGGATTTGAGCTGGGTGAGAGCCGGGTTATTTGCGGTTATCACTGGCAGAGCGACGTAGACGCGGCGCGGATTGTCGGTTCGGCAGTGGTCGCCACGCTGCATACCAATCCGGCCTTCCAGCAACAGCTGCAGAAAGCGAAAGACGAATTCGCTAAACAGCAGAAGTAACTTCTTCGCCGTTGGAACCCCGGAGACGGCGCTTGACGCGCCCTGTCCGGGCTACGGTTCCAAAGTACAGGCCGGGTCAGGCGCTAGCCGCCACCCGGCAAAACGCGGATGCAGTTAGAAATGCGTCACAAACGGCGTGGTATCCGGCAGCGCGAAGCTGGTTGAGGCTTTGAGTTGCGGCGTCCCCAGATAGAGAAAACCAACAATTTTATCCTGCTCACGACAGGCAAAGCCTTCACGTACTACCGGGCTCTCGGTTAACGCACCGCTGCGCCAGATGCCGTTAAAGCCTTGTGCGACGGCCGCCATCTGCATGGCCATGACCGCGCACCCCGCCGACATCTCCTGTTCCCACTTCGGCACCTTAGGGTGATCTTTACAGTGTGCCACCACGGTAATAATCAGCGGTGCACGAAACGGCGCGCTACGGGCCTTCTCAATCGCCTTCTCATCTGCTCCTGCCGCCACCGCACCTTTTTCCAGTAGCTGGCTAAAGCGCTCGCGCCCTTCATCGGCAATAATAAAGAAACGCCACGGTTGCAGCGTTCCGTGGTCCGGCGCGCGCAGGCCAGCGCGAAGGATATTTTCCAGCTGTTCACCTGCCGGGGCCGGGTCAATCAGACGTGAAGCGCTGCGGCGATTAACCAGTAGTTCGAGAGCATCCATCTGTGTAACTCCTGTGATGTGATTTTTCATAAAATTAACATGCGCAAGGATTTTGTTACAGCCCGATGGGTGATTCCTGCTGACAACCGTCGGCACTCTCTTTAGGATAGCCAGACGCGGCGGCCCTTGCGGCTCGCCCATTTTTGATAATGCTTAGGGAGAATACATGCGAACTCTTTGGCGACTGCTCGCCGGAATTTTTAAATGGACATGGCGAGTACTCAACTTCATTCGCCAGCTCGCACTGAACGTGGTTTTCCTGGTGCTGGTGCTGGCCTGCGTCGGCATCTGGGCCCAGTTCAGCACCACCACAACGGAACACACCACTCGCGGCGCGCTGTTGATGGATATCACCGGCGTGGTGGTCGATAAACCTTCGGCCAGCAGCAAACTAGGGGTTATTGGTCGTCAGCTGTTTGGCGCCAGCTCCGATCGTCTGCAGGAAAACTCACTGTTCGATATTGTGCAAACCATTCGTCAGGCGAAAGATGACCGGAACATCACCGGTATCGTGCTGGATCTGAAGAATTTTGCTGGTGGCGATCAGCCCTCGATGCAGTATATCGGCAAAGCGCTGCGCGAATTCCGCGACAGCGGTAAGCCAGTGTATGCCGTTGGCAGCAGCTACAGCCAGGGTCAGTACTATCTGGCCAGCTTCGCCAATAAAATCTGGCTCTCACCGCAGGGCGAAGTAGATCTGCACGGTTTTGCCACCAACGGCCTGTATTATAAATCCCTGCTCGACAAGCTCAAAGTCTCGACCCACGTTTTCCGCGTCGGCACCTATAAGTCAGCGGTAGAACCGTTTATCCGCGACGATATGTCTCCGGCGGCGCGCGAAGCGGATAGCCGCTGGATTGGTGAGCTGTGGCAAAACTACCTCAACACCATCGCCGCTAACCGCCAGATTACCACTCAGCAGCTGTTCCCCGGTGCTCAGGGCGTGATTGACGGACTGCGTAAAGTCGATGGCGACACGGCAAAATATGCGCTGGATAACAAGCTGGTTGATGAGCTGGGCACCTCCACGGATGTGGAAAAAGCGCTGACCAAGCAGTTTGGCTGGAGCAAAGCGGATAACAACTACAGCGCTATCAGCTACTACGATTACACGGTGAAAACGCCTGCCGATCAGGGCTCCGCGATTGCAGTTATCTTTGCTAACGGCGCGATAATGGATGGCGAAGAAACGCCGGGTAACGTTGGTGGCGATACCACCGCCGCACAAATCCGCGACGCGCGTCTGGATCCGAAAGTTAAAGCTATCGTTCTGCGGGTCAACAGCCCTGGCGGCAGCGTCAGCGCCTCAGAGGTGATTCGCGAAGAGCTGGCTGCGGCAAAAGCGGCAGGTAAACCCGTCGTCGTCTCCATGGGCGGCATGGCCGCTTCCGGCGGTTACTGGATCTCAACCCCGGCGGATTACATTGTGGCGAACCCAAGCACCCTCACCGGCTCCATCGGTATCTTTGGGGTGATTAATACCGTCGAGAATACGCTGGGGTCGATTGGCGTACACACCGACGGCGTGGCAACCTCGCCGCTGGCCGATGTCTCCACCACCAAAGCGCTGCCGCCAGAAGTGCAGCAACTGATGCAGTTGACCATCGAAAATGGCTATAAGCGCTTCATCACCCTGGTGGCGACCGCGCGTAAGAGTACGCCGGAAAAAATTGACCAAATCGCTCAGGGCCACGTCTGGACGGGTGAAGATGCGAAGGCTAACGGCCTGGTCGATGGCCTCGGCGACTTCGACGACGCAGTGGCGAAAGCTGCAGAGCTGGCGAAGCTGAAACAGTGGCATATCAATTACTATCAGGAAGATCCCACTTTCTTCTCAATGATGGTAGATAGCCTGACCGGTTCAGTCCGCGCGGCGCTGCCGGCAGCGATACAAGCGTATCTGCCTGCGCCCGTGGCTGCTGCGGCTAACGCGGTGAAAACCGAGAGCGACAAGCTGGCGGCGTTCAACGATCCGCAAAACCGTTACGCTTTCTGCTTAACCTGCGCCAATATTCGTTAATCCTCTGCCGCCCCAATCACGGGGCGGCATTTATACACTTCATCCATTACACACGAAAGCAGCCAACGCACATGCAACTTGCAGCGTGTCGGGTATATACTTCGCCGGTCCATGTATAACCTAAGCGATGCTATGCAGAAGAAATCTATTTACGTTGCCTATACCGGCGGCACCATTGGTATGCAGCGTTCTGAACACGGCTACATTCCCGTTTCCGGTCATTTACAGCGCCAGCTGGCGTTAATGCCCGAGTTCCACCGCCCGGAGATGCCGGACTTTACCATCCATGAATACGCCCCGCTGATGGACTCTTCCGATATGACGCCGCAAGACTGGCAGCATATCGCCGACGATATTCGCGACCACTATGACCAGTACGATGGTTTCGTGATCCTTCACGGTACGGATACTATGGCGTTTACCGCCTCGGCGCTCTCCTTCATGCTGGAGAATCTGGGAAAACCAGTCATTGTGACAGGGTCACAAATCCCTTTGGCCGAGCTGCGCTCTGACGGACAGATTAATCTTCTTAACGCGCTGTACGTCGCCGCCAACTACCCGATTAATGAAGTGTCGTTGTTCTTCAATAACCGCCTCTATCGTGGTAACCGCACCACCAAAGCTCATGCCGATGGTTTTAATGCCTTCGCGTCGCCGAACCTCGCGCCGCTGCTGGAAGCGGGGATCCATATCCGCCGCCTCGGTACGCCTCCGGCCCCGCACGGCGTGGGCGAGCTAATCGTTCACCCAATTACCCCGCAACCGATTGGCGTGGTAACGATTTATCCCGGTATTTCCGCCGATGTAGTACGCAACTTCCTGCTCCAGCCGGTAAAAGCGCTTATTCTGCGCTCGTATGGTGTAGGTAACGCTCCGCAAAACGGCGAGTTTATCCAGG
>NZ_JAPUEW010000098.1:0-34296 GCF_027492335.1 Klebsiella sp. | reverse complement strand
GTTTGTGTGAAGTGATTCACATCTGCCGTGTCAGTGGGAGCGCATTATAGGGAGTAATTCCGAAGTGACAAGGGGAATTTCCAAAAAAAGATCCACCCGATTACTTTTCGAGCAAAAACCTTATCCAGTTTAAATTATCGCCTGGTTTTTAAACAAAAACGAGCCCGCTGGGCTCGTTTTTGTTGTTTTGTGATTTACTGCACTGCCACAATCCGATCGTCTTTCACAATTAATTGCACTTCTTTCCCTGGAATCAGCTCCCCAGAAAGAATCTGCTGTGCCAGCGGGTTTTCGATCTGTTGCTGGATAGCCCGTTTCAGTGGACGTGCACCATAAACAGGATCGTAACCATTTTCGCTCAGTAACTTCAGCGCATCATCAGATATGCGTACTTCATAACCACGCTCCTCCAGACGTTTGTACAACCGCTGCAGTTGAATCTGCGCAATTGAAGCAATGTGTTTTTCACCCAGCGGGTGGAATACAACGACTTCATCAATACGGTTGATAAATTCCGGGCGGAAACTTTGACTAACAACCCCCAGAACTATGTCTTTCATGTGGCTATAATCCAACTCCCCAAAACGTTCCTGAATAAGATCCGAACCAAGGTTAGAAGTCATAATGACGACCGTATTACGGAAGTCGACCGTTCTGCCCTGCCCGTCAGTCAAACGACCATCATCCAGAACCTGCAACAGAATGTTAAAGACATCTGGATGCGCTTTTTCCACTTCATCCAATAGGATGACGGAATAAGGACGACGGCGAACCGCTTCAGTCAGATAGCCACCTTCTTCATAACCGACATATCCCGGAGGCGCCCCCACCAAACGCGAGACGGAATGTTTCTCCATAAACTCGGACATATCGATACGAACCATCGCATCGTCGCTATCAAACATGAAGTTGGCCAGCGCTTTACAAAGTTCCGTTTTACCAACACCGGTTGGCCCAAGAAACAGGAATGAGCCAATCGGTCGGTTCGGATCTGACAGGCCAGCACGGCTACGACGGATCGCGTTCGATACCGCTTCAACCGCTTCATTCTGACCAATCACGCGATGGTGCAAGTCCTGTTCCATACGCAACAGCTTTTCGCGCTCACCTTCCAGCATTCTGGCGACAGGGATTCCGGTCCAGCGAGCCAGCACTTCCGCAATTTCTGCATCCGTTACTTTATTACGCAACAGGCGCATGGTCTTGCCTTCAGACTGAGTTGCAGCCGCCAGCTGTTTTTCAAGCTCAGGAATTTTGCCATATTGCAGTTCAGACATCCGTGCCAGATCGCCGACGCGACGCGCCTGTTCAATGGCTATTTTTGCCTGCTCCAGCTCAGCCTTAATCGTCTGAGTTCCAGAGAGCGAAGCCTTTTCAGCCTTCCACTCTTCCTCTAATACTGAATACTGGCGTTCTTTATCTGCCAGCTCTTCGTTCAGCATATCCAGCCGCTTGATACTGGCTTCATCCGACTCTTTCTTCAACGCCTGCTGCTCCAGCTTGAGCTGAATAATACGGCGGTCAAGACGATCGAGCTCTTCCGGCTTCGAGTCAATCTGCATACGAATGCTGGATGCGGCCTCATCAATCAGGTCGATAGCCTTATCCGGCAACTGACGGTCGGCAATGTAACGATGAGACAAAGTTGCTGCCGCCACAATCGCCGGGTCAGTGATCTGCACATGGTGGTGCAGTTCATAACGTTCTTTTAATCCACGCAGAATCGCGATGGTATCTTCAACTGTCGGCTCCGCGACGAACACTTTCTGGAAGCGACGTTCCAGCGCAGCATCTTTTTCAATATACTGGCGATATTCATCAAGCGTTGTAGCACCAACGCAGTGCAGTTCACCACGAGCCAGAGCCGGTTTCAGCATGTTCCCGGCGTCCATTGCACCGTCTGCTTTACCCGCGCCTACCATGGTGTGCAGCTCATCGATAAACAGAATAACGTTGCCTTCCTGCTTAGCAAGATCGTTCAGCACGCCTTTTAAGCGCTCTTCAAACTCACCACGATACTTGGCACCCGCCACCAGCGAACCCATATCCAGCGCCAGTACTCGGCGGCCCTTCAGGCCTTCCGGTACCTCACCATTCACAATTCGCTGCGCCAGTCCTTCAACAATGGCCGTTTTACCGACGCCTGGCTCACCAATGAGCACAGGGTTGTTTTTGGTACGACGCTGCAGTACCTGAATAGTACGGCGGATCTCTTCATCACGGCCAATCACCGGGTCAAGCTTGCCCTGCTCGGCACGCTCGGTCAGATCGACAGTAAATTTTTTCAATGCCTGACGTTGGTCTTCAGCACCCTGATCGTTCACGCTTTCACCTCCACGCATTTGTTCAATCGCCTGACTCACATTGGCGGTTGTTGCTCCGGCGGATTTCAAAAGGTCGGTCAGCGTACCGCGTGATTCAAGCGCCGCCAGAACGAACAGTTCCGACGAAATAAAGTTGTCCTTTCTCTTTTGCGCCAGCTTGTCGCAAAGGTTCAGAATACGCACCAAATCCTGAGATGGTTGAACATCACCACCGGTACCTTCCACCTGGGGTAAACGGCTCAGTGCTTGTTCAATATTGGTGCGTAACTCTCCGGCGTTGATGCCAGCTGAAGTTAATAAAGGACGTACCGATCCCCCTTCCTGATTCAGCAAGGCGCTCATTAAATGAAGAGGTTCGATGAATTGGTTGTCGTGCCCAAGTGCAAGCGACTGGGCATCAGCAAGAGCAAGCTGGAATTTATTGGTAAGACGATCCAGACGCATAACTCCTCCCATAACAGGTCAAATTTGCTACTGGAGATTAAATGAGGTCATCCCTCAATTATTCAAGGTGAAAGACCTGAACTATGCAAAAAATAAGTCTGCCTTCTGGATCGTCTTAGTCCGGCAGGTTATATCAGCCAGATGAAACTTGCCATACGCCCTGTCGTCTTGTCGCGACGATAAGAGAAAAAATCATCCTTTTCACTTAGAGTACAGCGGTCGCCACCGAAAACCAGCTCCACGCCGGCATTCGCCAGACGCTGACGAGCCAGTTGATAGATGTTTGCAAGGTATTTCTCGCCCGTAGGACGAAATGCGCTCTCCGCTTGGACATCCTTTTCCATAAAGGCTTCACGTACTTCAGCACCAACCTCAAATGCTTCCGGCCCAATAGCCGGGCCAAGCCAGGCCATGATATTTTCTGCTCGATCGGCAAAACAGGAGACCGTTTCTTCCAATACGCCTTCGCATAACCCACGCCAGCCGGCGTGAGCTGCCGCGACCTCAGTGCCTGCACGGTTACAAAAAAGCACCGGCAGGCAGTCAGCTGTCATTACCGCACATACCGTACCCGGCACATTGCAGTACGAAGCATCCGCACGTTTTGATTCATACGGCCCGCCGTCAAGTTTCAGTACCGCCGTGCCGTGAACTTGCTCCAGCCATACCGGATATGACGGCAGGCTTCCTGCGGCAAACATCCGACGACGATTCTCTTCTACGTGCTGTAGATTATCGCCACAATGAGCACCAAGGTTGAGTGAATAATAAGGAGACTGGCTCACCCCACCAATACGAGTTGAACTACAGGCAACCACGCCTTCTGGTGCAGCCCATTGCGGAACAATCAATTTAGTCATAACCAGTCGATATCGTCCTTATGGTCTTCAAAATCAGCACGCATGGCATCAATCAAATCAACCATATCTTGTGGAATCGGCGCGTGCCATTCCATCTCAATGCCGCTAACCGGATGGTATAAACGCAGCATAGTGGCATGCAGAGCCTGGCGATCGAACTTACGCAGCGCTGAGATGAACTCTTCCGAAGCCCCTTTCGGCGGACGCGGGCGACCACCGTAAACCTGATCGCCCACCAGCGGATGGGTGATATGCGCCATGTGCACACGAATCTGGTGCGTACGGCCGGTTTCCAGGCGCAAACGCAGACGAGTATGAATGCGGAAATGCTCCATTATGCGATAATGCGTCACCGCCGGTTTCCCCATTGGGTGCACCGCCATATGCGTACGTTTGGTAGGATGGCGACTGATCGGTTCTTCAACCATTCCCCCAGCCGTCATGTGACCAATCGCCACCGCTTCATACTCACGGGTGATTTCACGCAGCTGCAGAGACTCCACTAGTCGGGTTTGCGCCGGGATAGTTTTCGCCACCACCATCAAACCGGTGGTGTCTTTATCCAGACGATGCACGATACCCGCACGCGGTACATTGGCGATGAGCGGATAGTGATGCAGCAGCGCATTCAGCACAGTACCGTCAGGATTGCCCGCGCCGGGGTGTACAACTAAACCGCGCGGTTTGTTAATTACGAGGATGTCATCATCTTCATAAACGATATTGAGCGGAATATCCTGCGGTTGAAAACGGACTTCTTCTTCGATTTCAACATCGACAGAAATCGTCTCTCCCCCCAGCACCTTCTCTTTCGGCTTGTCGCTGACATTACCGTTTACCAGCACTCTCTGGTTGAGGATCCATTCTTTTATGCGTGAACGCGAATAATCCGGGAACAATTCGGCCAAAGCCTGATCTAAGCGTTGACCGAGTTGTTTTTCGGTCACCGTTGCGTTGAGTTGTACTCGTTGTGCCATATACAGCTTCTTCGTTTAACGTTGGGTTTTACGGCTTTGCCGTTTAATATAGTGTGCTATTGTAGCTGGTCTTAATCGGGAGCAGGAACAGAGATTCTCCCGCATAAACATTTTGAGGAAGTCAAAACGTCATGACGCGCATGAAATACCTGGTGGCAGCAGCCACACTGAGCCTGGCTTTGGTGGGTTGCTCTGGCTCAAAGGAAGAGGTGCCCGATAACCCGCCGAATGAGATCTACGCAACCGCTCAGCAAAAGCTGCAGGACGGTAACTGGAAACAAGCAATAACGCAACTGGAAGCGTTGGATAACCGTTATCCCTTCGGCCCCTATTCCCAACAGGTACAGTTGGATCTAATTTATGCGTACTACAAAAACGCGGACCTTCCGCTGGCTCAAGCAGCCATCGATCGCTTTGTGCGCCTGAACCCTACGCATCCTAACATTGATTACGTCATTTATATGCGTGGCCTGACAAATATGGCGTTGGACGACAGTGCGCTGCAAGGTTTCTTCGGTGTGGATCGCTCTGACCGCGATCCACAACATGCACGCGATGCCTTTAATGATTTCTCCAAACTGGTTCGTGGTTATCCAAACAGCCAGTACTCAACCGATGCCTACAAACGTATGGTGTTCTTGAAGGATCGTCTGGCGAAGTATGAACTATCGGTTGTTGATTATTACACCGATCGCGGTGCGTGGGTTGCAGTTGTGAACCGCGTAGATGGCATGCTGCGTAACTATCCAGATACTCAGGCCACTCGCGATGCACTGCCGAAGATGGAAAACGCTTACCGCCAAATGCAGATGAGTGCTCAGGCTGACAAGGTCGCGAAAATCATTGCGGCAAACAGCAAAAACACCTGATAGCCTTTAGATAAGCAAAACGGCAGTCAGAATGGCTGCCGTTTTTTTATTCATTGAAGACCCTTAGCTGAAGCGGTTTAGCACCGGGTTAACTCATCAAATATGGCTCTCTTTCTTCCATTCGACAAGTAAAATCTCATCTGTTCCTGTCCTGCCTCACAAAATGAATTTGTTGACAAAAAGTGACAATAAAATGTGATTTAAATCACGCATTTTGACATTGGGCGAGGTATGCTGAATTCACCAAGACGGGAAAGACAAGAGGTAAAATTTATGACAATGAACATTACCAGTAAACAAATGGAAATTACTCCGGCAATTCGCCAGCACGTCGCAGACCGTCTCGCCAAATTGGAAAAATGGCAAACTCACTTAATTAACCCGCACATTATCCTCTCTAAGGAGCCGCAGGGTTTTGTCGCTGATGCAACTATCAATACGCCAAACGGCCACTTAGTTGCCAGCGCACGGCATGAAGATATGTATGCCGCAATCAACGAATTGATCAACAAGCTGGAACGGCAGCTGAACAAAGTGCAACACAAAGGGGAAGCCCGCCGCGCCGCAACATCGGTGAAAGAGGCAGGCTTTGTGGAAGAAGAAGAGTAATCCTTAACTTAAGCTTGTGTCATGCCACGCGCCTTCGGGCGCGTTTTTTATTGACAGAATGAAAACAGTACAGGTACTGTAATCCCCACTAACTCAAGGAATTCATCGTGAAACTGATCCCGTTCTTCTTCGCATTCTTTTTTACCTTCCCCTGAATGGGAGGCAATTCGTCGTGTGATAAAGAATGCGAAGACGAACTACAAGGCCTCCCAAACGGGAGGCCTTTTTTATTGATAATCAATAACAAGAAAGGCAACACATATGACCGAGGAAAACCCATTACTGGCCCTACGCGATAAGATAAGCGCTCTGGATGAGAAACTGCTTGCGCTGCTGGCGGAGCGCCGCGGCCTGGCCATTGAGGTTGGGAAAGCTAAGCTAGCCTCACACCGCCCAGTACGTGATATCGACCGTGAGCGCGACCTGCTGGAACGCCTGATGACAATAGGGAAGAACCACCATCTTGATGCTCATTACATTACGCGACTGTTCCAGTTGATCATTGAAGACTCGGTCCTCACTCAGCAAACGCTATTGCAGCAGCACCTGAATAAAATCAACCCGCACTCCGCGCGCGTGGCGTTTCTCGGACCTAAAGGCTCATACTCGCACCTTGCTTCTCGTCAGTATGCCGCCCGCCACTTCGAACAGTTTATCGAAAGTGGTTGTGCTAAATTCGCCGATATCTTTGAGCAGGTGGAAACCGGCCAGGCTGACTATGCCGTCGTCCCGATTGAAAATACCAGCTCCGGCGGTATCAATGATGTTTACGACCTTCTGCAGCACACCAGCTTATCTATCGTTGGCGAACTGACTCTGCCTATCGATCACTGCGTATTGGTCTCAACGTCGACCGACGCACAACAGATTACGACGGTTTACAGTCATCCGCAGCCGTTCCAGCAGTGCAGCCAGTATCTTAGCCGCTACCCGCACTGGAACATTGAATATACCGACAGTACATCCTCAGCAATGGAGAAGGTAGCACAGGCTAACTCTCCAACTGTTGCCGCTCTGGGCAGCGAAGCTGGCGGAGCGCTCCATGGTTTACAGGTGCTGGAACACTGCCTGGCTAACCAGACGCAGAACATCACCCGCTTCCTGGTTCTGGCACGTAAAGCAGTGGAAGTCTCCGATCAGGTTCCGGCGAAAACCACCCTGTTGATGGCAACGGGTCAGCAAGCCGGGGCCCTGGTTGAAGCGCTGCTGGTGCTGCGTAACCATAACTTGATCATGACGAAACTGGAATCACGCCCGATTCACGGCAATCCGTGGGAAGAGATGTTTTATCTGGATATCCAGGCCAACCTGGAATCAATGCCAATGCGTAAGGCACTAAAAGAGCTGGCCGAGATAACCCGTTCAATGAAAGTGCTGGGATGCTATGCCAGCGAAAACGTGGTGCCGGTCGATCCGGTTTAACGTTCTATAAAAGGTAATTTCTTCATCCCTGCCACAGAAACAGGCAGGGTGAAGATAGCACCGGAAAGCGGATACTTCGCCACTTCATCGGCATCCATATTCTCTCGAGTGGTGGTGATATAAAGCGTCTTCATATCAGCCCCGCCGAAACAAACCATCGTCGGGCAACGCACCGGTAAACGGTACTCCTCCAGTTGCTCGCCCGTCGGAGAAAAGCGCGCAATACGCCAACCGTCAAACATCGCGCTCCAGTAGCAACCTTCAGTATCGATGGCCGCGCCATCAGGAATGCCCTCGCCGGGCTGAAAGCGACGAAAGACCTCGCGTTTACCCACCTCGCCCTGCTCATCCAGCGGTGTACGATAGATAACGGCATTGGGCGTATCCGAGGTATACATCCAGCGCTTGTCTTCGCTAAATGCCAGACCATTGGCACCGTGGATATCACACTGAATCACCTGCGGGGAGAGAGCGTTATCAATACGCATCAAAAGCGCGCCGTTAAAGTCACCCGGCCCCCAGAAGGTCCCCGCGTAAAAGCGACCATCGCGATCGGTTCCACCATCATTAAAACGAGCTAACTGCGGATTACCAGGGTTATCGCACACTTTTCGCTGCAGCAGGCCATGAGCATCAGTAAGCCAGATGGCGCTACGTAAAGCGACAATGAAACCGCCCTTCTCCCGCAGCGAAAAACAACCCACCTCTTCGGGAAATTGCAGCACCTGATGTTCACCGGTCTGCACATCGTAGCGGTGAATCTCACACTCCATTATATCGGCCCAGTACAACACCTGTTCGGCCTCGCTCCAGGTCGGACATTCCGGCAAATGTCCTGCGTAATCAAACAGCGGTTGTGGTTCAGCCATCGTTCTCATCCCTATAAAAAAAGCCAGTGGATAACCCCTCTGGCTTTAATTGTATACGTGTTTTACGACCTACTGCCGATTATCATTGGCCTGCCGCAGCAACGTCCGGCTTTCGCTCTGGAAGCGCTGAGCGTAGTCACCAAACCAGTGCTCAATCTTACGGAAGCTATCGATAAACGCCTGTTTATCCCCCTGCTCCAGCAGGTTAATCGCTTCACCAAAACGCTGGTAATAGCGTTTGATCAGCGCCAGATTGTTTTCTGAGGACATAATAATATCAGCATAGAGCTGCGGATCCTGAGCAAACAGTCGGCCAACCATCGCCAATTCCAGGCGATAGATAGGTGACGATAGTGCCAGCAACTGCTCAAGGCGTACATTCTCTTCGGCCAGGTGAAGCCCATAAGCGAAAGTCGCAAAGTGGCGCAGCGCCTGAATAAAGGCCATATTCTGGTCATGTTCGACAGCGCTAATGCGGTGCAGTCGCGCACCCCAGACCTGAATTTGCTCCAGGAACCACTGGTAGGCTTCTGGCTGGCGACCATCGCAGTACACCACTACCTGTTTCGCCAGGCTACCGCTATCCGGACCGAACATTGGATGCAGACCCAACACAGGCCCTTTATGCGCGGCTAACATCGCCTGTAAAGGTTCGGCTTTGATTGATGCCAGATCGACCAGGATGCAGTCCGCTGGCAGCGGCGGCAGCTGTGCAATCGTTGCCACAGTCGTGTGAATTGGCACGCTGACGATGACCATACCCGCGTCAGCAACCATCTCCTCCGCCCGTGACCAGTCGTCTTTCTCCAGGATACGAACCTGATAGCCGGAAAGCGCCAGCATCTTCTCAAACAGACGTCCCATCTGCCCACCGCCACCGACAATAACTACCGGGCGCAGGTTCGGATACAGCGTTTTAAAACCTTTGTCGTTCTCGCTGGAGTAAGACTCGCGCATCACGCGACGCAGTACATCTTCGATAAGGTCTGGGGGAACACCGAGCGCTGCGGCCTCTTCACGCCGGGAGGCCAGCATTGCCGACTCACGCTCAGGAACATAAATCGGCAGCCCATATTGGCTTTTAACTTCACCGACTTCAGCAACCAATTCCAGACGGCGCGCCAGAAGCTCCAGCAACGCCTTATCGACTTCATCAATTTGATCGCGTAACGCGGTCAGTTCAGCAACCATACAATCCTCTTACACTACACGGGCCGCCAGATGGCTGCGCAGATCCCTATCAAGCTCGCGGAGCAACGCGTCGGTGGTTTCCCAACTGATGCAGGCATCGGTCACAGATACACCGTATTTCATATCGCAACGCGGCTGCTCAGATGACTGGTTACCTTCATGAATATTACTCTCAATCATCAGGCCAATTATGGAACGATTGCCATCTTTGATTTGCGCAACAACGGATTCTGCAACCGCAGGCTGGCGACGGAAGTCTTTATTGGAATTCCCATGACTGCAATCTACCATCAGCGACGGTTTCAGTCCCGCCTGAGTCATCTCTTTTTCACATTTCTCAACATCTTCCGGACCGTAGTTCGATGCTTTGCCACCGCGCAGAATCACATGACCATTCGGGTTGCCCTGAGTTTGCAACAGACAAACCTGCCCCGCCTGGTTGATACCGACAAAACGGTGCGGCATAGCTGCAGCGCGCATGGCGTTAATTGCCGTCGCCAGGCTCCCGTCGGTGCCATTTTTAAAACCCACCGGCATAGACAAGCCAGAGGCCATCTCGCGGTGAGTCTGAGACTCGGTGGTACGCGCACCAATAGCAGACCAGCTAAACAGATCGCCGAGATACTGAGGACTATTTGGATCCAGCGCTTCCGTTGCTAACGGCAGCCCCATATTCACCAGATCAACCAGCAAATGGCGCGCAATCTTCAGACCACCTTCAACATCAAACGAACCATCCATATGCGGATCGTTAATCAGCCCTTTCCAGCCGACGGTGGTACGAGGTTTTTCAAAATAGACGCGCATTACCAGATAGAGGCTATCGCTGACCTCTGCGGCAAGGGCTTTAAAACGGTGAGCATATTCAATCGCAGCTTCTGGATCGTGAATTGAGCAAGGACCACACACCACTAACAGACGCGGATCGCGTCCGGCAATAATGTCGGAAATAGTCTGACGAGACTGCGCAATTTGCGCTTCCTGCTCAACGCTCAGCGGGAATTCAGCCTTCAACTGATCCGGGGTGATCAAAACATGTTCGTCGGTAATGTGTACGTTGTTCAGCGCGTCTTTTTGCATGATTGCGATCCTGTATAGCTCGTTTGCGATAGTTATTTCCTCAACGAGGATGACGTAACGATACCATACAAAGTAAAGATTTCAATCCATATTCCGTAAATTTTACTTTACACATGCAAATTAAAAGGCGCTAAAATCCATCATTAATGTACAATAAAATTTACAACCCTAAAAAATCAAACTTGCAGTCTCGGTTTATCCTTTTCCTTTACGAAAAATCCTGGTGAGAATTATCTTAAAGCCATAGGGCTGACTAATGACGATTTTGACCAATAATGCTATTCTTCGCCCGGGTATCAGCGATCTGCATCCCCCACGCTATGACAACCTGACGGATCCACAATGACAGTTCTTCACCGTCTCTTTTTGACTTTAGTATTATCGATCGTGGGTATCTCCGCTGTTGCCTCCGGACCTCCTGAAAATGTTCGCGCAATCGTTTCAGGAATTGTGACTTATACACGCTGGCCTGAGTTATCTGGCCCACCCAGGTTATGCATTTTTTCGACATCACATTATATCCGCAGCCTGGCTGAAGAAACTCCGGAATCTTTGCCCTATCAGCCAATTGTTGTACGCAATATAGAGGAAGCCTTACAAACGACCTGCGATGGTTTTTATTTTGGTAGTGAATCACCCACCGAGCAGTCTGAATTTACAACCAAATATAGATCCCGCCCCTTATTACTTATCGCAGAACAGAATCCTGATTGTTCTATTGGTAGCGCTTTTTGTCTGCTTATAAATGACGAGAGAGTAAGATTTTCCGTAAATCTGGATGTCCTGACGCATAGCGGCGTGCGGGTCAATCCAGACGTACTGATGCTTGCCCGGAAGAAATCACATGAATAAGGATCTTTCTCAGGCTCCGCGCCCCACATTTAAAAAAGCACTACGCCGTATCAGCATGATAAGCGTGGTTATCTCCATGACCTTAGTCTGGCTGTTGCTCAGCACAGCCTCCATATTTACGCTAAAGCAATACGCGCAAAAAAATCTGGAACTTACCGCCGCCACCATGGGACGTAGCCTGGAAGCCGCGCTTGTTTTCGGTGATAGCTCAGCAGCCGAAGATACGCTCGCAACGCTAGGAAGACAGGGGCAATTTTCCAAAGCAGTCGTGCTGGATAACCAACAAAAACACTTTGCGGCATGGCATAACAATCATCTGGTCAACCAGGAAAAAATCAGCGGCGTTATTAGTAAATGGCTGTTCCCGGAACCAACGGTGCAACCTATCTGGCACCAGGGGAAAATAATAGGCGAGCTTCGTCTGACAGCTCTGGACAAACTAATAAGCCACTTTCTCGGCGTCTCGATTATTGTGCTAACCGGGAGTATTTTTCTGGCTTCATGTATTGCTTTACTCCTTACTCACTCTCTACACCGCGGGATTGTGACCGCGCTACAGAGCATTACCGACGTGGTTCACGACATTCGGGAAAACCGTCATTTTTCTCGCCGGGTTCCCGAAGAACATATCGAAGAGTTTCACCTGTTTGCCCAGGACTTTAACAGTCTACTGGGAGAAATGGAGGACTGGCAGCAGCAGCTTCAGGCCAAAAATGCCCAGCTCCTGCGCAGTTCACTGCACGATCCGTTGACAGGACTCGCTAACAGAGCCGCTTTTCGCAATGTCATTAATGAGTTAATGAAAGACGAAACCGTACACAGTAGTTCTGCGTTGCTGTTTCTCGATGGCGATAACTTCAAATACATTAATGATAATTGGGGTCATGCCGCAGGCGACAAAGTATTAATCGAAGTCGCCAGCCGCCTTATGACTTTTGTTGGTAAACAGCACCAGGCATGGCGCCTGGGCGGCGATGAATTTGCCATTTTGCTACGTAATGTTCGTACAGAGGCTGAAGTCCAGGCGCTCTGCCATTCGTTATCCGAACAGTTTCTCCAGCCGTTTAATCTACATAACGGCCACACCGCCAGGCTGTCACTGAGTATGGGTTATGCTTTAACCTGGGAACATGCGTCAGCGGAAAATCTGCAAGAGCTTGCCGATCAAAATATGTATCGGATGAAACACCGGCGCTTACAGCACACGAAAAAATAAAAGGAATCACGATGATCGGAAAATATTTTGCTCCTGCTTTACTGGCCGCACTTTTTCTCACCGGCTGCCAGGCCCCACAAGGGAAATTTTCTGCGGAACAAATTACAGCAATGAAATCATATGGCTTCACTGAAACTAACGGCGACTGGTCATTAGGATTATCTGACACCATCTTATTTGACAAAAACGACTACCATCTGCGCGCCGATAGTAAACAGCAAATCCATACTATGGCTTCACGTCTGGCTACGACCGGTATTACGCACAGTCGCCTGGAAGGTCACACCGATAATTATGGCGAAGACAGCTACAACGAAATGTTATCGCTTAAGCGCGCTAACAGCGTGGCAGATGCATGGGCCGAAGGTGCCAATATCCCGCGCACTAATTTAACAACCCGCGGATTAGGTAAAAAATACCCGATAGCCAGTAACGATACTGCAAAAGGACGTGCTGAAAACCGCCGCGTCACGGTCGTCATCAGCACGCCTTAAACAATCTACTCGACTGATTTAGCCCTTATCATCGCCGTTGCTACGCGCCAGCGCAGGTAATCAACGGCGAGACATACAGCGAGGCTGATCCCCATTAGGGGCAGTGCCAACCCTAACAACGCCGCAATAATGGTAGTAACCATACGAGCGGGCCATGCTAAACCAAACCACGCCTGTATTAGCGTATCGGCCGGGTTAAGCGCCGCTTGGACCGGACGGCGGATCCACCACAAACGGTACCCCACCACTATCATCACGCAGAGTGCAGTACCGAAGGCGATAAGTAACAGCTGGTTTACGAGGCCAAACAGAATCCCCATATGAAAATCAACGCCCCAGCGGGTTAGCTTCGCCATTAATGGAAAGTCAGAAAAATGAGTACGATCTACGATCTGCATATTTGAACCGTCGATCGCTACAGCATCAACCTGTGTAGGCCAGCTCCTGTCGATTTCATTTACCGTCCACGCCCGCCCGGAACCCGACGGCGGGCGAATCTCCAGCTTGCTGGCATCCAGACCCGCCGCGCGAGCAACCAGCAGAACCTTGTCAAAATCCTCTACGTCAGGGGACGATGCCATCCCCCCCATAGCCATATCCTCCATATGGTGTTCTGCATGCGGATCGTGAACTGCTGGAGCTGCACTTTGCAACTGCGTATTAACCTGCGGCGTCAGCCAACCAAAAGCGGAGCGTATCTTATCAACATTACCACCGGCCCATTGCGACCAGGTTAAACCAGTCGCAGAGAACAGCAGCATGCCAATCAGCAGCGCCCATCCAAGGGAAACATGCAGGCGTCGGCTATTCTGCAGCTTATTGTTAATCCGACGACGCGGGCGGGTTATCGACCACAGCGAGATTCCTCCGAGAGCGGCAACCCACATCCATGAGGCCGCCAGTTCGCTGTAAAGTCGCCCAGCGTTACCCAGGAGCAGTGAGCGATGGGCATAATCAATCCACTGACGCAGGGGCAATATACCGCTGGTACCGTAAACCGCCATATCGCCTCTCACCCGCAAGGTTACCGGATCAACAAAAATTGCCCGCGTTTCAGACTCGCCAAGATTAGGATCGGCGAACATCACTCGGGTTGTCTCTCCCGCGCTTATCGCAGGACGAACAGCCTGTAGACGGAGATTTCTCTGGGTAGCCTCTTTCGCTACCATAATTTGCGCACTAAGTGGCTGTTTTTCCCCATCGAAAGTGCCATAAAGCGCATCCTGATAAAGCCAGTTTTCCAGTTGCGGAGTTGCGACATACAGCGTACCGGTCAGGGCAGCGATAAAAATAAACGGCCCGATAAACAATCCGATATAGAAATGAAGGCGACGCAGCAGGTTTAGCCATGTCGCGCGCGAGGTGCAGGCAGTCATACTTTTCCTTTTCGAAAGCAAAAGAGAACGTTGCGCAGTGCGCACTTTATTTTTTATGCAAAGGGAGAAGCAGACTGGCGGGGAGGTGCGCGAGTGTGAGGATAAAGCCAATGTAAGTCATAACGGTATTTCAGTACCCTTCGGGCTACAGGAACTCGCTGACGCCGAAGCATCAAGCTGACCAGCAGCATCAGCGCGAAGATTAAGCCCGGCACATGAGCCAATAGCACACAGTAACCGCAGGCCTCCCCATGATCGGCTGGTATGTGATGTGACGTCTGTATGACAGTCGCATCACTCTGTATCATGGTCATTTCAGATGATGACATGTCATGCGGCATGTCCATCATCGTATGATGCATACCGTTCATCGGATCTTTTTGCAGGGAGATTGAAATCAGCGGGGCTACCACGATCAGCAGGATCGCAAACAGCGCCAGCCATGTAGCCCGCCCTTGAGATGCTGATTGATAAAAAATATTGCTGACCACCGCCCCTCCAGATGAGGGCGACATTGTAAATGATTCACAACAAAATGGTTAAAATAAAGATAAAAAAAAGGGCCAGCCCATCAGGCCAGCCCTTTCATTCAGGATGTCGCGAAAGCGAATCTTAGTTAAGACGCTCTTTGATACGAGCAGACTTACCGGTACGCTCACGCAGGTAGTACAGTTTAGCTTTACGTACAGCACCACGACGTTTGACAGAAATGCTGTCAACTACCGGAGAGTGAGTCTGGAAAACACGCTCAACGCCTTCGCCGTTGGAAATTTTACGAACAGTGAATGCAGAGTGCAGACCGCGGTTACGAATAGCGATAACCACGCCCTCGAATGCCTGCAGACGTTTTTTGGAACCTTCAACAACCCATACTTTCACTTCTACGGTATCACCCGGACGGAAGGAAGGTACGTCCTGCTTCATCTGTTCTTGTTCAAGTTGCTTAATAATGTTGCTCATAATTTAATCTCTTATCCTGGGTAAACTGATATTGGGGGCTTACGCCATCCCATCATGTTTATGTTGCTGTTGCGCAAGTTCCTTTTTGAACTCCGCCAGCAACCTTGCTTGCTCTTCAGTCAGAGCCAGGTTTTCCAAAAGTTCAGGTCTTCTAAGCCAGGTCCGGCCCAGCGACTGCTTCAGACGCCAGCGACGTATCTCAGCATGGTTTCCCGACAGCAATACTGACGGTACTTCCATCTCTTCTAACACTTCAGGACGGGTATAGTGTGGGCAATCCAGTAATCCATCAGCAAAAGAATCTTCCGTTGCCGAAGCCTCATGACCCAGAACTCCCGGAATAAACCGGGACACAGAGTCAATCAGCGTCATTGCTGGTAGCTCACCACCGCTAAGAACGTAATCGCCGATTGACCATTCTTCGTCAATTTCGGTTTGGATTACGCGCTCATCTACGCCTTCATAGCGACCACACACCAAAATCAGTTTCTGATTCGTTGCCAGTTCGCTGACGCCAGCTTGATCAAGCTTGCGTCCCTGAGGTGACAGATAAATCACCTTTGCGCCTTCACCTGCCGCGGCTTTTGCTGCATGAATGGCATCCCGTAAAGGTTGCACCATCATTAACATCCCCGGTCCGCCGCCGTAAGGACGATCGTCCACGGTACGGTGCCGGTCATGCGCGAAGTCACGAGGACTCCAGCTTTGGATGTTCAGCAGGCCATTTTTTACTGCCCGGCCAGTCACCCCGTAATCGGTAATTGCGCGGAACATTTCAGGAAACAGGCTAACGATACCTATAAACACAAGCCAATCCCCATAGTGCCGTTTATTTACCGTTTATCCGGAGAATTTAAAAACCAGGATCCCAATCTACTTCGATTGTACGAGTAGTGAGATCGACTTTCTTGATAACCTGCCCATCGAGGAACGGAACCAACCGCTCCTTGATACCAAATGCATCTTTCAGGTTTGCCTTGATGACGAGAACGTCATTAGACCCGGTTTCCATCATGTCGATGACTTTACCGAGACCATAGCCTTCAGTGGTTACTACCTGGCAACCCATAAGGTCTTTCCAGTAATAATCACCCTCTTCAAGCGCAGGCAACTGCGAAGAATCCACAACAATTTCGCAATTGGTCAATAGATTCGCAGTATCGCGATCGTCAATGCCTTTCAGCTTGATGACGATATCCTGATTATGGTGGCGCCAGCTTTCCAGCTCAACGACCTGCCACTGACCCGCTCTCTGGATTAACCAGGGCTGATAGTCAAAAATGCTTTCGGCGTCTTCGGTGGAGGAAAACACTCTGAGCCAACCACGGATACCGTAGGAAGAACCCATCTTGCCCAATACAATCGGATCAACAGGTGCTTGTGCGGTGTGTTGCTTGCTCATCATGACCACCGTGACAGATTAAGCTGCTTTGTTTGCTGCTTTGATAAGCGTTGCAACGCGATCGGAAACAGTAGCGCCCAGGCCAACCCAGTGAGCGATACGATCCAGATCCAGACGCGTTTCTTCTTCGTTCGCAGAAGCGATCGGGTTGAAGAAACCAACGCGCTCAATGAAGCGACCGTTGCGTGCATTACGGCTGTCGGTAACAACAACCTGGTAGAACGGACGCTTTTTTGCGCCGTGACGTGCTAAACGAATAGTAACCATAACATCCTCTTGTGTGAATAAAACACCGGGCCCCATCGAGGAACGGAGCCCGGTGTCATATTAAAAGCCCGAAAATTTTACTGATTTCTGGGGAAATTGCAATCAGCATATGATTCACATATGCCAAACAAGGGTTATAAGGCGTATATCGGTGCGGCCAGTTTAGTTCCGGCGTGCGCGCGGAAAGCGGAGCGTACACGTAGTACGTGAACATTTACTCGCTGCGCTCGCCCTTCGGGCCGCCCTAAAGGCGTTCAAAACACGATTGTGTTTTGTCGAGCACACCCCGAGAGTAAAATGGCAAACAAGATAGCCTTATATCCCTTGTTTTAGCGGCCGGGGAATCCCGGAGGCATCATCCCCTTCATGCCCCGCATCATCTTCATCATGCCGCCTTTCGACTTCATCTTCTTCATCATGCGCTGCATATCGTCAAACTGTTTGAGCAAACGGTTCACATCCTGCACCTGCATTCCGCAACCAGCGGCGATACGGCGCTTGCGCGAACCTTTGATGATTTCTGGTTTAGCACGCTCTTTCAACGTCATCGAATTGATGATCGCTTCCATACGCACCAGCACCTTGTCATCCATCTGTGATTTAACGTTATCCGGGATCTGCCCCATGCCTGGCAGTTTGCCCATCAGGCTGGCCATACCGCCCATGTTTTTCATCTGACGCAGCTGTTCAAGGAAGTCAGTCAGGTCAAAACCGTCACCTTTTTTCAGCTTGGAGGCCAGCTTCTCAGCCTGCGCGCGGTCGACTTTACTTTCGATATCTTCGATCAGCGACAGCACGTCGCCCATGCCAAGAATACGAGATGCGATACGGTCAGGATGGAACGGCTCCAGCGCTTCGGTTTTCTCACCGACGCCGAGGAATTTAATCGGCTTGCCGGTGATATGACGAATCGACAGCGCTGCACCACCGCGGGCGTCACCGTCCACTTTGGTCAGCACGACCCCGGTCAACGGCAGCGCTTCGTTAAAAGCCTTCGCCGTATTCGCCGCATCCTGGCCAGTCATCGCATCGACAACGAACAGGGTCTCTACCGGGTTAAGCGAGGCATGGACCTGTTTGATCTCATCCATCATCGCTTCATCAACGTGCAGACGGCCAGCGGTATCCACCAGTAGCACGTCATAGAACTTCAGCTTAGCTTCTTTCAGCGCAGCGTTAACAATATCAACAGGTTTCTGACCAACATCAGACGGGAAGAAATCGACGCTAACCTGCTCAGCCAGCGTTTCCAGCTGTTTGATCGCCGCCGGACGATAAACGTCCGCAGAGACAACCAGCACTTTCTTCTTGTGCTTTTCACGCAGAAATTTACCCAGCTTAGCCACGCTGGTCGTTTTACCTGCACCTTGCAGGCCCGCCATCAGCACAACGGCTGGGGGCTGTGCGGCTAAATCCAACGCCTGGTTCTCTTCGCCCATCGCCGCAACCAGCTCGTTGCGCACGATTTTGACGAATTCCTGGCCTGGGGTCAGGCTTTTGTTAACTTCATGGCCTACCGCGCTTTCTTTTACACGGCTGATAAAGTCACGGACCACAGGCAGAGCGACGTCTGCCTCCAGCAGCGCCATGCGCACTTCGCGCAGGGTATCTTTAATATTGTCTTCGGTAAGGCGTCCGCGGCCGCTAATGTTGCGCAGCGTACGCGACAAACGATCGGTTAAATTATCAAACATTGTCTCTCGCCTGAGGTGGAAACGGTCGGTCGCCGCAGCGACACAAAAAAACGGAATGGGCGCAGTATAACACGACATAAACGCGAATGTGCTGCAACGGTTGGAGCCTGAGTCACGTGACGTTATACTGCTTCTCTTTACTATTTAGTCAACAGTCGACGCCCATATGCCTGTTTTTGCTCTACTCGCCCTTGTCGCCTATTCCATCAGCCTCGCGCTGATCGTCCCTGGCCTGCTGCAAAAAAATAGCAGTTGGCGGCGGATGGCGATTCTTTCCGCAACTATTGCGTTGATTTGTCACGCCTTTGCGTTGGAGTCACGCATTTTCCCTGGCGGCGAAAGCGGGCAAAACCTTAGTTTATTAAACGTGGGATCGCTGGTTAGTCTGATGATTTGCACGGTAATGACCATCGTTGCGTCACGTAATCGCGGTTGGTTATTGCTGCCTATCGTCTACACCTTCGCGTTGATCAACCTCGCTTTCGCCACCTTTATGCCGAACGAGTACATCACGCATCTGGAGACCACGCCGGGTATGTTGGTGCATATCGGCCTGTCGCTTTTCTCCTATGCTACGCTAATTATCGCAGCCCTTTACGCACTACAGCTGGCGTGGATTGACTATCAATTAAAAAATAAACGACTGGCCTTTAGCAGCGAAATGCCGCCACTCATGAGCATTGAACGTAAAATGTTTCATATCACCCAGATCGGCGTAGTTCTGCTAACTCTGACTCTGTGTACCGGGCTGTTCTACATGCATAACCTGTTCAGTGCGGAAAATATTGATAAAGCCGTGTTGTCAATCGTGGCATGGTTCGTCTATATCGTCCTGCTTTGGGGCCACTATCATGAAGGGTGGCGCGGACGCCGGGTCGTCTGGTTCAACGTGACAGGTGCAGGGCTGCTGACGCTGGCTTACTTCGGTAGCCGCGTATTACAACAGTTCATGAGTTAAGTCTTTAAGGAACCCTAAGTGGAACATATCTCCACCACCACGCTGATCGTTACTCTGATCATTATGGTGATTATCTCGGCCTATTTCTCCGGTTCAGAAACCGGCATGATGACGCTAAACCGCTATCGTCTGCGCCATATGGCAAAACAAGGCAACCGCCAGGCAAAACGCGTCGAAAAGCTGCTACGCAAACCCGATCGTTTAATCAGCCTCGTGCTTATCGGCAATAACCTCGTCAATATCCTCGCCTCGGCGCTGGGCACCATTGTTGGTATGCGCCTGTATGGTGACGTCGGCGTCGCGATTGCCACAGGTGTCCTGACCTTTGTGGTGCTGGTGTTTGCCGAGGTGCTACCAAAAACAATTGCTGCGCTTTATCCGGAGAAGGTCGCCTATCCAAGCAGTTTCCTGCTAGCCCCTCTGCAAATACTGATGATGCCGCTGGTGTGGCTGCTCAACACCATCACCCGAGTCCTGATGCGCATGATGGGCATCAAAACCGACATCGTTATCAGTGGCGCATTAAGTAAAGATGAATTACGTACCATCGTTAATGAATCGCGATCGCAAATCTCCCGCCGTAACCAGGACATGCTGCTATCCGTGCTCGACCTGGAGAAAGTCAGCGTTGACGACATCATGGTTCCCCGCAACGAAATCGTCGGCATTGATATTAACGACGACTGGAAGTCAATTGTTCGTCAACTGACCCATTCTCCACACGGACGCATTGTGCTGTACCGCGATACCCTGGACGACGCAATGAGTATGCTACGCGTACGCGAAGCCTATCGCCTGATGACGGAGAAAAAAGAATTCACTAAAGAGGTAATGCTGCGCGCCGCCGATGAAATTTACTTCGTACCAGAAGGCACGCCGCTCAGCACCCAACTCGTGAAATTCCAACGTAATAAGAAGAAAGTTGGCCTGGTGGTTGATGAGTATGGCGATATTCAGGGCCTGGTGACGGTTGAAGATATCCTCGAAGAGATCGTAGGTGATTTCACAACATCAATGTCGCCAACGCTTGCAGAAGAAGTCACGCCGCTTAACGATGGCTCAGTGATTATTGACGGCACCGCCAACGTACGTGAAATTAACAAAGCGTTTAACTGGCATCTGCCGGAAGATGAAGCCAGGACGATTAACGGAATTATCCTCGAAGCTCTTGAAGAGATCCCGGCGCCAGGCACTCGCGTACGCATCGAACAGTATGATATCGATATTCTTGATGTTCAGGAGAATATGATTAAACAGGTGAAGGTAATGCCTGTGAAACCCATTCGCGAGAGCGTTGCGGAGTAACGGCTAATCCAGAAGATCACAGCAAATTTCGGTTCACCATTAATAGCAAAACGGCTACCGGAGGTAGCCGTTTGAAGTCATTTACTTGGCTTTCGCCACGGTCACCATCGCTGCGCGAATAGTACGACCATTCAGGGTATAGCCCTTCTGCATCACACCCAGCACCTTGCCAGCCGCGACATCTTCAGACTCAACCATCGCAATGGCCTGATGCACGTTCGGATCCAGCGGCACGTCGGTATCAGCAATCACTTCCACGCCGAACTTACGCACAACATCGAGCATTGACTTCAACGTGAGCTCAATACCTTCAACCATCGGAGCCATATCCGGATTCGCTTTATCAGCCACTTCCAGTGCGCGATCCAGGCTATCGATTACCGGCAGCAATTCATTGACGAACTTCTCCAGCGCGAATTTATGCGCTTTTTCAATATCCAGCTCGGTACGACGGCGCAAGTTGTCTTCATCAGCTTTTGCACGCAGCATCACTTCACGCTCACGCTTCTGTGCTTCAACAAGCTGTGCTTCCAGATTCGCAATGGTTTCATCGCGCGGATCCACCTGCTCAGCCGAAACTTCGGGCTCTAGCGCCTCAACGTCGTCGTGCTGCTCCGTGATAATTTCTTCCGGGGCTTGCCCCTCAGGCGTTTTCTGTTCTTTACTACTCATGAATTTCTCCGCGTTTTTTTCGCATTCATCTCGCTAACTTCGCTTATTATGGGGATCAGTTTCCGGGTTTCAAGTGAACACGGCCAGATTGTCACTATTCATTTAACGCAAGGACATCCAGATCATGAAGAACCACTTCAAGTGTATAGGCATTGTGGGACACCCTCGTCACCCAACCGCGCTGACCACACATGAAATGCTCTGGCGCTGGCTGTCCAGCAAAGGTTATGAAGTGCTGGTTGAGCAGCAAATTGCTCATGAACTACAGCTTAGCAACGTTAAGACCGGGACACTGGCGGAAATAGGCCAGCAGGCTGATCTCGCCGTTGTCGTTGGCGGCGACGGCAATATGCTCGGCGCGGCGCGCACCCTGGCGCGCTACGACATTAACGTTATCGGGATTAACCGCGGTAATCTCGGTTTTCTGACCGACCTCGACCCGGATAATGCGCTACAGCAACTTGCCGATGTTCTCGAAGGCCACTATATCGCCGAAAAACGCTTCTTATTAGAAGCACAGGTGTGCCAGCAGGATTGCCAGAAACGCATCAGCACAGCAATTAACGAAGTCGTCCTGCATCCTGGTAAAGTCGCGCACATGATTGAGTTCGAAGTCTATATCGATGAGGTTTTTGCCTTCTCTCAACGTTCCGACGGCCTGATTATCTCCACCCCGACCGGCTCCACCGCCTATTCACTATCCGCTGGCGGCCCAATCCTCACACCATCGCTGGATGCTATTACCCTGGTGCCCATGTTCCCGCATACGCTTTCCGCCCGCCCGCTAGTGATTAACGGCGACAGCACCATCCGCCTGCGCTTTTCTCAGCGCTGCAGCGACCTTGAAATTAGCTGCGACAGCCAGATAGCACTCCCCATTCAGGATGGTGAAGATGTGCTAATCCGCCGCTGCGATTATCATCTCAATCTCATCCATCCCAAAGACTACAGCTATTTCAATACATTAAGCACCAAGCTTGGCTGGTCGAAAAAATTGTTCTGATTTTGTAGCCTGCCTCTTTACTGGATAAAAAACCAGTCTATACTGTACGAAAACACAGTAATGGTTTTTCATACAGGAAGGCACTATGTTGGCACAACTCACTATCAGTAATTTTGCTATCGTTCGTGAGCTGGAAATCGATTTTCACAACGGTATGACCGCCATCACCGGTGAAACCGGTGCTGGTAAATCGATTGCTATCGACGCGCTGGGGCTGTGCCTCGGTGGTCGGGCTGAAGCCGATATGGTGCGCAGAGGTGCCAGCCGGGCTGATTTATGCGCACGCTTCTCCCTGAAAGACACACCTGCTGCTCAACGTTGGCTGGAACTGAACCAACTGGAAAGCGGACGTGAGTGTTTACTTCGCCGTGTTATTAGCGCAGACGGTCGCTCCCGCGGCTTTATCAACGGTACCGCAGTCCCTCTCTCCCAGCTTCGCGAGCTGGGTCAGCAGCTTATCCAGATCCACGGCCAGCATGCACACCAGTTACTGACTAAATCCGAACATCAGAAAACACTGCTTGATAGCTATACTGGTGAGTATGTACTTACTCAGCGTATGGCTGAACACTATTGCCAGTGGCATCAAAGCTGCCGCGAATTGGCTCAGCATCAGCAGCAAAGTCAGGAACGCGCAGCTCGTGCGGATCTACTGCAATATCAATTGAAAGAGTTAAACGAATTCAGTCCGCTGTCGGGTGAATTTGAGCAAATTGATGAAGAGTACAAACGTCTGGCTAATAGTGGCCAACTCTTGACCGTCTGCCAACACGCGCTAACGGTACTGGCAGATGGTGAAGAAGCCAATCTGCAAAGCCAGCTTTATACCACTAAACAGCTGGTAAATGAGTTGGTTAGTATGGATAGCAAACTTTCAGGGATACTGGATATGCTGGAAGAGGCGTCTATCCAGCTCATCGAAGCCACCGATGAGCTACGCCATTATAATGACCGTCTCGATCTCGATCCGAACCGTCTGTTTGAGTTGGAGCAGCGTATCTCCCGACAAATTACCCTGGCACGTAAGTATCAGATTACGCCCGAAGAGCTTCCGGCATTCCATCAAGCTTTGCTGGAAGAGCAGCGTCTTCTGGACGATAGCGCAGATTCTCTGGAATCCCTCGGTCAAATGGTAGTCGAGCACCATCAGTTAGCGCTGGATACGGCAAAGCAGCTGCACGCACTTCGCCAGAAAAGTGCCGATGAGCTGGCTCAACTGATTACGGAGAGTATGCACTTACTTTCCATGCCGCACGGGGTGTTCGCCATTGATGTCTCGTTTGATGAACGTCACCTTACCGCCGAAGGTGCAGACCATATAGAATTCCGGGTGACCACAAACCCCGGACAGCCGCTACAGTCGATAGCCAAAGTCGCTTCCGGAGGCGAACTCTCTCGTATCGCGCTGGCGATTCAGGTTATCACCGCACGGAAAATGGAAACGCTGGCATTGATTTTCGATGAGGTGGATGTTGGTATTAGCGGTCCGACAGCAGCGGTAGTTGGCAAACTGCTGCGCCAGTTAGGTGAATCAACCCAGGTGATGTGCGTAACCCATCTACCTCAGGTAGCGGGCTGCGGTCATCATCATTTCTTCGTCTGCAAGGAAACCGATGGAGAGATGACGGAAACGCATATGCACCCTCTGGATAAACGCGCACGTTTGCAAGAATTAGCCCGTCTGCTAGGCGGTAGCGAGGTCACCCGCAACACCCTGGCAAACGCGAAAGAGTTGCTCGCTGCGTAAACTTTTTGATTTTCGCAGAGTCATAGTGAACAGCAAATTGCCGATAGACCTACAGTCGAAGGTTCCCAACCGGGCAAAGGTCTATTATCATCGGCATATTACAGATGAGCCACGTACTGCTCGGGCCCAAAAAGGAATCAAATCACTATGCGCTGTAAAACGCTGACTGCTGCCGCAGCGGTTCTTCTTATGTTGACCGCAGGCTGTTCCACTCTGGAACGAGTGGTTTACCGTCCTGACATCAACCAGGGTAACTATCTGGCACCGACCGATGTAGCAAAAATTCGGGTCGGCCTGACACAACAACAGGTCGCCTATGCACTGGGTACTCCAATGATGTCGGATCCGTTTGGTACCAACACTTGGTTCTATGTTTTCCGTCAGCAGCCTGGGCATGAAAAAGTCACCCAGCAAACTCTTACCCTGACTTTCGACAGCAGTGGAGTGTTGACTAATATAGATAACAAACCTGCTCTGACTACCGAGTAAGGTCGTAAAATGCAAAAAAGCGCTCAATGAGCGCTTTTTTAATGTCCGAAAAATGATTACTTTCCAGCGCTTTTCTCGGCCCGCTGGCGACGCAGCTCTTTCGGGTCAGCAATAAGCGGGCGATAAATTTCCACACGATCTCCATCATGCACTTCATCATGTAGTTTTGCCGGGCGGCTATAGATGCCCACTTTGTTCTTTGCCAGATTAATATCATCGCGTAGCGTCAAGAGGCCGCTGGCGACAATCGCCTGCTCGACCGTCGACCCCGCCTCCAGCCTGACGCTCTGCAGATACTGCTTTTCCGGCAACGCATAGGCTACTTCAACAACGATTTTAGCCGACACTGTAGACCTCTTTAGCGCGGACCGTAAACGCCTGCACCATGTTCATGGCCAGTTCTTTAAAAATGCGGCCAAAAGCCATTTCAATCAGCTTATTGGTGAATTCAAAATCGAGATGAAACTCAATTTTGCACGCTTCCGGACTTAACGGAATAAACGTCCAGCCGCCAATCAGTTTTTTGAACGGCCCATCGACCAGGCTCATCAAAATGCTCTGGTTGCTAGTCAGCGTATTGCGGGTAGTGAAAGTCTTGCTGATGCCAGCTTTGGACACATCAACCGCCGCAGTCATTTGCGTCGGCCCAAGTTCCAGAACACGGCTACCGGTGCAACCAGGCAAAAAATCAGGGTAGGACTTCACATCGTTTACGAGTTGATACATCTGTTCCGCACTGAAAGGTACCAGCGCGGTACGGCTAATCTGAGGCATAGCAGGTTCCACATATAAACACGGCGCAAATAATATCATTTATCTGCTGCTAAAAAAAACGCTGTACTGCAACTCGTGCTAAGATAGCTCATTACACCTCGCAGGATGGATTGAGGTACGACTGTTTTAAGACGATGACTTCAGGATACTATGACTAAGAAAAAAGCCCACAAACCTGGATCAGCCACCATTGCGCTGAATAAACGCGCCCGTCATGAATACTTTATCGAAGATGAATACGAGGCTGGTCTCGCCCTGCAGGGTTGGGAAGTAAAATCTCTGCGTGCAGGAAAAGCCAACATCGGCGATAGCTACGTCATCCTGAAAGATGGCGAGGCTTATCTGTTCGGTGCTAACTTTACCCCAATGGCTGTGGCTTCCACCCACTACGTCTGCGATCCAACGCGCACCCGCAAGCTACTGCTAAACCAGCGTGAGCTGGACAACCTCTATGGGCGTATTAACCGAGAAGGTTACACCGTAGTTGCTCTGTCTCTTTACTGGAAAAACGCTTGGTGCAAAGTAAAAATCGGCGTAGCTAAAGGTAAGAAACAGCACGACAAGCGTACCGATATAAAAGATCGTGAGTGGGCGGTGGATAAAGCCCGGATCATGAAACACGCTGGCCGTTAATTCCCCTTCTTAATGAGGGTCAGTTTTCTGGCCCTTACGCTATATCATTGTTGATGCTGATTTTTCACCCAACTCGCCGCTATAATCCTCGAAACGAGGGCTGGTAAGCACATTCATAAATCTGTTATACTCAACGTACACATTGGGGCTGATTCTGGATTCGACGGGATTTGCGAAACCCAAGGTGCATGCCGAGGGGCGGTTGGCCTCGTAAAAAGCCGCAAAAAAATAGTCGCAAACGACGAAAACTACGCTTTAGCAGCTTAATAACCTGCTAAGAGCCCTCTCTCCCTAGCTTCCGCTCTTAAGACGGGGATCAAGAGAGGTCAAACCCAAAAGAGATCGCATGGATGTCCTGCCTGGGGCTGAAGTGCTAAATCTAATCAGGCTAGTTCGTTAGTGGCGTGTCTGTCCGCAGCTGGCGTGCGAATGTAAAGACTGACTAAGCATGTAGTACCGAGGATGTAGGAATTTCGGACGCGGGTTCAACTCCCGCCAGCTCCACCAAACATTCATTCATGATGCATCATGAACATTAAAAAAGCCTGTAACTTCAACGAGTTGCAGGCTTTTTTGTTGCATGTGTGGTCATGATCTCTGTATGAATCTTGAGCATTATGTATCTTGTTTTGCACCGCGTTGCCTGAACGCTAAAAAAACAAGGTGCAAAAACATGCCTAAGGTATTGAAATCCCTAACCAATACTGAGATCGCTGCCGCCAAACCGCAGAATACTGAGTATATGCTGCGCGATGGCGACGGGCTGGCGTTGTTGATTAAGCCATCCGGCAGAAAGATCTGGTACTTCGAATACACTCCCCCGGCGCTGAAAAAACGGACCAAAATCAGCATTGGCCCCTACCCGGTTGTCACCCTCGCCATGGCGCGAGATTTCAGGTTGCAATACCGGCGTTTACTTGTGCAGGGCATCGACCCGCAGGCCCATCTGGAGCAGGTTGCAGAGGAGCAACGACTCCAGAATGAATGCACGCTGGAAAAAGTTGCGGAACAGTGGCTCAAAGAGAAAAAAAGGACCAGCGATCTTAGCGAAGATCACGCCAAAGATGTCTGGCGCTCGCTGGAGATGCACGTCTTCCCCTCTCTGGGTAACACACCCGTTACCGAGATCCGCCCGAAGATGCTCAAGGAACACCTCACACCGCTGGAAGAACAGGGCATCCTCGAAACGCTGCGGCGAGTTATCTCACGACTCAATGAAATCTTCCGCTTCGCCATCTCCGAAGAACTCATCGAGTTCAATCCGGCTGACAACCTGGTCGCCCGCTTCAAAAAACCGAAAAAGCAGAACATGCCCGCCCTCCACCCCAGCGAGCTTGGCAGGCTGATGCTGGCGCTACAGAACGCCTCTATCCGCAAGGAAACCCGCTGCCTTATCGAATGGGAGCTACTGACCTGGGTTCGCCCCGGCGAAGCCGTCAGCGCGCGCTGGTGCGACATCGATATGAAAAAAGCGGAATGGAGCATCCCCGATACCTTTATGAAGATGAATCGTTCGCACATGGTGCCGCTCAGCAAACAGGCGCTGCGCGTTCTTCAGATCATGGAGCCCGTCAGCCGCCATCGCCCTTGGGTCTTCCCCAGCATCCGCAAACCGCTGGAGCACATGCACCAGCAGACCGCGAACGCCGCGCTTATCCGTATGGGGTTCGGCGGTGAGCTGGTCGCCCACGGCATGCGCAGCATCGCCAGAACGGCGGGAGCAGGTCATTTTCCCCGTGAAGTTCTGGAATCTGCGCTGGCACACCAGAAAGAAGACGAGATCGAAGCGGCCTACAACCGCAGCGACTATCTGGAACAAAGGCGACCTCTGATGCAGTGGTGGGGAAACTACGTTGATGCCGCCAGACGGCAGGCATTGCTCGGTGAAGAAGAACCGCTGCGGATCGTGGAAGGAGAATAATGTGGCTAGCCCCATTCGTCAGAATCTGTTTGAACGGGAATGTGATATGCCGCTGCTGGAAGCGCGGCATCTCGCCCTTCTGCTTCTCGGCCTCGATGCTTCCCAACCGGCAAACGCCCTGCCGGAAGAACATCAGGAAAATTACCGTATCCTGCACGACGCCATCAGCCGCACCATCAAAGCTACAGGCATGGTCAGCGCCCCGGCTAATAAACGCATGTTCTATGCCGATGAGATGTTCGCGCTGGCCTGGCGGCTTATTGATGACGAACTGACGCCGCCAGAAATTAAGGCCCGCAGCCTGAAGGCGGTGATGAAACTGTCACGCAACAGCCGTGGCCGCAAGTGGCTGAAGACGCTCGGTGACGACGCGCTATCAGATCTCACTACTTCAGCACAACCTTCCCAGCGTGGGATGCATAAACGCGACAAAGCGCGGGAGAATACTGCCAGGCTCTGCTGGCTACTGGTTCAGCTTCTGGTTGAGGAGACTGACGGGCGTTATGGGACGTCTGATAAACCGGCTTCGGATAGGATACTTCGAAAGCTGAGAGCGCTAGCGCAGGAGCGGGAATTGCCGTCAGACGGGCTTGGGCGAGGGACGTTTTATGAGGTGTTGAAAATGGGACGAGAGAAGGAGAAGTAGGTATATACTTCTTGAACAGGGACTGAAATTTGAAGAAGGAAATCTTAACTTCTTATACTATGCTGAGATTCGCAGAGGAACTTTAGAAATACTTTTCTCTTGTGGGGTTCAACCCATATTAGAAGACATGGATATCATCAAAAAATTGAGGGGTAGTTGAGTATGGATCCAATATCAGTTACAACAGTATCAATTTATGTCGCAACAAAATTTATTGATCAGTTCATTGCAGAAGAAGGTTACGGATGGTTAAAAAAGAAATTATTCCCCAAAAACAACTATGTTAACCAGCTCTATAGAATAATTGAAGAAACGGCTATTGAATTCGAAAAAAAATTCCCCATCGATAGTATAAAAATTCCATTTTACCAATCTCAACTATTGTTTGAAACATTGAATGAGCATATTTTATTCAAAGAATTACCAGATAAAAATTATTTGTTGCAAAAATTCAGTGAATATCCAAATGTCATCCCACCAACTCAAGAACAACTTGAAACTTTCTATAAAATTTTTTTACTAAAAATAAACAACTGTAAAGAATTAAAAAAACTCCACATTGAGGAGACTTATAAAGATAAGATATTCGATGTAAGCAATGAGATCATTCAGATAAAACTGTTGCTGCAATCATTTGATGAAAAATTTACTTTTCACTTAAACGATAATTGGTTAAATAATAAAAATAGAGAAGCTATAGCTGATTTAGGAGGACGTTACACACCCGAACTAAATTTAAAATTAGAGATCGCAGATATCTTCGAAGGGCTTGGGAAAACTAACAAATTTTCCAAAATATTTTACGAACATATCGATAATTTCTTGATCAAAGGAAACAATCTTCGAAACTGCGATGAAATACGTGAGCAGTTAGCTTTGATTTCTAAAGCCTTAACAGACACCTCAATTCTGTTTCTAAAAATTGATTTTCACGAATCCAAAAGCATTCCAATCAATAAATTTAATGAATATATCTCAAATTGTCAAAAATACATTTCTGAGGCGGAGTCGACACTATGGAAAATCGAGGAAAAGGAAAATCCGGATAAGACAACAAGTTTTAGCGATAAGTATTCATCAATTTTGAGAGACTTAAGAGAATTTTATTATGAGTGTGACACTTTATATATATTTCTCAATTCTATAACGGTAAAATTATCGAATAACCCATTTCTGCTCCTTGAAGGAGAAGCTGGGATTGGTAAGTCTCATTTGCTTGCTGATATCATCGAATCAAGAATTCAAACAGGATATCCATCTCTATTTTTATTAGGGCAGCAACTTACAACTGATGAATCCCCTTGGGTGCAAATTTTAAAAAGGCTACAGCTAAACACTGTATCCTCAGAATTTCTTGAAAAGCTAAATCTCTATGGTGAAAAACAAGGGAAAAGATTCCTGATATTTATTGATGCAATAAATGAAGGGAATGGTAACATTTTTTGGGAAGATAACATCAATAGCTTCGTTGATGAAATAAGAAGTTTTAAATGGCTTGGCCTTATAATATCAGTCAGATCAACATATAAAGATATTACTATCTCAAACGAACGGATCTCTCGTAATAATTTTGAAATTTATGAACACTTGGGTTTTAAGAATAAAGAGATGGAAGCTGTTAACTTATTTTATGATAATTATAATATAGAAAGACCATCATCACCTAATTTAAATCCAGAGTTTAAAAACCCTTTATTTCTTAAGTTACTATGCGAGGGGATAAAGAAAAGTGGTCTGACAAAAGTCCCTGTAGGATTTCATGGGATTTCTAAGATCTTAAGTTTTTTTGTTGAAGGCGTAAATAAGTCACTATCCTCTCACAAAAGATATAATTTCGATCCTAGTTTCCCATTAGTTAGTGATGCTCTCAATAAATTAATTAAAGTTAAACTAGCTAATGGCAGAAATAGTATTGCTCTTAAGGATGCTCATACAGCTGTCCAGTCTGTTGTTAAAGACTATGTGAACGATAAAACATTTCTCAGCTCTATGATAGATGAAGGAATACTGACCAAAGGTATCGTTCGCAATGAAGACAACTCTGTTGAAGAGGTCGTTTATATATCCTTTGAAAGATTTGATGATCATTTAACAGTTAACTATTTATTAAATGGTGTTGATAATATTGAAGATGAATTTAAAACAGGAGGTTCTCTTCAAAAATACTTCAATGATGAATACAGTTTTTATCGCAATCAAGGAATCATTGAGGCTTTATCTATTCAATCACCAGAAAAATATGGAAAAGAAATTTATGAATTACTGCCTAATTACAGTGACAATTATAATTTAGTGACTGCTTTTATCGATAGCTTAGTTTGGAGGGATTCCGCAGCAATTGATTTTGAAAAAATTAAGCCTTTTGTAAACAAGCAAGTACTCGGTTTCGATAATAGTTTTAGTCATTTTCTTGAGACGCTAATATCTATTTCTGGATTAGAAGAACATCCTTTCAATGCTAATTTCTTACATAACTGGCTATTACAGCATTCTTTACCAAATCGAGATGCCTTTTGGACTACTGCGTTAAAATATAGATATAGTGAAGACTCAGCATTTAAAAATTTGATTGACTGGGCATGGAGTGGGACTGATAAAAGCTATATATCAGATGATTCGATAGAGTTAGTTGCAACCACTCTATGCTGGTTTTTAACTTCAACTAATAGAGAGCTAAGAGATTGTACAACTAAAGCATTGGTTAATTTGTTAGAGGAACGTATCTCCGTTTTAATTAGGATAATCAATAAATTCGATGGGATAAATGATCCATATGTTTGGGAGAGAGTGTTTGCTGTAGCCCTAGGTTGCACATTGCGAACAAAGAATCATAATAAGCTAAGTCAATTGGCAGAGACAGTTTTTGCCAAAGTGTTTCAACCTAAATATGTGTATCCACATATTCTATTACGAGACTATGCGAGAGAGATTATAGAGTATGTTTCACATCTTCAATTGATACCGGAAGGACTCGACCTATCCAAAACTAAGCCGCCATACAAAAGTAAATGGCCTGAAAATATACCAACCAAAGAAGAACTTCAATCACTTTATAAAAAGGATGGGTATTGGTCACTTTGGGGATCCATAATGGGTGGAGGAGATTTTTCTAGATATACTATTGGAACAAATCATAATCACTCAAATTGGTCTGGTTGTAAATTTGGTGAAACTCCTATTAATCGCAAAAAAATTTTTAACGATTTTCTAGGTCAATTGTCAGACGAACAAAAAGCGCTCTACGACTCTACAGACCCTATTATTTACGATAAAAATTATAAAAGCATTTCATTCGGTAATACACTTATTAAATATGGTGTAGCAATAGGTAGAAAGAGTGAGGAGGAAGTTCTTTCCCATAAATCCGTGTTCAAGAAATCATTGTCAGAGGACTTGTTAGCTACATTTGAAAGAGACATAGAAAAATATTTAGATCACAATAATAATCTGCTCGAAACCGATAAATATTTTGATCTAAGAATTGCTGAACGCATGATTTTTAATCGTGTTATTAACCTTGGTTGGGATCCAAAACTTCATGGTGATTTTGATAAGCAGGTAGGCTCTGGGCGCGGAAGAAGAGAATCGTTACAAGAGCGAATTGGGAAAAAATATCAATGGATTTCTTACTATGAATATATAGCAATGCTTTCTGATAATTTTATTCGTTTTGATGGGTATGGAGATGAACGCAAAGAAAATCCTTATCAAGGACCTTGGGATCCATATGTAAGAGATATAGATCCAACCATTTTAATCAAAAATACAGGAACAAAAGAGTTAACCCAACAAGAAATGTGGTGGGATACTAAAGAAGTATTTGATTGGGATTGTACTTTTCAAGAATGGGTTAGCAATCCTTCCACGATAAGTAATCCATATGGACTGATTGAAGTCAATGACAACAATGGTACTGAATGGTTGATATTAGAAAGCTATCCCTCATGGAAAGAACCTAAAACTATCGGTAATGAAGAGTGGGGGCATCCTCGAAAGGAAGTTTGGTGTCAAATCAGAGGATATTTAGTTAGAACAACAGAATTAAATGCTCTTAAAAATTGGGCAGAAAACCAACACTACATGGGCAGGTGGATGCCAGAAGGAAGCAATAGGTATCAATTATTTAATAGAGAGTATTATTGGTCTGAAGCATTCCATTATTTTAAATCAGATTATTATGGCAGTTTAGATTGGAGTTCTGTAACAGATCAAGATTCTGGAGCTAAAATTGCTGATGTAAGCGTCACATCGATCAATTATTTATGGGAAGAAGAGTTCGATAAATCAAAAACAGATACTTTAAGTTTCCTCAAACCAACCAGTTTAATTTTCGACAAGATGGGCCTCAAAGATGGTAAATATGAAGGTAGTTATGAGGATAAATATGGAAGTATAGTTTGTTTCGCCACTGAAGCTTTAAATAACTCAAAAGCACATTTGTTAATTAAGAAAGAGCCGTTCTTAAAAATGTTGAATGAAAATAATCTAGAAATAGTGTGGACGCTTCTTGGTGAAAAAGGTGTTATCGGTGGGTCCTTAAGTTCAACTCACCAGTATGGTCGTATAGAATTCAGTGGTTTTTTTTCTTACGACGATGGAAAACTGACTGGAGCAAACAAAATATATTCATCTTGATATTTCCTTTAACTTGAAATTGTAGCACAGATAGAGACCTATTTGTGCTGCTAACTAATTCACGACATTCTCATTATCAAGTTTTTATCAATGATTTAGCTTTTAGCTTAACGTTAATGGAGTTTTTGTAGTAGTGCATTGCCATCCGTTACCCTCTGAACATCAACTCCCAATAAGAATCATAGGAATTAAAACTCTCAATTTCAGTAAGTTAACTAAATTCTATTGATTTTGACAGCCAATTAATTCTTCTCGGACTAATTATTTTTTATCCGGATTCCCATTTTTCACCCGGACCTATACCTCCCCTCCCCGTTCCGCGCTATAACCGCTCCGATACTCTGTTCCCGTGAGGTGCAATCATGAAAACCCGTGCTGACAATAACGATGCTTTTCCCGAAAGCGGCAATGTGCGTATGCGGCAGGTGGTCCAGTTTCTGGCGATGAGTGAATCGTCGGTTTACCGCCTGATTAAAAACACCGACTTTCCCCGCCCCGTCCACCTCTCTTCCCGACTGGTGGTTTTCGATGCCGCTGAAATCCGCCAGTGGCAGTGTAAGTATCCCAGCTTTAGTTCCACGCACTTTTTGAGAGTTCCGATTTTTCA